>JAKLDV010000078.1 GCA_022703335.1 Elusimicrobiota bacterium
CGCACGCGTGACCGGTCCCCCGACGGCCCATGAAACGACCGCGCACGTTTCGTTGCGCGATGCCAAATGGGCCGGCATCGCGCTGCCCTCCCTGACGGTCTCTCTCCAAGGTCACCCGGGAAGGTGGGAGGGGGAGACCTCTTTCCTCAATGGGCGGCTCCTTTTCTCCCAGGAACCGCTCCCGGACCCCTCCACACCGACGGAAGAAGTCCGTTCCCTGTGGACCTTGCGGGCGAACGGCCTCGAGATGGGGGAATGGGCGCGACTGAACCGGTGGGGAAACATCTCCGGCACGGTGAGCGGCAAAGCACGCCTCCGGAAAGGCCCCGCCTTCGATCTCCGCACCCTGGAAGCGGACGGCTTCCTCAAAGTGGACCGTTTCGCCTGGGGCGTCCACAAGGAAACAGCTCCCATCTCCGGACGGCTCTCGTTCAAAAAGGGACAGCTCCTCATCCAAGACCTCAGCAACCTTTTCCGACTGAACGCCTCCTTCTCTCCCGAAAAAACCGTCCTGTCGGAACTGGAGTTGTCCCTGCCCAGCGGCATGACCCTCTCGGCGAACGGCACGGTGGAAGGACCGGAACGGACCCTCTCCCTGCAGGCCTCCGTCAAACGCATGCCCGTCCGAGACCTGCCCATGCTGCTGGAACGTTATCCGGAAATTTCAGGCTCCATTGATTTCGACGGCCGCCTGTCCGGAACGGCGGCCGCGCCGGTTTTTACGGGAACGGGAGATTTGAACGTCTTAAAGCTGCGCCGCACGAGCGACCCCGTGGATGCCCACACGGATGTGCACTGGACAAACGAGGAATTCGCGCTCTCCCCGTGGCGCGTGGGCTCGGCGTGGGAGGGTCAACTGCGTTGGGCGGACCGACACGGTTGGGACGCCCGATTAAAAGCCGTGGACGGGGACGCCCGTTTTCTCGGCGATTTGATCCTGCTCGACGCGCCCCTGGAGGGAAAGATCAACGGGGATTTCCATCTCAACGTCTCCCAAAAGGGAGTTTCGAACTGGGAGGGGACGGCCGATGTCACCTGGACACGCGGGAAATGGGGTTCCCTTCCGTTCGACAAGGTCCGTGGCGCCGCAAAAATTTCGGGTGGTGTTTTGAGTCTGAAGGGGTTCGACGTCTCCCAGCCTTCGGGCTCCGTTCACCTGGAGGGAGCCCTGCCCCTAGGGAAAAAAACGACGGTCCCCTCCTCTTTCACGGCGCAATTCAAACACTTCGTCCTTCCGTCCCTCACCTTGGACGGGGAGCTGCATGTTTCCGCCGGCGACACGACGGTCACCGGACGGCCCCACGGCGAGTTCCGTTCGCCCAACTTCTGGGTGAACGGGATCGGCCTGGGAAGTGCGTCCGGGAAATTCCAATGGGACGGGACCGACCTCCGCCTCGCGGAACTCCGCATCGGCGAGGATCTCCGAGCGGAGGTCTCCCTCAACCCCGGACAACGTTCCCTGCGGGGGCAACTCCTCGTTCAGGAAGCCGAGATGTCGGCGTGGGCCCCGCGATGGGGGATGGCCCATCCGCTTCTGCGCTCGGGACGCGTCAACGCCGTCCTGAATTGGGAGGGTCCCTGGAAAGCGCCGCGCAACACCTTCCGAATCACTTGGAAAAACGCCGCGTGGACTGGGGCGCCGTTCGATATCTCGATGAAAGGAAGCTGGGACGGCCAGCGGGTGGAGCTCGAAGATATCCACGCCGGGCCATCGGGCCAACCCGCCTCCCTTGCGGGAAGGGGGACGGTGTCGTTCGATGCCGAGAAACGTTCCGCGCCCCAGATCGATCTGGCCGTGAATTTGACGGGGTTCCCCGTCCACCATCTTTTCGGCGCCCAGCCCGACTGGAAATTGCCGGTGGACGGCCGGTTCACTTGGCGGGGCCCCTTGACCCGCCCCGTGCTCTCCGGAACGTTCTCCGGCGGCGAAAACAATTTCGGAAATTTCATGTTGCGGAAATGGCAGGGGACCGTTCAGTGGCAGAACAAGGAACTGCAATTTTCGGACTTCACCGTGGAAACGCCCGACGGGTTCTTCCGCCTGAAAAACGGCAGCCGCATATTGATGACACAGGCCGGGCAGGGCCATTTTCAAATGCTCGGGGACATGAGGAACGTGCACCTGGGACCGTTAACTTTTTTCGGCGGGATGGAGCTGGCCGGTCAATGGAAAAATTCGCCCGTCCCCCGGATCGATTGTAACCTGCGCGCCTTGTCTCTCTGGGTGAACCAACACCGCTTCGACCAGGACTTGGCCCGCCTCTCCTGGAGCGGCCGGGAATTGCGTTTCACGCCGGTTCCGGGGACCCTGCAACAGCTGGCGGGCGCGGTTCATTTTAACCAGTGGCCGCAACTGCACTTCGAAAACCTGACCTTGACCGAACTGGGCCAGCGCCGGTTCTGGGTGCAAGGCGAGATCGGGCCGCAACGCTGGGAGTTCGACGTGGAAGGGCTCGGCCTGGACGCGGAGACCGTCATCGGCTTGGCGGACATGGATTTCCCCGTCGACGGTTCGCTGAACGTCCGGGTCAAGGGCAAAGGCTCTCCCCAGGCCCCGGAGATCGAGGGGGACATCATCGGTGAAAAAGGCCGGTTCGGGCGGCTGCCCTTCGATCTCGCCACCGCCCATGTTTACTGGAACGGCTCCCTGCTGGAAATAAGCCATTTGGAAGCGGCTCGGAAAGGACGCTACCTTCTGAAAGGCGGCGGAAGGATCCCCGTCTCTTCCGACGAATCGGAAACCGCCAAGGGGATGTCCTTCTCGGTGCAGATTGCCAACGGGGACATGGCCGTCGTCCAGGACCTCTGGCCGGACTGCGCCGTCGCCAAAGGATCGTTCCACGGCGAACTCCGCCTCCGCCCCGGCGTCGGCGGCATGCAAACGAGCGGACACCTCGTGGTGGAGAACGCGGAGATGAAAGCCCGCAAATATTTCCGGGAGATCACCGACCTCAACGCCCGACTGCTCATCCGAGACAACCGGCTGGTGTTCGAAAACCTTTCCGCCCGAGTCGGCCACGGGCGACTCCTCATCCGGGGAGATCTCGGGCTGGACGGTTTCGACATCACGGATTACAACCTCACGGCGGAATCCCTCGGCCGCCCCGGCATTTCCATCGAGATACCCCAGTTGGCCGTGCCGCCCGGCCCCCTTCTCAAACGATTCTCTCTCCTCCGCGAATCCCTGGAGAACGTCTCCCGCGGCAGTCCGATGGTCTATCTCGCCCTCACCGGTCCGGACGGCGAACAGACGCTCCGCGGCACGATCATTCTGGAAGACACCCAATTCACCTACCCGCCGGCGAAAAAGGTGGCGCTGAAGAGCGGTTCATGGTATTACGATTTCTGGAACGAGTTGAACTGGGACGTGCTCTTCAAAACCGCCGACGACACCTGGTACCGCAACGAGTTCGTCAACGTCCAGGTCAAGGGAAACGTGCGGGTGTTCGGTCCCCGCAAAGACATCCGCGCGGCCGGACGGATCGACACCTCCCGCGGCGTCATCAGCTATCTGGGCCAATCCTACCAGATCAAACAGGGCGGGTTTGAAGTGGTGACGGACACCCGCGCCGCCGTGGCCGACCGCGCCACCGTCCCCTATCTCTGGACGGAAGCGGACCGGGCGGCCATCATCCTCGACCGGGGCGTCCCCACGCCCGACACCATCACCATGATCGTGGACCGCGCCCCGCTCGGCGAACTCCAGCCCCGTTTTCTCTCCCGCAACAACCCCGGATGGAGTTCCGACCAGGTCGCCAAGAAGACGCTGGGATTGTCCGAAGACCAGTTCACTCCGCTGGAACGGGACCAGCTGCTGCGCGCGGGGCTCGTCCAACTCCTCGGCTCCACCGCCGGACCGCTCGCCAGCCGTATTGCCCAACGCTTCGGAATTGATATCCTATATCCCATCTATGAACCCGAAGACAGCCAGCTGGTACAGACGCCCGCCCGCGCCACCCCCGTGCCGCGGGGAGACATCCTCAACCTGCTTCAGGGCACCGGCGCCTCCGCCGGCATGCAGCTGAGCAACCGCGTCTTCGGACTCTACAAATTCAAAATGGACCAAATGCAAAACCAGCTTTTTTTCCGCGACGAAATCGAGCTCGTCTACCGCATCCGGGGGAACCTCCACCTGCGCGCCAGCACGGAGCTCGACACCGAAAAGCTCCTGGGCCAGCCGCCCAACCGCCAGGCCATCCTGGAAAACCAGTGGCGTTTCGGCCAGCCGAAACCGCCCGCGCCAAAGGACAAAAACCAGCCGACCCCTCCCTCCGGCCAACCAACACGATGACCCCGTCTCCCGTCTCCCGTCTCCGCCTTCGCCTCGGCGCGGCCTGCCTTCTGGCCGTCACCCTCCTCTTTTTGAAACCGATGCGCCTCCCGGCCCTGGAAACCCGGCAAATGATCGCCGAAGTGACGGTGGAAGGGAACCAGTCGGTGAAGAAACGCACCGTCCTCGGCAAAGTCAAAATTCGCAAGGGCGACGTGGTGGTGGATCCCGCCTTCCGGGCCGATGTGGACCGTCTCCTGGAAACCGGCCTCTTCGACGACGTTCAGGTGGCCCTGGAGGACGCCCCCGGTCCCACCGACGCCCAGGGCCTGGCCCGGGTGCGCGTCATCTTCCGTGTGAAAGAACGCTCCATCATCAAACGGGTGGATTTCAAAGGGAACCTCAAACTGCCGGCCCGCAAATTCCGCGACGAACTCGCCTCCAAACCCGGAGAACCCCACGACCGTTTCAAGGTGGCCCAGGACGTCCAAAAGATCCTCAGCATCTACCGGGACGAAGGGTACGCCGACGCCAAGGTCGAATATTTCACATCGCTCGATCCCAAAAAACGCAAAACCATCCTGACGTTCTTCATGACAGAGGGCGACCGGGTGATGATCAAGGCCGTCGAGGTCGTCGGCAACAGGACCGTCTCCGCCGGCAAGATACGCCGCCTGATGAAAAAGACCCGCCGCAAAAAAGTGTTCAAGGAGGACAGCCTGCGGGAAGACCTCGACGAGGTCAAGAAGTTCTATCAGAACAAGGGGTTCCTGGAGGTCTCCCTCAGCCCGCCGGCCCGGGACTTCAACGAGGACCACACCCGGGTCTCTCTCACGCTGAACATCGTCGAAGGCCGGCGGTACCGCGTGGGCCAGTTCACCTTTGAAGGCGCCACCCTCTTCGACCAAAAGACCCTCCGGAAGGCCATCACCCTGAAGAGCGGGAAACTCTACCGCCAGGACCGCATGGACGAGTCCCTTCAGAACATTCAGAACCTTTACGCCGACAAGGGCTACCTGCGGGCGGAGATCGTTCCCAACAACATCACCCAGGCCTTCGACGACGACAACGGCCAGGTGGACATCCGCTTCGACATCACCGAAAGTTCCGTGGTCTACGTGGACCGCATCTACATCGACGGGAACACCTACACCAAGGAACAGGTGATCCGCCGGGAGATCCTGCTGAAAGAGGGGGACGTTTTCGCCGCCGGCCGGGTGCGCCGCTCCGTGGAAAAGATATACAACCTCGGTTTTCTGGACGATGTGCAGGTGGACGTGCAACAGCCGCGTTCTCCCACGCGCGCCGATATCGTCTTCTCCGTGATGGAGGGCAAACCGGGCATCCTCTCCGCCGGCGCCGGTTTTTCCAGCGTGGACGGGCTCCTCGGCACCCTTCAGCTCCAGCACATCAACCTCTTCGGCCGGGCCCAGCGGCTGAACCTCCTGTGGGAGTTCGGCGAACGCAAACAAAATTACGAGATCGGCTGGACCGACCCGTGGTTCCTCGGCAAACGCATGAGCTTCGGCGTCAGCGTGTTCGACACCGTGCGCCGACGCCCCTTCGGCACGGACAGCACCGCCTACCGGGAAGGCCGGCGCGGATTCTCCCTCCAACTCGGACCGCGGATCACCGAACAGCTTTCTCTCATCCACAACTACAGCTACGAAGAGGTCCGCATCTACGACATCGATTCCGAACACATCAACGACATCTCCCCGTCGGAGGACATCACCTCCAGCCTCACCAACGGCATCGTGCTCGACACGCGCGACAACATCTTCGACGCCTCCCGCGGCATGCGGAACAGCGCCTCTGTGCAGGTGGCCGGCGGACCGCTGGGAGGGGACATGAACTTTTACAAACCCCAGCTTTCCAGCGCCCTCTATGTCCCGACGTTCTGGAAGTTCGTCTTCAGCCTCGCCGGCCGCGGCGGTTACGTCCGGCACTTCGCCCCGTCCAAGGAAGTGCCCATCTCGGAACGCTTCGTCATGGGCGGCGTGGACACCGTGCGCGGCTACGATTTCGGAGAGATCGGCCCGGAGGACTATGGGCGCGTGATGATGGTCTTCAACGCGGAATACAAGTTCCCCATCGTCCAGGAACGGAACCGCACCATCCTCCAGGGCGCCTTCTTCGCGGACGCCGGCGGAAGCTGGAGCCACGCCGACCAGGTGGACCTCCGCATCGGCCGCCAGGAGAACCAGATGCGTTCCGGCGTGGGGTTCGGCATACGCTTCAAAACGCCCGTTTTCCCGATCCGCCTCGACTGGGGCTACGGCCTGAACCACCGGCCGGGAGAGCAGATCAGCCAGTTCTATTTCACCATCGGAAACATTTTTTAAGCGTCCGGACGCTCGACACCGCGCCGGAGTTTGTGTAAAATAGTGCCTTGCGTTCGACGGCCGCCAAGCCACTCAATAAAAAGAAAACAATGAAAAAAACGCTCATCGCGCTTCCCCTGCTGGGATTCATCGCCCTGTCCTCGCACGTCTCCGCCTTGGAAATCCCTCTGGGCCGCGGCGGGTCGGGCGGCGGAAGCACCGTCGGTTACGTGGACATGGAAGCCGTTTTCCAGGAATATCCCGAAACACAAAAGGCCAAGGAGGAATATTACCGGGAACTGGCCGACAAACGCGCCGTCCTGGCCGACCGGGAAAAGGAGCTGGCGGACCTGAAGGAACAACTCTCCATTTTGCGGGCCACCCTGAAGGAGATGCAGGCCGGCATGGCCCAGGCGGCCGCGGCGGCCTCCACCGAGACCGTCACGGAAAACAGCGAAGAAACCTCCACCGACACCGCCGCCGGGGAACCGCCCGCCAAGAGCCTGGCCATGGACCTGGGCATCAGTTCCGGTTCCATCACGGCCGTCAACGAAACCCTGGTGCAACGGGAGAAGGCCCTGGCTGAAAAAGAAACCGGGCTGGAAGAGGCCCGCCGGCAGGCGGTGCAATCCCTGAAAGAATTTGAGGAACGGCGCAGCCTGCAGATCTTCGGGAAACTCTACAGCGCGCTCGTTCAACTGGCCGAGGAACAGGGCATCAGCCTGGTGGTGGACAAGAACAGCATCCTCTACGGCCAGAACGCCATGGATCTGACCGAAAAACTGCGGCGGCGCGTGCGCGGCCTCCCGGACGACGCGGCCAAATAAGGAGCGGCTTTCCATGCGAATGACGTTATCGGAAATCGCGAAATTGATCGGAGGCGCCGTGGCGGGCGACGGGAACGTCGTCATCGAGGGCGCCGCCAGCCTGGCCGAAGCCACGGAGAAAGAGATCTCGTTCCTCGGCAACGCCAAATACACCGGGCAGCTCAAGGCCACGCGCGCCGGGGCGGTCATCCTCCCGCCCGGCGTGGACCCCGGCGGGAAAAACGCGGTCGTCGTCAAGAACCCTCCCTACGGCTGGGCCCGCGTGCTGGAACTTTTGGAAAAGGAACGCCTGCGCCATCCGACCGGCATCCATCCCACGGCCGTCATCGCGAAGACCGCCCGCCTCGGCGCCGGCGTGACCGTCGGCGCCCACACGATCATCGAGGAGAACGCCCAGGTCGGCGACAACACCGTGATCTATCCGCACTGCTATATCGGCCGAGACAGCCGCGTGGGGAAAAACGGCCTCCTCTATCCCCGCGTGGTCATCCGCGAACGCGTCACCGTCGGAGACCGCTGCATTTTCCAGCCGGGGGTGGTGCTCGGGGCGGACGGGTTCGGTTTCGCCCTCCACGAAGGCCGCCATTACAAGATCCCGCAGGTGGGCACCCTGGAAATCGGCGACGACGTGGAGATCCAGGCCAACAGCACCGTGGACCGCGCCGCCACGGGGAAGACCCGCATCGGACGCGGCACGAAGATCGACAACCTGGTGCAGGTGGCCCACAACGTCGAGATCGGCGAACACTGCATCCTCGTGGCCTTGACGGGGGTGGCCGGCTCGGTGAAAATGGGCAATTACGTGACCCTCGCCGCCCAGGTGGGCGTGGCCGGACATCTCTCCATCGGCGACGGGGTCGTCTGCGGGGCCAAAGGCGGCATCTCCCACGACATCAAACCCCGCGAGGTCGTCTGGGGCGTGCCCGCCCAGCCGCTGAAGGACGAACTGAAAACCCTGGCCGCCGTCCGAAAACTTCCCGAGCTCCTCGAAGAACTCAAAAAGTTGAAGAAGAAACTGTCCCTTTAACCTCATGCCGCTCGTCCCCTCCCAAGAACCGCAACGCACCATCGGAAAAGAAGCCGTGTACAAAGGCGTCGGCCTGCACACGGGCAACCGCTGCCACCTGGTGTTCAAGCCCGCGCCGGAAGATTCCGGCATCGTGTTCGTCCGCTCCGACCTCCCCGGCAAACCGCGACTGCCCGCTTCCTACCGCATCGTCTCCAGCGTGATCCGCGGCACCACCCTGAGCCTGGGCGGGGAAAAGGACCACGAAGCCCGCGTGCATACCGTGGAACACGTGCTGGCGGCCCTCTCCGGGCTGGGGATCGACAACCTCGCCATCGAGGTGAACGCCAACGAACCTCCGGTGGCCGACGGCAGCGCACGTCCGTTCATCGAAACCCTCCGGGCGGCCGGTGTGCGCGACCAGAACAAACACCGGACCTATCTCCGTCCCGACCCGTTCGTCTACAAAGGGGGGGAGACCGAATACCGCGTGGAGCCGGCCGACGAATTGGTCCTGGAGACCACCATCGAATTCAAACACCCTCTCATCCAGCGCCAGAACTACGTTTTTCATTTTTCCACCGACGCCTTCGTCCGGGAGATCTCCCCGGCACGCACCTTCTGTTTCGACTACGAGGTGGAGGCGCTCAAACGCCAGGGGCTGGCGCGGGGCGGCTCCCTCGACAACGCCGTCGTGGTCGGCATGGACAAGATCCACAACAAGGAAAAAGCGCTGCGCTTTCCGGACGAGTTCGTGCGGCACAAGACGCTCGACCTCCTCGGCGACCTTTCCCTGCTGGGATACCCGCTCCTGGCCAAAATAACCACCGTCCGGCCGGGGCACGGGTACAACGTGAACCTGGTGAAACAGCTCGCCGCCCAGCTCGAAACCGCCGCCATCAACCGTTAAAGATTTCAGTCAACTCACGGAGGACTTCCTCAATGCAAGACACAGCCGCCCCGCAAACCCCGGCCCCGAAAATGTTGGGGACCACGGACATCATGAAGATCATCCCTCACCGCTATCCGATCCTGATGGTGGACAAGGCGGTCATCGTCGAACCGGACAAAAAGATCACGGGGTATAAATCCGTCTCGGGGAACGAACCGTTTTTCCAGGGGCACTTCCCCGGCCAGCCCATCATGCCGGGCGTCCTCATCGTGGAAGCCATGGCCCAGGCGGCCTGTGTGCTCATGCTCAGCAAACCGGAACTGAAAAACAAACTGGCCTTCTTTATGGGCATCGACAAGGTCAAATTCCGAAAACCCGTCGTCCCGGGGGACCAGCTGGAACTGCGGGTGGAGATCCTTCGCGGCGGCGGCCGCGTGGGCAAAGCCCGCGGGGAGGCGTTCGTCAAGGACGAGATGGTCACGGAAGCGGAATTCATGTTCGCCATCATCGAACCTCAAAGCAACGCCTAGAGGCCCCCTTTCATGACCGAAACCCATTCCCCGCACCCGGCCCACATACACCCCACCGCGATCGTGGACCCCTCCGCCAAAATCGGGGAGGGGGTCGTCATCGGTCCTTACGCCGTCATCGGCCCGGACGTCCAGATCGCGCCGCACGTCTCGATCGGGGCCCACGCCATCGTGGAACACGCCCGCCTAGGGACGCACTGCAAGATCCACCCCCACGCCTTCGTCGGCACGCCGCCGCAGGACCTGAAATACAAGGGGGAGAAGACCCATGTGCGCATCGGCGCGCACACCGTCATCCGCGAATGCGTCACCGTCAACCGCGGCACCACGGCCAGCGGCGAGACCGTGGTGGGAGAAAACTGCCTTTTGATGGCCTACAGCCACGTGGCGCACGACTGCGTGGTGGGGAACAACGTCATCATGGCCAACGTCGCCACCCTGGCGGGACACGTGCACGTGGAAGACAGCGCGGTGCTGGGAGGGCTGGTGGCGATCCATCAATACGTCCGCATCGGGCAGGGCGCCATGCTGGGCGGCGGCTCCATGGTGGCGCAGGACGTGGCCCCTTTCTGCATGACGCAGGGGGACCGCGCCGTCATCGTCGGCCTTAACGTCGTCGGCCTGCGCCGACGGGGCCTCTCTCCGGAATCCCTCAGCGCCCTCAAGAACGCCTACAAGATCGCCTTCCTCTCGGGACTCAACCTGCCGGAGGCGGTGGCCCAGATTGAAAAGCACCACATGCCCAAGGAGGTCCGCCTCTTCGCGGATTTCCTCAAAAAGCCGTCCCACGGCCTCTGCCGGCCGCCCGTCAAAATCATTGAAAAAGACCTGGAAGCCGAGGGCGCCTGAGACGTCCACCTCCCCATCGGCCCCCCGGACCCCCTTTCCCATGAAACCCCTGGGCATCATTGCTGGCAACAGCCAGTTCCCCTTGTTGGTGGCCGAAGAGGCCAAACGGCAGGGCCGCGCCGTCGTGGCGGCCGCCATCCGGGAGGAGACCGACCCGGCCTTGGAAAAACGGGTCGACCGGCTCGAATGGTTCTCCCTGGGACAGATCAAGAAGACCCTCGCGTTCTTCCGGGACGCCGGCGTCGAGGAAGCCGTCATGGCGGGTCAGGTGAAACACACCCAGCTTTTCCGGAGGCTGAAACTCGACCTGACCGCCGTGAAACTGCTCGCCACCGTGAAGGACAAAAAGACCGACACCATTCTCGGCGCCAT
>JAKLDV010000079.1 GCA_022703335.1 Elusimicrobiota bacterium
CACCTCATCGACGGAGTCCCCATGCAGACCGAGATCCTCGACGCCGGCTCGATTTCCTCCTTCGACGAGACGGTCGACGTGCTCGTCGTCGGTCTCGGTGTGGCGGGGGCTTCGGCGGCGCTCTCCGCCGTCGAGGCGGGCGGGGGGGAAGGCCCCTCGTTCGTCGGGCACATCGGAGGCGACGACTTCGTCCTGGTCGCCCATCCGGACCGGGTCCAAAAAATCTGCGACGACATCATCGGCCGTTTCGATTCCATGATCCCCAACCTTTACGACGAGTCGGACCGGCGGCAGGGCCACATCATGGCCAAGAACCGCCAGGGCCAGGTCGTCCAGACGCCGCTGATGGGCATCGCCATGGTCATCGTGAACAGCCACGACCGCGAATTCGAACATCCCGGCGAAATCAGTTCCCTGGCCAGCGAACTGAAGACCTATGCCAAATCCTTCGGGAAGAGCGTGCACGTCACGGAACGCCGCAAGCCTCCCGAGGAACGACCGCCGACGACGTTATAGGAGAGCGAGGGACCGTGAAAAAGAAAATCCTGGTGGTGGACGACGACGTTCAACTGTGTCAGCTGGCATCGGACATTTTGGAGGAACACGGCTATCAGGCCCTCACCGCCAACAACACCGACGAGGGCTTCAAGAAACTTTACGAGGCCCGCCCGGACCTCATCATCCTCGACGTGTGGCTCCCGTCCATCGGCGGGCTGGAATTCTGCCGCCAGGTGCGGCTGGACGAACAGACGCGTCACATCCCCATCATCATGCTCACCGTGCAGGACAAGGAGATGGACAAGGTGATGGGGCTGGAGATGGGGGCGGACGACTACATGACCAAACCCTTCGGCCAGAGGGAACTCCTGGCGCGCATCAAGGCCCTGTTCCGCCGTTTCGACCGCGCCATGCCGGAGGCGAAACTCCTCCGATCGGGCGATCTGCTGATCGACATGGACATGCACGTCGTCAAAGTCAAGAACCGGAGCGTCCCCATGACGCCCAAAGAATTCGACCTCCTGGTGACGCTCATCCAGAACCACCGCAAGGCGATGAACCGGCAGAACCTCCTCACCTCGGTGTGGGGGTACGACGCCCCCGCCACCACCGGCACCATCGACGTGCACATCCGCCATCTGCGGCGGAAACTGGGATCCCACGGAAAAAAGATCAAAACCATCCTCGGGTTCGGATACCGTTTCGATGGCTGACCTCCGCGAGATCCCCGCCGCTGTCCGGCGGCGAAGACCCCAGAGCCGCCGGCCGACCACCTAAACCCCGCGCCGATGACCTCCGCCGCCGCGCCCCGCATCCTGATCGTTGACGACGAGCTCATCTCCCGGGAACTCTGTCTCGACTTCTTGCAGGACGGCGGCTACGCCGACGTGGACACCGCCCAAAACGGCCAGGAAGCGCTGGAGCGGCTTGAAAAAAAATCTTTCCAACTGGTCCTTTCCGACATCAACATGCCCGTCATGGACGGGCTGGCCTTCCTGAAGGCCTCGCGGCCCCGATACCCCCGAACGGAGATCATCCTCATGACCGCCTTCGGCGGACTGCAATCCGCCCTGGAGGCGTTGCGTTTCGGCGCCTACGACTACATCACCAAACCCTTCACCCAGGATGCCTTGCTGGCCTCGGTGCGGCGCTGTCTGGAGAAACAGATGCTTTCCGAACAACTGCGGTCGGCCCAGGACGAGCTCATCCAAAAGGAGAAGCTGGCCGCGGTGGGTTCCATGGCCGGCTGGCTCGCCCACCGCATGCGCAATCCGCTCAACGTGATCCTGATGTGCTCCCAATATCTGAAATCGAAGTTCCCGGAAAAAGACGAAAAACACGACGTCTCCATGGCCATCGAGGACAAAGTCAAAATCCTCGACAAGATGACGCGCGACTTCATCGAATTCTCCCGCTCCTACACGCCCAACCTCCGGCCGGAAGACATCAACTCCTTCCTCGACAAGGCCGCGGCGAACATCGCTTCCCGCTGCAAGATCCAGGAGGTGTCTCTCGACAAGAAATACGCCGCCGGATTGCCGCCGGTGCCCATCGACAAGGACCTCCTGGAAGAAGTGGTCAACAACCTGCTCGACAACGCCTTGGAAGCCATGGAGGGCCCCGGCGCCATCGGCCTGAAAACGGAACGGGCGCCGGACGGGGTGGTCGTCGAAATATCGAACTCCGGAGCTCCCGTCCCGGAGGACGTGCGGGAACGCATCTTCGAACCGTTTTTTACGACCAAGGAACGCGGCACGGGACTGGGCCTTGCCATCGCCCGACGCGTGGTGGAAAGCCACGGGGGGAAAATCACCCTCGTCTCCGAGCCGGCCACGGCGTTCCGTCTTCAATTCCCGCTGGAGAAAACCGCGCCATGACCCAGGCCAAACCCGCCAAGATCCTCGTTGTGGACGACGAACCCAACGTAGGCATGATCTTCCACCGCGTGCTGGGGGAACTGGGCTACGACGTCGTCTCCGCCGCCAACGGCATGGAATGCCTCCGCGTGCTGAAAAAACAGGAACCGGACGTGGTCTTCCTGGACCTCCGCATGCCCGGGATGGACGGCGTGGAGACGCTGCGGCGGCTGAGGGAGACGCATCCCCACCTGCCGGTGCTGATCATGACCGCGTATCAGACCGTCACGTCCGCGGTGGAATGCATGAAACTGGGCGCGTACGACTACCTCATCAAACCGCTCGACACCGAACATCTCAAATCCATCGTAAAGCAGGCGCTGGCGTTGGGGGAAATCTCCCAGCGGACGCCGGCCGCGCGACAGACCGCGGCCAAAGAAACCCCGCTGGTGCAGGACGTGGTCGCCGAAGGGCCGGAGATGAAACGGGCGCTGGCGTTGGTGGAGAAAGTCGCTCCCACCGATCTCACGGTGCTGATCCTGGGGGAGAGCGGCACGGGCAAAGAAGTCATCGCCCGGGAAATACATCAGCGGAGCCCGCGCCGGTCGCAGCCGTTCATCGTGGTGGACTGCGCCGCCCTCCCGGAATCTCTCATCGAGAGCGAACTGTTCGGCTATGAAAAAGGGGCCTTCACCGGCGCCGACACCTCCAAGCCCGGCAAGTTCGAATCGGCCCAGAACGGAACCCTTTTCCTGGACGAGATCGGGAACCTCCCTCTCGCCATCCAGGCCAAACTCCTGCGGTTCCTGCAAGAACCCACCATCGAACGCCTGGGAGGGCGAAAGGGCCCCCTCACGCTCAATGTCCGCATCGTGGCGGCCACCAACGCCGACCTGGACGCCGCCGTGGCCCGCGGCACGTTCCGCGAAGACCTGTTCCATCGTCTGAAAGTCTTCCTCCTCCAACTGCCGCCGCTGCGGGAACGCGGTCCGGAGGATTTAAAAGCGCTGGTGAACCGCATCGTCACCAGTTTCGGCCGGCAATTCGGAAAAACGGGCCTCAGCCTGGCGCCGGAGACCTTGGAACTCCTGGAACATTACCGCTGGCCGGGAAACATCCGGGAACTGCAGAACGCCCTTCGGAGCGCCGCGCTCCTGGCGGACAATGTCATCCTTCCCACGCACGTGCCCATCAGCATCCAATCGCACTCCAAGCCGGTCCCGTCTCCCAAAGAAAACGTCATGCTGAACGACATCGTCCAGAAAGTGGAAAAAGAATACATCCTCACCAACCTGCAACGTTTTCAGGGGGATAAACTCCGGGTGGCCGAAGCGTTGGGCATGGATGTCGCCACGCTTTCCAAGAAGCTGAAGGAGTATGGAATCGAATGACGCTCCGAGGGGGGCCGCGGGACGGGTCGTTCCGTTGCATAAAGTAAATTTTACGCGTTTCCTGGCGCTGTTTTTGTCGTTGAGGTGAATCTCGGGATCGGGACGATCCGCGGTCGGCACGGGATCGTGCCCGGCGATGTTCTTTTTATGTTCCACGAACCATTTGAAGACAGGGGTCAAAATAAAGCCATCGGATGTGGTGGCCGTTGTGTTGCATGAAAACTAGGTGAGCGCGGATTATGCGCTGATTTTTGGCAAGAAAAGGGGAAAAACCGTGAAAAAGGGGCTGGCGGGCCATATCGGCGGCATTTTGATTCTCGCCCTTCTCTTTTCGCCCATGACCGCTTGGGGAAAAGGGACGGTCCGCCTTACGACCACCGCCAACGGGGATGGCACCGTCACCCGTAAAGCCAACGGCGCCTCCGCCACAAAAGTCACCGGGGCTTCCTATTTAGAAATCGGCTCCAACCCCAGCCCCCGCGCCGAATGCGACGGCTCTCCCAACACCGACGGCGGGCTGGGCGACGACATCGACTACAATGACGACGGCGTCCTTGACGGTCCCTGTTCCACCGTCAACCGTTATCACGGCCGCACCGTTTCCTTTGCGGAATGGGACATCACCTCCCTCCCCTCGAATGCCACCCTCTTGAACGTGTGGGTCAATTATTCCGCCCAAGAATCCAGCAGCACCTTCCAATTCCAGTTCAAAGACATGTCTCTGCAACCGACCAATCTCGCCAACACCGCCGACCAACTGTTGACCGATATCGAAGGCGGCACGGCGTTCAGTGGTTCCACAAACGTCCCGTCCGGCGCCTTCCCGTTCCCCAGCACCTTCACTCTCAATTCCACGGCCAGAGCCGACCTGTCGGCCATCGTGTCCGCGCAGTCCGTCACGTGGTGGGCCTTGGGCATGGCCACCAGCGCCGCCGGCACGGCCCCGTCGGTTTACGCCAGCGCCCCCCGTAATATCATCAATTCCTATGATGCCGGCCAGTCCCCGGTGCCCACGCTGGTGGTGGAATACAGCACGCCGCCCACCCCGGCCACCAGCCTCACGGGCATTGCCGTGGGCGCCACCTCCATCACCTGGCGGTTCATGGACAACGCCGCCGGGTTCTCGGAAGACACCGGCACCTATCTCCAGGACGGCTCCGAAACCATCTTGGTCGATATGGGCGTGCAGCCCGGAGCCGGATTGGTCACCCAAAGCGTCCTGCCTCTGACGCCGAACACCCAATACACCATGCACATCCATCAATACAACGAAGCCGGTGCTTCCAGCAGCACGGCCCGGTCCACTTGGACCTACGCCGCCCAACCCACGAACACCACGGTCCTGGAGGTCTACGCCACCAGCGCCACCATTTCCTGGAACGCCAACGACAACCCCAACGGCACTCCTTATCTAGTGCAGGTGACCACCGATCCGGGCGGAAACTTCTCCGCCTTCATCACCACCACCTCCACCACCACCACGAACCCGTCGGGCGGGGTGGTGACGTTCCAGGTCGCGGGACTCATCCCCAACACGGACAACTACATCCGCGTGCGGGCGCGTAACGCGGCCACCCCCAGCGTGCCCACGCCGTTTGACGCCACCGTCATGGCCACCCCGGGCGTGGCCTCGCCGGGCCTGGCCGCCTTCGGCGCCATCGGCACGTTCAACATCACCGCCCAATGGACCCCCGGCGGCAACCCGTACCCGGCCGACAACGTCTATTATCAGGCGCAGCGCGCTTCCGATGCCAATTTCACGGTGATCAACGACACCCAACCGGCCTCGCCCACCGCCAACACGTTGAGCGCCAACTTTGAAGGATTGCAACGCAACACCACCTATTGGTTCCGCGTGCGCGCTTTCGACGCCTCCATGATCGCCTCCAGCTGGTTGGTCCTGGGCGGCACCATGACCGCGGTTTCCCCGGTGACCAGCCCCATCCACGAGGCGGTCCATCAAACCAGCATGTCGTTCAAATGGTCCGACCTCAACAACACCATCAACTCCCCGATCTCCTACCGGGTGGAGCTGTCTTCGGTCAGCTTCGCTTCCGGTGTGATATTTTCGTCGGCCACGACGAGCGCGGCCACGCCTTCGACCACGATCACGTCCACCGTTTCGGCCCCGGCCCTGGTTCCCAACACGACCTATTACGCGCGCATCTTCGCCTTAAACAGCATCGGGGCCCCTTCCGCCCAGACGAACGTGGACTCCCCGAGAGGGTGGGCGACGAACCCCGTCCCCGCGGACACGTTCGAGCTCGACGGCACGCCCTGGGAGGACTTCATCAACGTCAAATGGTCCAACAACGTCGGGCTGAACAACTCCCTGTTGACCCGCTACCGGATCGATGCCTCGACCGATTCGAACTTTTCGGTCTATACCTCCACCTCGGTCTCGCCCACGTGGGTTCCGCCCGCGTCTCCGGTCTACGCGGGGAGCGTTTCCTCCCTCTTCTCCAACACCACCTATTACCTGCGCATCATCGCGACCGGCTACAACGGCACGAACAGCGAACCCCTCTACATCACCACCACCACCCGGCCGCGGCCGCCGACCAGCCCTGTCATCACCGAGGTGGGCATCACCTCCGTCACCGTGTCCTGGCAGAGCAACAACAACGGGCCGAACACGGTCTATCGGGTGCAGGCCAGTTCCGAGCCGGGCTACACGGTGTTTGACACCTCCTACACCGTCAACACCTGGGCCACGTTCCTCAACCTCAGCACCAACACCGCGCACCAGTTCCGGGTGGATGTCGTCACCATCCATGGGGACACCCCCACGTTCATCAACGAGTCCACCTCCACGCTGGCCAACATCCCGGCGAACGTCGCCAACCCGTACAGCAACATGGCCGCCACCAGCCTGCGCGTCTCCTGGAACACCAACACCAATCCCAGCGGCACCAACTACCTGGTGGAAGCCACCAGCAACACCACCGGGCTCTTTGACGGCAACGCGCCCATCCAGGGCGCCACCGTCACCACCACCTACAGGGACTTCTCAACCCTTCCCAACACCATTTATTATTTCCGCGTGTTGGCCATCAACGACGACGCCATCAAAACCGATTTTCTGACCATCGGCAGCACCGTCTCCCGGGCCGCCCAGCCGAGCATCACCGGGTTTACCAACACCTCCACCTCCTTGACGCCGGTGTGGAGCACCAACAACAACCCGGCGGACACACAGTATTTCATTGAAAACGCCACCAACGCCCACAACAGCGGTTGGACCACCAACAACTTCTGGCAGGACACCGCCCTGAGCACCAACACCGGCTACGCGTTCCAGGTGAAAGCCCGCAGCCGGGACGGGGTGGAGACCGCCTACTCCGTCAAGTGGACCACCCGCACCCTGGCGGCAGTGCCGCCCATGCCCACGGTGAGCAACGGCGCCGGTTCCCGCTACGCCCTCGACATCTCGTTTTCGCCCGGAACGAACCCACCGGGGGACCCGAACGCCACTCAATTCGCCGTGCAAGTCCTGGACGGTTCCGAAGAACCCTCCCACCTCTACATGTATCTGAACTCCCCCTACGGAGGGACCCCCAACGAGTTCCTCCTGGACGGTTCGTCCACCAACCCGCCCTCCACGATCTGGAAAACGCTGGCGGAATGGAACAACGGCGTCATCGTCGCCACGGGGCTGGTCTCCGGACGGGACTACACCTTCGGCATCCTGGCGCGGAACGGCAACAGCGGCGCCATCATCCCGTCGCTCCCCAACAGCGGCATCCCCACCGCCCCGAGTCTCGGCAACAACGCCATGACGGGTTCCGGCGCCCCGGCCATCTATCTGGATTCTCGGGGCTATCGCCACGACGACGGTCTGGAACACTGGTTCAACGGGAGCGTCGTTCCCTTCACGGCGAAAGGGTCTTTCCACTACCATTACAAATTCACCCAGAACACCTCGTCCAACGCCGACGATTTGACCGAACCCGGCTGGAACGGAAAGATTTCCACACAAACGGGGACCAACCTCGCCAACGACTTGAGCGACGGCGAACCCACGCAAAGTTCCACCCAACCCGTCTCCGGCTTCAAAGCGACCTCCGAGGGACAATGGGTCCTCTATGTGCTCGGCGATGCGTACCTGGCGGCTCCGCCGTTGGCGGACGGGCTTCCGCATCCCAACCCGCAGTTCCCGGCGCAGTTCTTCCTGAAACTGGACTTGTCGTCGCCCACCGTCACCCTCAAGGCGCAGTACGCCGCCGGGAATCCCTATCCCATCGAAAACGGGGTCGGTTCCGCGGACAGCACCCCCTACTTCTACTGGGACGAACCCGCCAACGGCACCGTCGGCGCCATCAGCCCCATCGTGGGCTACGCCGTCAGCTTCTCCTCCAACGTGGCCGACAACCCGCCCATGTCGCAGACCGCGCCGGAATGGATCGGCAACACGCGCAACTATCAGGTCCCGACGCCTCAGCCCTACGGCACCTACTTCTTCAAGGTCCGGGCGCTGGACACCGCCGGTAACTGGACCGATCCGCCGGCGGAGTTTGAATACGTCCACAACCCCGACACCCAACTACCCGTCATCGTGAACGTCAACATGGGCGTCACCATCATCATCCCGGGGAGCAACGTCTACGTCTCCGTCAGCGTGAACGTCGTGGTGAACGTCACCTTCAGCGAAGCGATGGACGAATCGTCCGTGGAAACGGCGGGGAACGTGGTCTTGACGGCGGTACGCGACAACCGCGGGCGGCCCATCCGCGAGAACATCCCCGTCACGGTGGAGTATGACTCCGTCACCAATTCGGCCACCGTCCGACCCAACTCCCCCTTGCCGAAGGGATACCGCTACGAGCTGGCCACCACCACCAACGTGGTGGACCTGGGCGGCAACGCGTTGTCGCAACAGCTCTCCAAACGGTTCTATTCCTTGATGAACCCCGAGGAGACCAACATCATGCTCAGCGAGGACGGCCAGACGAGGGTCACCTTCGCCCCCAAGGCGTGGGGGACCGCCCTGTGCGGCGCGGCCATCAATGAAAATCCCAAAACCTACCCCATGGCGGCCCCGGCCATCTCCAACCTGATCGACACCGCCAACGTCGCCGCCCGCGGCAGCATGGGAGACTTCGCCCAGGAGATCAACGTCAAGGAACTCAACCTCTACGACGACACCGGCAACCGCGTGCAGGGGAATTTCGCCAACGATGTGGAACTGGTGATGACCTACACCGACGCCAACAACGACGGCGTGGTGGACAACACCTACCCGCCCGTGCGGGAAGACGCCCTGCGCATCTATTGGCTGGACGAGGAAAACGGCGTGTGGGTCCGCACCCCCGGCAGCACGGTGGACAAGGTCAACAACCAGGTCAGCGTCAACGTGCGCCACTTCAGCGTCTACGCCATCATCGGGGCCCCGTCGCTGGACCTTTCCGGCGCCTACGCCTATCCGGTGCCCTTCAAGCCCTCCAAGGGCCACAAGACCATCACCTTCACCAACCTTTCCAGCATCGCCGACATCAAGATCTACACCGTGAACGGCGAACTGGTGCGCGAACTGAAGGAAACCGACGGCGACGGCCAGTTGAAATGGGACCCGGTGGCCAACGAGAAGGGGGAACCTCTCGGCAGCGACGTGTATCTCTACGTCATCGAGAACAACGAACAAAAGAAAATCGGAAAACTGATGATCGTCCGATAACCGAGGCTTTTTATCTAAAGATATTTCCTGCTGTTTTGAACCGCGATTCTCCTTCCAGCTGTTCCCGTTTATTCTTAAAAAACCTCATTATATTCTCTTTAAACCCTCCACCAGTGGCCGAAATGTTGCATGAAAGTGAAGTGTGGAAAGGCATTTGTGGGCTAAAAAGAAAGGAAATAATGAGGAAACGGCCATGAAAAACCGTGAAACGCAAATGAAAGAGGCTTTTTTCAGCGCCAGAAAAGCAATTCTGGCCAGCCTCCTTTTTGCTTTCACGACCCCCCTCTTCGCCAAGGGACCCGGCACCAGCACCGCCAACTTCCTCAAAATGGGGGTGGGGGGACGGGGCGTGGCCATGGGAGAAGCCCAGACCGCCGCGGTGAACGATGTGATGGCCCTCTATTGGAACCCCGCCGCGTTGGGCATCCTCCGGCAAAACGAAGTGGGGTTCATGCACAACAGCTATCTGCAGGGCATCGGCCAAGATGTCCTTTACTACGCCCACCCTTCCCAAAACGCGGGCACTTTCGGCGCCGGCGTCTCCCTTTTGCGGGTGGGAGAGATCACCGGCTACGACACCTCCGGCGCCAAAACCCAGGAACTGACCGCCTCCGACATGCTGGTGAGTCTGGGCTGGGGGAAAACCTGGGAAAACATGGTCCTTCTTCCCGGCCTGAACACCGGCCTCAACGTGAAATTCCTGCAAAAAAAGCTGGGCGATGATTCCGCCTCCTGCGTGATGGGGGATGTGGGCTTTTTGTATGAAGTCCAAGAAGAGAATTTCCTGAGCGGGCTCCGCACCGGCATCGCGATGCAGAACCTTGGCGGCGGCCTCAATTTCCTGGAAGAAAAATCGAACCTCCCGGTTCTCACGAAGGTCGGGTTCGCCTACCCTTTCTTCGGCGAAACCTTCACCCTCGCCGCCGACCTGGTCTCCCCCAGCGACAACGACCTTTACGGCAACTTCGGGCTGGATTACCGCCTCTGGGACATCCTGGCGTTCCGCGTGGGATACAAGGGCCAGCACGACACGGACAACGGCCTCACCTACGGCGTGAGCTTCGGCAACGAACGTTTTCACCTCGATTACGCCTTCGTTCCGTTCGGGGACCTGGGCGACAGCCACCGGGTGAGCGTCGGACTCCGTTTCGGCAACACCTACCGCAAGACCCAGGTGCAGGCCCAGCTCCGGCAAGCCTATGAAAAAGCCGAGGCGCGTTACGCCCAGGGATATCTGGTGGAATCCTTCATCCAGGCCTCCCAGATCATCGACGTGGCACCGTGGCACCGGCCTTCCCGCAACCTCCTGCGGCGCATCCAGCAGGATTTCAAGGAACTCGAAGACGTGGCGCGCAAGGAGCAGCTGCAGGTCCAGATCGACGACCACTTCTCCCGCGGCGAGCAACACTTCCAGCTGGACGAACTGATCCCGGCGCGGCGGGAATT
>JAKLDV010000008.1 GCA_022703335.1 Elusimicrobiota bacterium
GGCCGGGCTCATGCCCCTCACCGACGACGAGTACACGCGCGGCAAATGCGGCTTCAAGATCCTGCAGTACATGGCCGTCGGCGCCGTGCCCATCGGCGTGCCGCTCATCACCGGCCCGGCGGTGCTCACCACGGTCCTCCTGTTGACGGCGGAACATCACTACGTCATCACGGGCCCGGCCATCCTCCTGAACGTCCTGTTCGCCGGGCTGGTGTTCGGTTTCGCCGAGCCCATCCACGATTTTCTGGGGAAGGCCGGCACCAAGACGATCTCCAAGATCGCCCACCTGCTGTTGGCCGCCATCGCCGTGATGATGGTGCGCAAGGGGCTGGCGCAGATCATCGCCACCGGCGGGTTCATGTGAAAAAGTCGAGGACAATCATGCGCGCGCGAAACCTGCTGGCCATCGGGGTCCTGATCTGTTCTTGCGCCTGTACCGGCCAAAAACAGAGCCCGACGACGGAAGCCCCCCCCAAAGAAGAGAAAAAGCAGGCGGCGACTTCCACGGAAGAGGCGACCGACCGGCTGCTCATGGCGCTCAATCAGGGGGACTACGCTCAATTCTCCCGGGAGTTCGACGACAAAATGAAGGCCGCCCTCAACGAGGCGGAGTTCGCCAAGCTGCGGACGAACATTTTGGAGAAGATCGGCCTGTATCAGACCCGCGGGCTGCCCCGGACGCTCAAGCTCAAAGACGCCACGGTGATGGTCTACCGGGCGCGTTTCGAGAACGAGCCGGAGGCGGAGGTGCGGGTGGTTTTCCGCGAGGTCGGCGGCCAGCGGCGCGTGTCCGGCCTGTTGTTCAACTCGCCCAAGCTGAGGGCGGCCGCCGCGCCCGCTCCCGCGGCGGAAACCAAGACCCCGGCGGCTTCGCCGGCCGACGCGAAGAAGGAGACGAAGGCCGAGGTGCCTCCCGAAAAGAAAGACGAGGCCAAGCCAGGAACTCCCAAGGCATCGCAATAAAGGTTTCCGTCGCCCGGGGCCCGGCCGTCGGAAAAGGCGCGGCAACAATTTCAGGGGAGACGGCTCCGACGCGCAAAGCGAGTTGAAGCGTTTGAGGGGGCCGGTGATCGCGTGGAGCAGAGAGACTCCCGCTGAATTTTATGGAGCGGTGCCACCGCGAACGCACCCAACGATTTAGTGGGCCCCAACGCAGAGCTCTTGGGGCCAGCGGCACCGCATCGCGGTGGCGGCTCCGCTGGAGGGGTGGCCGAGTGGTTTAAGGCGCTGGTCTTGAAAACCAGTGTAGGCTAACACCTACCGGGGGTTCAAATCCCTCCCCCTCCGTTTTTATTTGAGTTCCGATTAAGGTGGAAAGGCAGGACAATCGACGGATGAGTCGTTTCAGGAAAATAGCGCTGGCGGTCTTGGTGGTGGGATTTTCGGGCGTTCTGGTGTTGGCCGGCGGGACATTCTATATGCTCCATGCGGAGGTCAAGCGGATTTGCGTCGAGGCCGGGAACCGGTTCGAGGGGGATTGTGTGGAGTCGTTGATCGCCACGGTCAAGGCCGAGGAGCTTCCCTTTAAAACGAGGAACGAAGCCATTTGGGCCCTGGGACAGTTGGCCGACGCCAAGGCCCTTCCATATTTGACGGAAATACAGCCCAAGACCTTTTGTCAAAAACCGTGCGGCAATAAATACCTGTGCCGCTACGAATTGGACAAGGCCGTGAAATGGTGCACCCAGGGAAACCTCACCCGCTGGATGTATGCCCACCGGGAAGACTGGCTTGAAGAAGGACGGAAAGGTTGACCCGATGAACCCCGTGATTGAAAACATCAAGGCCCGGCGGTCCGTCCGGTTGTTCGACGGGAGGAAGATCGACAAAAAGACGCTCGAGGCGCTCATCGACGCGGCCCGTTGGGCGCCGACCGGGATGAACAGCCAGCCGTGGCGGTTCGTGGTGGCGCAGGGGGACGAGTTTCGGAAGAAGTTGTCCGCGTTGGCGCTGCCGCGCTATAAAAAATGGCTTGAGAAAATGCCGCAGGAACTGAAGGCCATGCGCCAGGAGGTCGACGAAAAAACGGGCGACCCCGCCTATTACGGCGCCCCCGTCGTCGTCTTCGTCATCGGCAAGGGCATGACGAGCGATTTCGACTGCGCGATGGCGTGCCAGAACATCATGCTGGCCGCGCGGTCTTTGGGCATCGGGAGTTGTTGGGTGTACATCGGCCAACTGCCGCTGGACGACGCGGAGATGCGCGGAGCGCTCGAATTGAAGGAGGGGGAAAAAGTGTACGGCCCCCTCGTGTTGGGTTACCCGAAAGGGAATTTCCCGGCGCCTCCGCCCAAAAAAGACCCGCCGGTAAAATGGCTTTGAATAAAAGGTAAAGGAGCGTCCATGAAAAAGAATCGGCTGGGCTTGATGTGGGGAATTTTCCTTCTGGGGGCGGGGCCCGCCTTGGCGGAGCCGTCGGAGTCCATCAAATACCTGATGAGCGAACGAATGAGCCTTTTCGACAACGGGCTCATGCGGATCGAGGAACATTTGTATCGGCACTTGGGAGAAAATTGGGGCGTCCTTGTGAATTACGATTGGAACAAAAACGCCATTTTCGTCCGCGTGTGGCGGGACGACATCGAGGAGGCGCAGAAGACCAAGGACAGCCCCACGCCGAAAGACATGGCCACGAGGGCCATCGGCGAAGTCAAAAAGTTCTGCGGATACAACGAGGACGGGAAACTGATCAACCCGGATACCGGAGGGCTGATCGGAAGTTATTTCAGTCATCGGGGGTATGTTTCCAAGCAGGAGCCGAAGAGCATCGTGGCGGACGTGAACGGCATTGTGGAGATCACCGCGGCCGTTCAGGGAAAGAAAGAACGCATCGAGGGAAAGACCAAACTGACCGAGAAGAAAGTGAATTGGTCCACCGTAAAAAACTGAAACGCCGGGGGAGACGATAGAAAATCGTCCGACCCGTTTTCGCCGCTGTTCGGCGGCCCAAAAAGAAACCCGCTTCGTGTCCGGCTCAAAAGAGAGCCCGAACGAAGCGGGTTTTTAAATGGCGGAAGGGGAGGGATTTGAACCCTCGAGGACCTTTCAGCCCTACACGATTTCCAGTCGTGCCGTTTAAGCCGCTCACGCACCCTTCCAGCGGAGTCGTCACCGCGATGCGGTGCCGCTGGCCCCAAAAGCGCTGCGTTGGGGCCCGTTAAATCGTTGGGTGCGTTCGCGGCTGCGCCACCTCGCCGCCGCGGGCTCCGAGGAAAGGAGGCCCGCCTGGCCCGATTCAGCGGCGGATAGAAATCCGCCGGCAATCCACCGCCCGCACCCTTCCAGCGGAGTCGTCACCGCGATGCGGTGCCGTTGGCCCCAAAAGCGCTGCGTTGGAGCCCATCACGAAACGGAATTATACTTGATTGAGGATGTGTTCTGCTGGGAATTTTTGGGGCCGCCCAGCCGGTGTCACCGCAGATAGCCCAAATCTTTAAGGTTCTCCAGGACATGCGGGTCGACGTCGCCCTTGCGCAGAGAGGCCCCCCGTTTCTGTTTCCACCGCGCCAGTTTTTCCGATAGGTCCGAGAAGACATCGGGGCGGCGTCCTTTGACGTCGGTGAGTTCCGCCGGGTCGTTTTTGAGATCGAACAGCAGCATTCGATCGTTGAACCCGTCGCGCAGCAGTTTGAATTCGTTGGTGCGGACGCACTCAAAATGTTGCCGGACCGAATAGCTGTAGGCGGGGAGGTCGGGCGGCGCGGCGGAGGCCAAGACGTCGACCCCGTCCATCGGCGATTTGTTTTCTATGCCCAGAAGTCCCAAAAGAGTCGGGAGGACGTCGGCCAGCCGGACCTGTTCGGCGATACGGCGTCCCGAAGGGAGGACTTTGGGATAGGAGATGATGAGGGGCACGCGTATTTGCCGGTCGTAGACCTCGGAGCCGTGTCGAAACCGCTGTCCGACATGGCTGCTTTCCCGGAGCGTTTCGCCGTGGTCGCCCACAAGGATCACCACGGTGTCGTCCAGGAGTCGGCGTTGTTGCAGGAGGGAAACGATCCGGGACAATTGGCTGTCGACGTGGGCGATCTCCCCCAAATACCAGGATTCGATCACGGCGTTGTCCTCCTCGGTGAGACGGAAGAAGGAAATGTCCGCCTCGGGGTGCGTTTGCAAAAGGGCGCTGGCGGCGGTTTTCTCCTCCGGGGTGATTCCCCGGGACAGGTAGCCGGGGGTTTGGCGACGGAGGGCCAGATAGGTTTCAAAGCGGACGGCCCCGGGACTTCTTTCCCGGCGGAATCGTTCCGGCGGAAAATAGGGGGCGTGGGGGTCGAAGTAATGGACCCACAGGAAAAAGGGGGCCGGGCCGGTTTTTTCCAGCCGGCGGAGCGCGCGGTCGGTGGTGTCCTCGGCGAACCGTTCCGGGGAGGAGAAATCGCCGTCGACGGTTTTGAACCCGCGCAGATAGCCGTCGGTCAGCAGATGTTTGACGCTCACGAACGCGGCGGTGTCGTAGCCGTTCGCCGCGAGGAGGCCGGCCAGGGTGGGCGGGTCTTTTTCCAGGACGATGCCGTTTTCATAGACCCCGTGCTCGTCGGGGGAAAGTCCGGTGAAGAGGGTGATGTGGGCCGGATCCGTGACGGGGATGGGTGTGATGGCCTGTTCGAAGAGGACCCCTCGGGCCGCGAGGCCGTCGAGGGTGGGGGTCTCGGCGGTGGGATGGCCGTAGCAGGCGAGATGGTCCGCCCGCGTGGTGTCGAGGGTGATGAGGAGGACGTTCGGTTTTTGCGGCGGCCCCTGGGCGGGAATGTTTCGGGAGGGCGCCGTGAGGGCCGCCAGGAGGAGCGGCAGGAGGAAGAGGTTTTTTTTCGGAGACGAGGTCATTGCAGGAACAGTTTACTCGTTGTGTGGCGGCGCGGGGAGTTTAGGACGTCGGCCAGCCGGCGTTCCCAGGTTTTTGGCGGAGCGTTCCTTTGTTCGTGCGGGATCGGCTCCTTCAGCGTCGGATCGAGCGTCCGGAGGAAAGCGCTCAACTCGCCGGCGATCAGCGCATGGGCTTCGGCCGACCAGTGTGTGCCGGCATGGAAACGTTTTTTGGCGTCCGGGAATTTCGCGAGGGCCGGGCGAACGGAGAAATAGGGGATCCCGTGGGAACGGCAGTGGTCCTCCAGTTGGTTTTCAGCAGGGCTGGCGTCGGGGGAAGAGAGTTCGTCGTGGATGGGCATGAACACAACGAGGGGGGCCGCGCCGGCGGCGCGGGCCACGCGGCAGAATTCCTCCAGAAGGGCGGTGGTGAGCCGCCACTCGCCCGGCGTGTCTCGGGGGGAGAAGAGGGTTTTGAGGAGGCGAAAGAGTTTCGGATGAAAAAATTCCCAACGGACAATTTCATCCGGCGAAGGGACCGGGAAATTCTCCAAAAGCAAGTCCTGTCCATGGAGTCGGAATCGCGGTTTGGCGGCCCAGGGGAAGGTCGTGCTGTTGCGGGGGATGTCGCAGGTGACGAACCCGAGGATGACGACGTCGGGGTGGTATGTCAGCCCCTCCTGCCGAAGATAAAGAAGCATCTGGTCGTGTCCGTACCCCATCACGCCGAAATTCAGGACTTCCGTGTTGGGCAGCAGATGTTCCAACCGGGCGGGATAGGTTTCGGCGTCCGATAATTTGGCCGCGGCCGCGTAGGAGTCGCCGAAGACGGCCACCCGCCGGACGTGGGGCGGTTTTTCGTCGGCGTATTCACGGCGGCCGCGCAGTTCGCGGGAGTTCGAGTGGAAACCCGTGCGATCATTCCGGACTCCCGGGCGGAGGGCCCATCCGCGGACCGGATCGAATCGTTCCGCGGGGTCGAGAGGGAGGGCGGGTTTTTGTTGTCGGACGGTCCAGAGATATCGCCGGATTTCGGAATCTTGGAACCGGGAAAAATCAGACGGCCAGAGACGCACAAGGGACAGACGCGTGGCGATTTCCAAGAACAGAAGGAGGATCAGGATGTACGGTAAAAGGATCCACCGGCCGACCCGGTTCGGGAAACGCATGGAGACGATTATATCGAAAAATCGAGTGGAGCGGGCGCATTTTTAGGGATTTTTCGGGCCACTCCGGCCGAAAATTAAATAAAATCACATTGTCAATTCGTATCAATTTTTAATTACACGGGACGGGGGCCCGAGGGAGAGGGCCTCGGACCTTTGTCGAGAGGGGGAAGGAGAGTATTTGGCGTCATGGGGGGCCTTTGTACGTTTCCCCGCTTTATTGGAATCACGGCAATTGGATCAACCCGGACAAAGTTCAAAAAAGGCGGTGTTTTTTCCCTTGACGGCGCGCGGGGAACTTTGTTAACATACCGCACCTACGAGAATGGGCAGCAACGCCATCCGCATTCCGCGATGGCGTTTTCGGTGTAGTCCTCGAAGTACCCCGGCAGACTCTCTATGGAAACGAACCAATTTTTCCGTATGTGTGGTTTTTTGCCCTCATTATATTAAGTGGAGGAGAATCATGAGTTCATCGTCTTCGTCTAACGTCCCCAGTTCCACGCCGCCCTCTCAGGGTTTCGTGGAGACGGGGCCTGGTCTTCCGCGGGATTACGGCGTTACCCGGCTTGTCCTCATCCCCCGGGACCCTCAGTGGATGCACGCGTATTGGGAGGTGGCCCCCTACACGTGGCAGGAGGCGGAGAAAAATTTCGGGTCGGCGGTGCGGACCTCCGGCCGGGCCGTGCTGCGGCTGCATTGCGGCGACGGCGCGTCCGCCAAGACGTTCGACGTCAACATCCACCTGGACGCGCGCAACTGGTACATCTTCAGTCCGGCGCGCGGAGGCCTGTGGCACGCCGAGCTGGGGATGCTCCTGCCCGACGGGCGCTTTGTGCTGCTGGCGATCTCCAACGAGATCCGCCTGCCCACCGGGCAGGTGTCCGACGTGATCGACGAGAAGTGGGCGGTGATGAAGGCCGACTGGGAGAGGCTTTTCGAGCTCTCCGGCGGCGGCAAGCTCGGCGCCGGCTCTCTGGATGTGGCCCGCATGTTGGCCCAGCGATGGGAACTGCTCCGCGCCGTGTCCTCCTGGATGGGCGCGCCGGGCGGCGCGTCGTGGTCCGGCATGCCCGGGTCTTCCTGGGCGCGGCCGCCCCAGGCGCACAAGGGGTTCTGGCTGGAGGCCGACTGCGAACTGATCGTCTACGGAGCCACCGAACCGGACGCCAAGGTCACCATGCAGGGCAACCCCATCACGCTGAACCCGGACGGCACCTTTTCCTTCCGTTTCGCCCTCCCCGACGGGAAACTGGAGATCCCGATCCACGCGACGAACCGCGACGGCGACATGTCCAAGAGCGTGGATTTCACCGTCACGCGAGCCACCCAGCGGACTTGATCCGCCGGTGGGGGCGCGCGTGAGGGGTTCCATGGGTAAAGCATCATCGGCCGCGGACATGCCCGGCCCGGCTCCGTTGTTTTTCCCGTCATCGAGGTGACCCTGTATGGCTGACCCGCAAGGCTATCTGTGTCTCGTTCTCCACGCGCACCTGCCGTTCGTGCGCCATCCGGAATATCCCGACTTTCTCGAAGAAGACTGGCTCTACGAGGCCATCACCGAAACCTACGTTCCCCTGCTGGACATGATGGAGCGGCTGGCCGCGGAAGGCGTGCACTACCGGCTGACGATGTCCCTCACGCCGCCGCTGTGCAACATGCTTTCCGACGATCTCCTGCTGTCGCGTTACCAGAAAAAACTGCACAAGCTCCTGGAGCTGGCCGACAAGGAACTGCACCGCACGCGCAGCCTGCCGGCGGCGTTCCAGGAGACGGCGCGGATGTATCACCACAACCTGAACAAGGCGCGGGAGATCTTCGAGGCCTCGCACGGACGGTTATTGACCCGCTTCAAGGCCCTGCAGGACGCGGGGAATCTGGAAATTTTGACCTGCGGCGCCACGCACGGCTACCTCCCGTTGATGATCCACGAGGAGGCGCGCCGGGCGCAGATCCGCGTGGCGGTGCAGGACTACCACCGGCATTTCGGCCGGGCCCCGCGCGGCATCTGGCTTCCGGAATGCGCCTACGCCCCCGGCGTGGACAAGCTTTTACGCGAGAACGGCATCTCGTTCTCGTTCCTGGATTCGCACGGCGTCCTGTTCGGCGTGCCGCGCCCGCGGTTCGGCGTGTTCGCCCCGATCTATTCCCCCGGCGGCGTGGCGTTCTTCGGCCGCGACATGGAGACCGCCCATCAGGTGTGGTCGGCGGAGCAGGGATATCCCGGCGACTACAGCTACCGCGAGTTCTACCGCGACCTGGGCTACGATCTGGAGTACAACTACATCCGTCCTTATCTGCACGAGGACGGCGTGCGGCGGAACATCGGGATTAAATACTACAAGGTCACCGGCCGTGTGTCTTTGTCGGAAAAAGAGCCGTACTCTCCCAGCCACGCCCGGGAAACCGCCGCGTCCCATGCGGGCAACTTCCTCTTCAACCGCGAACGCCAGGTGGAGTATCTCAAGGGCGTGATGGGCCGCCCCCCGGTGATCGCCTCCATTTACGACGCCGAACTGTTCGGCCACTGGTGGTTCGAGGGGCCGTCCTTCCTGGAATACCTCCTCAAAAAGATCCACTACGACCAACAGGTCTTCAAAACCACCACGCCGAAGGAATATCTGGACAAGTTTCCCGAGCAGCAGATCGTGGAGCCGGAGCCGTCCTCCTGGGGCGACAAGGGCTATCACGAGGTGTGGTTGAACGCCTCCAACGACTGGATCTATCCGCACCTGCACATCTGCGCGGAGAGGATGATCCATCTGGCCAAGAAACACGCCAACGCCGAGGGCCTTCTGAAGCGGGCGTTGAACCAGTTGGCCCGGGAACTCCTTCTGGCGCAGTCGTCCGACTGGGCGTTCCTGATGACCGTCGGCACGGCCCGCACCTACTCCGACCGGCGCACGAGGGAACACGTCAGCCGGTTCCTGGAACTCTTCCACCAGATACAGGAGAACCGTCTGCGGGAGGACTTCGTCCGTTCCCTGGAAGAGCGCGACAACATTTTTCCTTGGATAGACTACAAGGTCTACCAATCGTAACGGCAACGCGTCATCTTTGATGCACTCATTCCTTAAAGGAGGTCTCACCCCCATGCGGCAAAGTCGGCTCTGGTTGTTGTTCGTTGTTGTGGCCCCTCTGGCGGCCATGGCGCACGGCGAACCGTTCTTCTCGGAACGCGCCGTCCCCATCGATACCAAGATCGTGGAAGTCGGCCTGGCGCCCAGCCAGCGTCAGGATAAATACAAGGTGGCCAACGTGGAGCAGAAGAACACGCTCCGGCGGGTGGACCTGCAGGCGCGCTGGTCCCCCAAAAAACAGTGGGAGACGAAGCTGGTGTTGCCGTATATCAACAACAAGGTCAGCGGCGGCACCGATTCCGACACCGATTCCGGACTGGGGCAGACCATCCTGGCCGGCAAATACGCCTTCCGAAAAAACAAGGCGGTGCAGGCCCAATTGGAGGTCCCCACCGGCGACCAGGACAAGCTCCTGAGCGAAGGGTTCAACCTGGGCGTGTCCTACTTGGCGGAAGGAGAACTTTCCAAAGACGTGCACGGCATTTTCAACGCCGGGTATCTGTTCAAGTCGGAGTTCAAAAGCGATTTCGACGTCGCCGGGCAGTCGCGCATCAAGGTCAACCCGGGAGAGGTGTTGTTCGCTTCGGTGGCGATGGAAAGGCCCTACCGCGGGAAGATCCTCACGGGCGAACTCTACTTCGCGCGCGTCGGCAAAACCAAGTCGGCGGGCAAGTCGGTGAGCAACTCCGACGGCAACGTCATCAACTTGGCGTGCGGGCTCACCAAGGACTGGAAAGAATGGCGGTTCAAGGGCGCCCTCGCCCTCGGGATCGGGGACGAGGAGGTTTCCAGCTACGACCTCACCCGTCCCGCCGGCGACTGGCGGCTGCTGTTCTGCGCCACGCGGCGTTTCCAGCTGAAATAATTTAAGCGCTAAGGAGGATTTGATTATGAATCGTTACGGCATGAAAAAATTCGTCGCGTTTGTTCTTGCGATGGGCCTCGTTCTGCCCGCCTGCAAGAGCAACAACGTGTCTTCCAAGATCCTCGGCGGCGCCGATGTCGCTACCGGCACCCCGACACTCTCGACCGCTCTCGCCGGACTGACCTCGTACATCTCCGGGGTTTCCAGCGGCGGAACCAACGCGGTGCCGCAGAACGGAACCATCCCCTCCGGCACGGCGGCGGGGCTCAACCCGACCGTCGCCGGCAACACCGGCGTCATCAACGGCGGGTCTTCCCAGTTGTCGCTGGTGACAGCGCAGGCGTTTCGTTACTGTAACGTGGCGGTGTCCAATCTCGCGGCGGCTCCGGCGGCCGCGGCCCCCTCGGCGGCGCAGTCCATCGCGGGCTATTATCTGTTGGCGCTTCCCGCCGATGCCACCACGCTCACCCTGGACTTGAACATCGGCCAGGCCCTGCCCGGCTCCTTCCATTGTTTCGTGACACTGCAGGACGCCAGCGGCAACATCGGGCCCATCGAGGACATCAGCATCACCCAGGTGGCCACGGTGGGCACCGGGGACGTTCAGGTCAGTCTGTCGTGGGACACCAAGGCCGACATCGACCTGCATGTGGTGGACCCCAACAACGTGGAGGTCTGGTACGGGGACAAAGCCCCGACGACCACCAAGGGGACGTTGGACCTGGATTCCAACGTCGGGTGTCCCAGCACCGGCATCAGCAACGAGAACATCACCTGGCCGACGGGCACGGCGGTGGCCGGCACCTACATCGTTCGGGTGGACAACTACAACGATTGCAGTCTGGGAACCGCGTCCAACTGCGTGATCACGGTGCGCGTAGCCGGGGTCACCAAAACCTTCGCCAAAACCTTCGCCGTCAATTCGGACGATGCGGGCGGGGCGGGGTCCGGTGTGGAGATCTGCCGGTTCACCAACGCCGGGGCGTTTTCTGCGCCGCAACCGAACCTGACGCGGTCCATCGGCACCAAACCCGCGGTGTGTCAGTAAGCTGACCGCGCGGTAGGACTTCAGGGGCCGGATGGAGGGATTCCCCCCATCCGGCCCTTTTCTTTTCCGGCTCTTTAGGTCGGCGGGTTTCTGAAAAACCTCCACGGGATGGGAGCGGCCCGATGAATCGGGCGATTTGATGCGATCCGGGGACGCTGTTCCGTCCCGAAGCAGAGCATTTTTTCTTGACACCATGGGGAGAGATGCGGTATAATGGACACACACCGGAAGTGTTGCCCGCGTTAGAATAGGCGATGTTTTCCGTGTGAAAACGCCAATCGTGATGGTTGGCATTTTTTTGAAGTTTTAATTAGCAGTCAATACAAGGAGGTGCTAAAAATGGTAGACGCAGTTCTCTCTAAAGTGAAGATTCGGCCTCTGGGGGACCGGGTGTTGGTCCGTCCGCTGGAGAAGGAGAAGCAGGAGCGGAGCGGGATCATCATCCCGGACACCGCGAAGGAAAAGCCCCAGGAGGGGGAAATCGTCGCCGCCGGCAAAGGCAAGGTGGCGGACGACGGCAAGGTGATCCCCATGGAAGTGAAGGTCGGGGACAAGATCCTGTACGGGAAATATTCCGGCACGGAGATCAAGATTGACGACAAAGAATATCTGATCATGCATCAAGAGGATATTCTGGGCATTCTGGAATCCAAATAGAACGGCAGTAACCGGTTATCGGTGGCCGGTCACCGGTTACCGCTCACCGATCACCGACATTAAAGGAGGAAGTAACGTTATGGCTAAGCAGATCAAATATTCAGATGAGGCCCACAAGGCCATCATGGCCGGGGTGGATAAACTCGCCACCGCCGTGAAAGCCACGCTGGGTCCCAAGGGACGCTACGTGGTGTTGGACAAGAAGTTCGGCTCGCCCACCGTCACCAACGACGGCGTGACGATCGCCAAGGAGATCGAGCTGGAGGACCCGTTCGAGAACATGGGGGCCCAGCTGGTCCGCGAGGTGTCTTCCAAGACCAACGACGTGGCCGGCGACGGCACCACGACCGCGGTGGTCCTGGCGCAGTCCATCCTCCGCGAAGGGTTCCGCAACATCACCGCCGGGGCCAACGCCACGCACATCAAGCGCGGCATCGACAAGGCCGTGGAAGCGGTGGTGGCCGAACTCAAGAAAGTGGCCAAGAAGGTCAACCTCGACGCCAAAGAGAAGGCGAAAGAGGAGATCACCCAGATCGCCACCATCTCGGCCTCCGACCACCAGATCGGCGAACTCATCGCCGAAGCCATCCTCAAGGTCGGCAAGGACGGCGTGATCACGGTGGAGGAAGGCAAGTCCGCCGACACCTCCCTGGAAGTGGTGGAAGGGATGCAGTTCGACCGCGGCTACATCAGCCCGTACTTCGTCACCGACGCGGAACGCATGGAGGCGGTTCTTGAAGACCCGCTGATCATCGTGACGGACAAGAAAGTCTCCGCCATGGGCGACCTGATGCCGCTGTTGGAGAAGATCGTGCAGCAGGGCAAACCGTTCGTGCTCATCTCCGAGGACGTGGAGGGCGAGGCCCTCGCCACGCTCGTGGTGAACAAGCTCCAGGGACGGCTGCGTTGCGCGGCCGTGAAGGCCCCGGGGTTCGGCGACCGCCGCAAGGAGATGTTGGAAGACATCGCCATCCTCACCGGCGCCACCGTCGTCACCGAAGAGAAGGGCTTCAAATTGGAAAAGGCCACCGTGGACATGCTCGGCCGCTGCAAACGCGTGGTGGTGGAGAAGGAAAACACCACCATCGTGGGCGGCGAGGGCGACGACAAGGCCATCAAAGCCCGCATCGCGCAGATCCGCAAGCAGATCGAGGAATCCACCTCCGACTACGACAAGGAAAAGCTCCAGGAACGCCTGGCGAAACTCGTCGGCGGCGTGGCGGTCATCGAAGTCGGCGCGGCCACCGAGACGGAGATGAAATCCAAGAAGTTCAAGGTGGAAGACGCCATGCACGCCACCCGTGCGGGCGTGGAAGAAGGCATCATCCCCGGCGGCGGCGTGCCGTTGCTTCGTGCCCAGAAGGCGCTGGACGGCGTCAAGAGCGCTGACCCGGACGAGCAGACGGGCATCAACATCATCAGCCGCGTCTTGGAGGATCCCATCCGCACCATCGCGGAGAACGCCGGGATGGACGGCTCCATCGCGGTGGACAAGGTCCGCAACAGCAAGGACTCCAACTTCGGCTACAACGCCGAGTCGGGGGAGTTCGGCGACCTCGTGAAGATGGGCGTGGTGGATCCCGTGAAGGTGACCCGTTCGGCCCTGCAGAACGCCGCCAGCATTTCGGGGCTTCTGCTGACCACGGAAGTGCTGGTCACGGACATTCCGGAAAAGAAGAACAACATGCCCCCGATGCCGCACGGCGGCGGGATGGGCGGCGACTTCTAGAACCTTGTAACAAATTAAGTAACAAGAAGGGAGGGCTCCCATCGAGCCCTCCCTTCTTTCTGTACCAGGAAAACCGAAACGCCGCGTTTTTTCAATCAAAGCGGCTTGACAAAGCACCGTTTTAAGGGGATACTTAACACGGATAAATGCCTATTTTCCTGTCCGGAGGGGATTTAAAGTCTCGTCGGAGGGGCGTGGCGCTTTGCGTTCTGGGGGGATTCCTCTTGGTTCTTTGCGAGTGTTGCGCGCCGATGGCGACGTCTGCCCGTTCTTCGTCGCAGATCGACAAGGAGCGGGCGATGGAGTTCTATAAAGACGCGCGCGGATACGTGAATACCTACGAGTTCGCGGCCGCGGTGGGCAGCATCCATCAGGCGGCGCAATTCGATCCGAGTTCGGTCGAGATCAAGGCCTACGACCGGCGGCTGGAACGCGTTCTGGAACTGTTCGACGACCGCATCCGCCAGGAGAACCAGAGCCATGTTTTTTTGGAGGGCCTGAGCAAATACATCGCCGCCGAATACCAGACGGCCCTCCTGTGTCTGGGCAGCGCCCTCGGCAACTGGCCGCTGGACGACCGGCTCCAGCGGTTCATCGGGGAAATCGAGAAGGAGACCGGATACAAGCTCGACCGCAACAACGTGCGGCCCACGCCCGAACTGGTTTCCTTGAAGCTGGAAAAGGCGTCGGAGAATTTCAACGAGAACCGGCTCACCGAAGCGATGATCCTCTGCCGGGAAGTGATTTTGCTGGAGCCGGACAACGCCCTGGCGTATAAACGGATGGGGTCCATCCATTTCGCCCAGGGGAATTTCGAGCAGGCCCGCGATCTCTGGAGACAGGCGCTGGCCTTGGAACCGGAGGACGAGGAATTGACTCGGTTCGTTCAATTGGCCGAAGAGAAAATGAAACGGGGCAAAAAATGAAACGACCCCTTGTCGTCCTTTCACTGCTGGGGGCCCTCGCCGCCGTCGCGGCGGCGGGTTCCCTTGTGGAGGACGAGATCCGTTTCAGCCGGGACCTGCAGACGCGCATCCAGGTGGCGTTGGACCAGTTGATGGGGGAACGGAAGGCCATCGCCCTGGTGAACGTGCAGTTGGAGATTTCCGAAGAGATGAAGTCCCGGTTGGACAAGGCCCTCGGAGCTTCGCAGCCCCAAAAAACCGTCGCGGTGACGGAGGGGGCCAAATGGACCTCGCCGGCGACGTCCGCGGCGTCGTCGGGGCTGCCGGGGTTCCCCGCCAAAGTGCAGAAGGAGCAGGGCACGGCGACCGTGATCTCCGTGGCGCCGCCCACCCAGGCTTGGGACCCGGCGGCTTTCCTCTCGGCCGGGATCGCCATCAAGAAAGTCTACGTCAAGGTGCTGCTGGACAAAGGGCTGTCGGCGGGCGCGGAGAACACCGCCCGCGCGGTGGTGGCGAATTTCGTCGGCATCGATCCGGCGCGCGGGGACGTGATTGAGATCGCGCGGATACGCATGCCCTCCAAGTTCGAGGAGGCCCTGCAGAACCCGGCCCTCCTGTCGCCGATATTGCAGAAAGCCGCTACCCTGTCCGTGGTGATGTTGACGGCCATGTGTTTCTTCGTCCTGGGGCTGGCGGCGCTCGCCACGGTGCGGCGTTCGGTGGATCGGCTGGCCTCCGCGGTGCGGACGCTCCAGCCGGTGGATACCCACGCGGCCTTGACCGGTCCCGACGGCAAGCAGCCCCTCCTGACGGCGGAGCTCGCCTCCCCCGCGGACCGTTCCGCGCCGGGGATGCCCGAGCGGACCCTGCCGCACTACCCCGAACTCACTTTCGAGGTGCCCGCCGACAAGGTGGCCTACCTGCTGGAATTTTTGTCGAACGAGGAGATGGAGACCGTGGCGCTGGTGTTGCAGCACCTCACGCCGTCGGCGAAGTCGGCGTTTCTGGCGTTGCTCTCGCCGGAACAGGCGGGCGAGGTGGTGATGGCCATGTCCCGGCCGTCGGTGGTGGATTTGGAGAAACTGCAGCGGCTCAAGGAAGCCGTGGAGAAGCACATCCGGGGCAGCACCGGCGGGGTGCAGGCGGTGGTGGACATGCTCAACGCCTCCGGTCCCGGCATGCGCCGCCAGCTCCTGGAGTCCATCACGCAGAAGGACCCGGCGCTGGGGACGGCGGTTCGGGAACGGATATTCATCTTCGAGGATCTGGACAAGCTCAGCCAGCAGGAGCTGGCGCGGGTGGTGTCCAACGTGCAGCTGTCGGATCTGGCGGTGGCCATCCTCAAACAATCGGCGGAACTGAAAACGCGCATCAAGACGGTGCTCCCGGAGCTGACGTGGAAAGTGCTGGAAGAGGAATCTCAGCACCGCGGGCCCTCGTCGACCGACGAAAAGATCGGGGAGGCGCAGGACCGTGTCCTGCGCACCGTGTACAAGCTGATCCGTGAGGGGCAGATCTCCCCGTCCTTCGTCCGGTTGCCGGGTCGGTTGGGCGTTCCGGCCGGGAAATCGGCGTGAGCGGAGAATTTTTATGGACCTGATGACAATCGTTGGACTGCTGGGCGGCGTGACGGTCATCGTGTTCGGGATGATCCAGGGACAGAGTTGGGCGTCCTTCCTGAACGCACACGGGGTGGTGTTGGTGTTGGGCGGCACCATCTTCGCCACCATGATCAACTCCTCTGCCCGGGAACTGTGGGACGCGTTCCTGGCGGGGTTGTCCCTCTTGAAGACGCAATCCACCCCTTCGCCGGAGCAGAGCATCTCTCAGTTGGTGCGTCTGGCGCAGAAGGCCCGCCGCGACGGGGCCATGTCGTTGAAGGACGAGGCGCGCCACGTCGGCGACGGTTTTTTCTCCCGTGCCATCCAGGTCAGTCTGTCCAGTCCCGATCAGAAGACCGCCTACGAGATCCTGGCCAAAGAGATCAACATGATCCGCGCCCGGCACCGCGAGGTGGGCAACCTGTTCCGCACCATGGGTCTTTTGGGGCCGATGTTCGGACTTCTGGGGACGTTGATCGGCATCGTGTCGGTTTTGAAGAACATGTCCGATCCCCGCAGCGTCGGTCCGTCCATGGCCCTGGCGTTGTCGTCCGCGTTCTACGGGATCCTCTTCGCCAACCTGATCTGCGTGCCGGTGGCCGGCAAGCTGCGGATGCGGAGCCTGAACGAGGCCATCGCGAAGGAACTCATCGTGGAAGGCATCCTGGCCGTCGTCTTCACCAATGAGATGCCGCTCTTCATCCAGACCCGCCTCCACGCCTACCTGCAGAAACGGCAGAACGGGGAATCCTCCCCGCCGGAGAAAAAAGCCTGATGCAGATTTTCCGCGAGCGGGAGGAGGACCTCGAGAACCTTCTGAACCGTGGCGCGTTGTGGGCCGTGACCTACGGCGACCTCATGTCCTATCTGATGATTTTTTTCCTCCTCCTGTTCGTTTTTTCGCTCACCGGCGGCACGGCTTTCGAGGAAGGGATCTCCATCATCCAGGAATCCTTCGGCGGCCAGGTGAACCAGGCGCGCATCGACCGGGCCATTCGGCGGAGCCAGGAGGAGATCATCGCCAAAGACGTGCGGCAGGCTTTCGTCGACCAGGGGTTGCAGCAGATGACGGGCGTGGAGATTTCCGAGGACCGCATCCGCATCACCCTGCGCGAGCCCATCCTCTTCGCCTCGGGCAAGGCTTTCCTGAAACCGGAGGCGTTCCCGATATTGCACGGCGTGGCCGAGATCATGCGGAACCAGCCCCACCCGCTGATGATCGAAGGCCACACCGACAACGTGCCGGTGGGGATCCGGAACGAATACGAATCCAACTGGCAGTTGTCCATGGCGCGCGCCTACACGGTGATACGGTATTTTGTGGACGTGGAAGGGCTCGATCCGAAGAGATTGTCCGGGGTGGGGTACGGCGAGTATCAGCCGGTCGTGCCGAACACGTCGACGGACAACCGGGCGCGCAACCGCCGCATCGACATCAGCCTGTTGCGTTCCGCCGCCTCGGCCTGGTGATGGGAAGCGGGGTCGGTTTTTAAGACCGGCGCAGCCGGCGCAGGATTTCCGTGGTGGAGTGGGAGCGGTTCATGGTGTAGAAATGGATCCCGGGGGCCCCGCCCCGGAGGAGTTCGGCGCACTGTTGCGCCGCGTGGTCGATCCCGATCTGGACCACCGCCGCCTTGTCGTCGGGGTGAGCCTCGAGCCGGGAAAGAAGGGCCGGCGGCAGGGTGGCCCCGCAACTGGTGGTGAAGCGCTTGATCTGATGGGCGTTGGTCACCGGCATGATCCCGGCGAGGATGGGGGCCTGGATCCCGATGGCCCGCGCCCGTTCGACGAATTTGAAGTAGACGGTGTTGTCGAAGAAGAGCTGGGTCACGACGAAATCGGCGCCGGCGTCCACCTTTTGCTTTAAGTTCCGCAGGTCCAGTTCTTTATCGGGGCATTCCACATGACCTTCCGGATAACCGGCCACGCCGATACAGAACTTCCAGCCCTGGCGGATGTGGGCCACCAGCTCGTTGGCGTGGCGGAACCCGTCGGGGTGCGGCACGAAGTAGGGGTGGTCGCGCGGCGGGTCGCCGCGGAGCGCCAGGATGTTTTCGACGCCTTTTTTCTGGAGTTCGTCGAGCACCGCGCTGATCTCCCAGGAAGAAGCTCCGACGCAGGTGAGATGCGCCATGCTTTCCACCCGCAGGTCCGTTTTGATGGCCGACACGGTGTCTATGGTTTTTCGCTGGGTGCCGCCGCCGGCCCCCCAGGTGACTGAAATGAAGGTGGGGTCAAGCGTCCGCAGGTCACGTGCGGTCTGCATGAGCTGGGCCACGTCGTCGTCGGTCTTCGGGGGAAAAAATTCGAAGGAGAACGACGGCTTCACGGTTTTGATCAGTTCGGAGATTTTCATGCGCAGAGGAGTTTACAATTTTTTTCGCGGGCTGTGCGACGCGCTTTAGGGGAGGCGGCGAAGGTGAACCTGGAAGGGAAGGTGTCTCTGGTGACGGGCGGGACCCGCATGGGGCGGGAGATCGCCCTGGCGTTGGCGCGGCAAGGCTGCCGCGTGGCCATGCTTTACCGGCGCTCCCGGAGCGAGGCGGAAGCCACGGTGCGGGCGGTCCGGAACTGGGGCGTGGAGGCGATGGCCCTGCGCGTGGACCTGGCGCGGGCGGAGGACCTGGACCGGGCGGTGCCGTCGGTGGAAAAGAAGTGGCGGCGTTTGGACGTCCTCGTCAATATGGCGTCGATGTACGAGCGAGTGCCGCTGGGCGGACTGGCCGGCAAGCCGTCCGGCCGCGCCCGGCCGAGTTGGCGCCGCGCCCTGAACACCGACCTGCGGGCGGCGTATCTGCTTTCCCTGCGGGCGGCCCCGCTCATGCGGCGGACCGGCGGCGGCCGCATCATCAATTTTTCGGATTGGACCGCGGTCAGCGGGCGGCCCCGGTATAAGGACCGCCTGCCGTATTACGTCGCCAAGACCGGGGTGAAGGGGCTGACCGAATCGTTGGCCCTGGAGCTCGCCCCCGCCATCCTCGTCAACGCGGTGGCGCCGGGGCCGATCCTGCCGCCCGCCGGCCTCTCCCGGAGCGAAAACCGGGACGTCGTCCGCGCCACGCCGCTGCGGCGATGGGGCGGCCCGGAGGAGATCACCAAGGCCGTGTTGTTCTTCATCCACTCGGATTTTGTGACGGGAGAATGTCTCCGCGTGGACGGCGGACGGCATCTGTGCTGATCCCATGAAGACCCGCCCCGTGCCCTCGCCGGTCGTGCCCCCGGCCTCCCCGGCGGTCCGGTGGGGCTATATTTTGGGAGGGGTGCTCTGCGGCATCGGCCTGATCGTTTTGTCGGTGGCGTTCGGGCAGGCGCTGCGCACCGCGACGCGCGGTTATCAATCGGTCGCGGTGCCGGGCACGCAGACCCTGGAGATCCGCGCCCCCGGTTTTTACACCGGCTTGTATCTGCACAAGGATCCCGGCCCCATGCCTGTTGAAGAGATCGCCCGCCTGGCGGTGTCGATCCATGATATCGAGGGCGGTGTCTATCTGCCCGTCGAGGCGGCCCCTCCGGGGCAGGTTTTCCGACGAGGGAGCCAGACCGGAATGCTCTTGTTCCAGTGCGAATTCCCCCAGAAGGGCCGGTATCTGTTGGACGCCGTCTACCCGGCCGACGTGGCCGGCCCCAAGGCGGAGATCCTCCTGTTGCACGAGGCGCTTCAAAACAACAGGTCGGACATCGCGGCCGGGATCATCTTCTGTCTTGTGTTCTGCGGGGCGGGGACGTATGTGATGCTTCGCGCCCGCCGGCAGGCGGCGCGCGACCGGGAGTCGGCTCAAGTGCCGTCGGTCAAGAAGAAACAGCGTTGACGAAGTTCCCGTTCCGGGAACTTTTCCCGGAAGAGGGCGTTTTAATCGGTGAAGGAAAGGAAGGTCAAAGGAGATGCGTTCATGCGTATGAAACAGCTGGCGGTGATTTTGTTTTTGGCGGGATTTTTGGGAACGGCCCGGGCCGCCGACACCTATAAGATCGATCCGGCCCATTCGTCCATTGGCTTCTCCGTGAAACATTTGGTCATATCCACGGTCAAGGGGAACTTCACGGATTATGCGGGCACGATCCTTTTCAATGAGAAGGACGTCACGAAATCCTCCGTGAAAGTCGTCATCAAGTCGGCCAGCATCAACACCGGCATCGCGGCCCGCGACAACCATCTCCGCTCGCCCGATTTCTTCGCCACGGAGAAGTATCCCGAACTGACGTTCGAGAGCAAGCGGGTGGAAAAGCGGCCCGAGGGGTATGCGGCGATGGGCACGCTGACGATGCGGGGGGTTTCGAAAGAAGTGGTGCTGCCGTTCACCCTGTCCGGGCCCATCACGGACCCCTGGGGCAAGTCGCGCATCGCCGCCGAATCGGGGTTGACGGTCAACCGGCAGGACTATGGAGTTTCCTGGAGCCAGAAGCTGGACAACGGCGGCCTGGTGGTCAGTGATGAGGTGAAGATCGAGCTGGCGGTGGAAGCCGTCAAGGAGTGACGGGCGGATAAAAAGTCAGACAGGCCGGCGACATCCGTCGCCGGCCTTTTCGTTTGCGGGCGATGGCCCGTCAACGGGGCCGGCCGGGGGAGAGGCCGGGGATGTGATATAGTATGGGCAGGGAGAAACGAAATTTCCCCCGTACGCTCTCGCCGGTCGGAGAACCGAAAAAATGACGGGAACCTTCCATCCGCCGCGCCATCGCACCGCGGCGACCTACCTGGGGTGTCTGGCGGGCCTTTTGACGTCTCTGGCGACGTTGGTCTTGCTCTCCGGATTTCCACCTCCGGGGACGTTTGCCGCCCTGTTTCCCTCAACGAATCCCCGCGTGGCGGAGGCACGTTATTGGAGAACCGCCTGCGCCGGTGTCCAATGCGGCCTGTGTCCGTTCCATTGTTTTTTGCCGGAAGGGGCCCGGGGCCGTTGCCGCGTCCGGATGAACGTCGGCGGCCGGTTGAAAACCCTCGTCCAGAACAGCCCCGTGTCCGTCCACATCGACCCCATCGAAAAGAAACCCGTGTTCCATCTCTTGCCGGGAACGGGCATTTATTCCATCGCCACCGTCGGCTGCAACCTCGCCTGCGATTTCTGCCAGAATTGGGAAATTTCTCAGGCTTATCCGGAACAGATCAAAGACGGGGTCGTGGTGCCGAGGGAGGTGCGGTTCGCGGGGCGGAGGCAGGGCCGGCCGACGTTCGAGTTGCGGCAGGAGGCGGTCCAGACGATGACCCCGGCGGAGGTCGTCCGGGCCGCGCGGGACACGGGGTGTCGTTCCATCGCCTACACGTATTCGGAGCCGGTCGTTTTCTTTGAATATGTCCTGGAAACCGCCAAGCGGGCCAAAGAGAACGGGTTGCGGAACGTGATGGTATCGGCCGGATACATCAGTCCGGGACCGTTGGCCGAGCTCGCGCCCTATCTCGACGTGGTTAAAATCGACCTGAAGGGTTTCGATGAGGGATATTACCGGGGGACGGTGGGGGGAGAGCTTCGGTTTGTCTTGCGGACGTTGTTGGAATTGAAAAAACTCGGCGTGCTGACGGAGATCGTCAACCTGGTGGTGCCGACGTTGAACGATAAAGAGGAGGATTTCGACCGGCTTTCCCGGTGGGTCCGGGAGAACCTCGGGGAAGAGACGCCGGTGTTCTTTTCCAGATTCACCCCGCAATACAAGGCCACCCATCTGCCGGCGACTCCGCTGGAGACCCTGGAGCGGGCCTACGCCTCGGCCCGCCGCGCCGGACTGAAATTCGTCTATCTGGGAAATGTGCCCGGCCATCCGGCCGAATCCACCTATTGTCCCCGGTGTGGAGGAGCCCTTGTGCGGCGGCACGGCTATGCGGTTCTGGAGAACCGGATCGGAAAAGACGGGACATGCCCGGACTGTCACAAGAAAATACCCGGTCGATGGGGTTGAGAAAAGGAGGGGAGACGATGAAAAGGATCCCGGCGATTTTTTGTTTGACGGTGTGGGGGGCGGGTTTGTGGGCGGGGGAGGCGCGTCCTCCCGCGGTGGCGGGGCAGTTCTATCCGTCCTCTCCCGGCGCCTTGAAGGAAACGGTCGACGCACTTCTCTCGAAGGCGCCGTCGCACGAGTTGAGGGGCGACGTCGTCGCCTTGTGGGTGCCGCACGCCGGATACGTTTATTCCGGCGCGGTGGCGGCGGAAGCTTTCAAATGCCTGAGCAAAGAGGTCCGGACCGTTGTCCTTCTCGGTCCGTCTCACCATGTTTGGGTCAAATCGGCGGCGGTCTACGGCGAAGGGCGTTTCAAAACGCCGCTCGGCGAGGTGGACGTGGACGAGGAACTGGCCGGCCGACTGCTTGGCCTGTCGCCTCTGTTCGAGAGGCTGCCTTCGGCGCACGCGCGGGAGCATTCCCTCGAAGTGCAGCTCCCGTTCCTCCAGCGAGGATTGTCGAAATTCAAGATACTTCCGATTCTGACGAATGTCGAGGACCCCGCGCAGGCGCGACGGCTGGGGGCGGCCCTCGCCGAGGCGTTGCGCGGCCGGAAAGCCGTCCTCGTCATCTCTTCCGATTTGTCGCACTATCCGACGAGGGAGGTGGCCCGGCGGGCGGACGAGACGTTTTTGCGAGCGGCGGGGCGGATGGATCCGGAATATCTCCGGCTCACGTCTCAGGTCACGTTGGGGCGCGGCGAGGAGCAATTGCAAACCACGGCCTGCGGACAGGGGGCGCTCATGACGGGGATTTGCGCGGCCAAGGCCCTGGGGGCCGACAGCCTGCGGGTGCTGCGATACGTCAATTCCGGCGAAATCCCTGAGATCGGCGACCCGAACCGCGCGGTGGGATACGCCGCCGCGGTTTTTGTGAACGCGGGGACCGCCGTTCCGCGGGAGTTTGTTTTGAAACCGGCCGACAAGGCGGCCCTGCTGTCGGCGGCTCGACGGTCCATCGGGAAAGCTCTCGACGGCGGCGCCTACGCGCCGGAGGCGATGGCGGAGAACGCGGAGTTGAACCTTCCGGCCGCGGTGTTCGTCACCCTCCAGGAACGGGGCCGGTTGCGGGGATGTATCGGCACCACGACCCCGCAATCCAGCCTGTGGGAGGGGGTCCGGTATTTCGCCCGGGCCGCCGCCTTCGATGACCCGCGTTTCCCGCCGGTGCAGAAAGGGGAACTGGACGAGCTGCACATCGAGATATCCGTTTTGTCCGTGCCGGAGAGAGTGAAGGACGCCTCCGTTGTTCAGCCGGGACGGCACGGGGTGATCGTGCGGCGAAAGGACCGGATGGGCCTGTTTTTGCCGACGGTTTGGGAACAGTTGCCGGACAAGGCGATGTTCCTGTCCGAATTGTGCTCGCAGAAGGCGGGACTTCCGGAGGATTGCTGGGAGGACCCGGAGGTGGAGCTGAGCGTTTTTACGACCGACGTTTTCGAAGAGCCGAAAAGACCTTAGAGACGACGAGCGATAGGAAAAGAAGTCCCGTCGACACGAAGAGCGCCCCCGCGTGTCCCAGGAGAGGGGAGAGGAATGTCCCCGTCAGAAAAACGCCCAGGGCGGCGCCCCAGAGGTCGGCGGAATAGAACCCGCCGGCTTTTTCTGTTCTTCCGCTGGAGGCCCGCGAAAAAGTCCACCCGACCAAGAATCCGCCGGCCGACAGGAGAGCCATCGCCGCCGGTAGCGGCGCCGTGAACGACGGGAGCCGGTCCAGTTCGACGGCGGTCAAGGCGCAGAGTCCCGCCATAAGAACGGTCGCCCGGCCCAGCGCCGCGCCGTTCGGAGGGGGCCCGCTCCGCCGGAAGCCGCAGAAACTGCCCGCGCTCAGCCCGCCCATGAAAGCCGCCGTCAGAATTCCGATCTGCCAATAGAGCGCGCCGGAGGCGGCCTGAAAAACATAGAGGAGGACGATTTCCAGGGACATGGCGGCGAACCCCACGGCGAAGAGCGTTGAATTTTCCGGCAAGGTGGCGGGGTCCTTCCAGTGGCGAGCGGCTTTTTTTAAAAGGAGCGCCAACAGGACCATCGCCGCCACCACCCCCAAAAGGTCCGGGGACGAAACGAACTTGGTCAGCCAGACGCGCCACGTGAGGAAGATGGCGACGGGGAAAAGGTCGCTGTTGGGGACGACGTGCCGGAGGTCGTCCAGTCGGAGTCGGAGGAGGTTTCGGCGTTCCGGTTGAAGCGTCCATTCGAACGTTTTGGGATGCAAGGCCGTTGTTTCAAGCCGTCGCTGATGATGTCGGGCCGCCAGGGCCTGCGGATCCAGGAGAATTTCCCGGTTCGCCGCCAGGACCGTCAAGGCGGCGCCGGGGAGGAGTTCCTGAAACGGGAAGGATTTTTCGACGGCCCGAAGGATGCTGGCGTTGGCGAAGAGGGTCTCCGGAGAGAGATAATTGTCAGAGGAGGCCAGGGAGAACGAAAGCAGTCCGTTCTCCTCTAATCCTTGCCGCGCGGCACTGAAAAATTCTTCGGTGAAGAGCCGGTTGCCGGAGATGTTCTGCGGTTCGGGCAGGGATTGAAGGATGACGTCGTAGGTGCGGGGATGTTCCTTGATCCAGGTCCGCGGGTCGGTGAAATGGAACCGGATCCGTTCATCCCGCCGGGGGCCGGGATCGTCGCCGTCGAGCGGTCCGCGGAAGAGGTCCCACGCGCGCTTGTCCGTCAGAACGATGTCCAGCGCGTCAACGGGGTGTTTGAGTATTTCTCCGGCGGCCAACGCCCCCGGCAGGCCGAGGACCAGGATGCGGCGCGGGTTCGGATGACAGAGGAGCGGCCAATGAGCCAGCCGTTCGTATCGTTCGGGGTCGGGCCACTGGGCTGAGATGGACCCGTTTTCGAAGAAGAGCAGGTCCGCTTTCCAGCGGGCGACGGCGGCGTGGGCGTAGGGCGTTTCCCGCGTCGCCACAAGCGGATATCTCCTCCACTGAGCGCGTCGGGTCCCGTTGTCCAGCGGCCGGGCGCCGGCCGCGAAGAGAAGTCCGAGGCACAGGAAGAGGGACGTCGTTTTGGGGGCGGCTCGGCGGAAGAGGAAAAAATTCAAGGCGGCCAATGTCGCTCCGGAAACCGAAAGGACACCGAGAGAGGAATTTCCCAGGTCGAAGAAAAGCAGGGAGAGGCCCCCCCCGGCCAACGCCCCGAGCCCCTCCAGAAAATAGGTCCGTCCCGGCGCGTTTCGCCCCCCGTTTTTTTCGGCGAGGACGACGTTGGCCGAGAAAGTTTTCCCAAAAAGCCAGCCCGCGGCCGCCAGCGTAACGAAGGGCAGGGTGACGGTGAAAAACAGGCCGGCCGGACGGCCCGGCGGCAGGAAGAGCCGGGAGAGCCGTATCAAAAGGTCCGTCGCCGGAACGGTGAGCGCCAAGAGGCCCAGGTGGAGCGGGAACCGTGTCCTGGTTTTGGGGTCCGGGGGGTGGGACGCCCCGACCGCCGTCCAGAAAAGCCATGCGGCGAACGTCGACGCCAGAGCCAGCTCGTTTCCGGGAAAAAGGAACGCCAATTCCCGCAGGAGAATCGTTTGCGCAAGCAGGGAATAAAGACCGATCCAGAAGATGAGGAAATCCATAAAATCATTTTAGTCCAAACGGGGGCGGCGTTCCAGTGCGGCGGCCGGTTTTTTTCTAAAATGAAGGCGGTATGAGCTGTTTTTGGAGAAGCTGAAAGATGAAAAGGGCGGAGAACGCGAAATCGTTCCGGGGCAGCTTTTTGTTGGCCTTCCTGCTGGCCGCGGCGCTTTCCACGGCGGCGCTGTGGCGTGAGGAAGGGGAATTCCTGACGGCGGCCCGGTTGGGATGGGCGTGTTTTGTGGGCGCGATCGCTTTCCTGATCTTTTATACCGGCCGGATATCGCGGTGGCGCGCGCTCTTCTTCATCGTTTCCGCCTGGGCCTTCGTGGCGTATTTCAAGGCGTTCATTTTCGGGTTGGGGAACAACGCTTTTTTCTCTCCGAAGATTCAGGAGGTGCCGTTTTGTCATATCGCCATCGCTTCGTCCTTCCTCAACGCGCTCTATCAGCAGTATCTGGCGTTTCGAAGCGGTTCGTGGGGATTGTGGGGGCCGCTCTCTTTGGGCGTCCTCTGGCTGGGGGTGACGCTCGCCATCGGACAGGGATGGTGTTCCTGGGCCTGCTATTACGGCGGCCTGGATGAGGGATTCGGCCGTGTTTTGAAAAAGCCGTTGTTCCGGGATTTCCGTCTTCCGGAGAGGATGCGGGACCTCCCGGCCGCCGTGTTGTTGGTGATGCTTTTCGTTTCGCTGAGCGCCTTGTTGCCGGTGTTCTGTCTTTGGGTCTGCCCGTTGAAGGTGACGACGGCTTTCTTGGATACGGAGAGGGCGACGCGGCTCATTCAGCTGGCGGTTTTTTCCATTTCCGGAGCGTTGAGTCTGGTCCTGTTGCCGCTGGCCCTGAAGAAACGCGTTTTTTGCGGGCTGCTCTGCCCGTTCGGGGCCTGGCAGGCTTTTTGGGGAAGGATCAATCCGTTTCGCGTCAGCATCGACGGCGACAAATGCACGGGCTGCGGCCGATGCCTGAAAGTCTGTCCGACCTTCGTGTTGAACGACGGCACGCTTCAAAACCAGACGGTCAGCGCCTATTGCAATCGCTGCGGGGAATGCGTCGATGCGTGTTCGACGGGCGCCCTTTCCTACACCGTCTGGGGGCGGTCGTTGCCCGTCCGTCCGGGTTTTCCGGGGGAACTGGCGGACGTGCGCGTGTTTTTCGTGATGTCGGCGCTCGGGGTGGGTGGGGCGGTGGGAGGCGTGTATGTGCCGGATCTGATGTCTCGGATTTTTTCATGGCTGGCGGGCGCTCCGTGACTTGGGCGTGGGAGGGGGTCATGTTGGGGTTGGCGACGGGTCCTTACTGCCTGACGGCCTGCGCGCCGATGTTGGTGCCGTACGTGTTGGCGTCCGTCGAGGGGCGCCGGCGGAGAGGGCTGCTCACCCTCGGCGAATTTTTGACGGGCCGTTTTTTGGCCTACGTCCTTTTCGGCGCCGCCGCGGGATTTTTCAGCGGCCGTTTTTCAGGGACGCTCCCCGCCCGCGGCGTGGCGGCGGCCGTTTTCGGGGCGGGCGTCTTGATGCTTTTGTATTCCCTCCCGAAAACGTTCCCCACCGTTCGAATGTGCGCGCACATGAACGCGTTTCCCGGGCTTCGTCGTCTCCCGCTGGCGCTGGGTTTTTTGGCGGGGATAAACATCTGTCCGCCGTTCCTGGCCGGCGTGGCGCGCGTGCTGGAATCCGGATCGGCCGGATTCGGCGGGGTCTATTTCGCGGCATTTTTCGCCGGGACCAGCGTGTATCTTTTGCCGCTGGCGGCGGCCCTCCCGTTCACGCACATCAAACGGCTGCAGTCCATCGGGACGTTGGCTTGCGGCGTGGCGGGGCTGTGGTTCATGGGAACGGGGGTGGTGGGACTCCTGAAGGGGTGACATCGTCCGTTCGCGCCGCGCCGGCGTTGAAATCACCGGACCCCGCCGAAAGGCGGGATTTTTATTTTCGGGAACGGGGCTTCAGAGGGAGGGTGAAAGAAAAGGTGGCGCCGGCGCCGGGCCGGCTCGCCGCCCAGATCCGCCCGCCGTGGGCCTCCACGATGCGTTTGCAGATGGCCAGCCCCAAACCGGTGCTTTTTTCGTCGCGCTGAGCTTTGGTCGGTCCCCGGCCGTATTCCACGAAAAGGCGGGAGATGTCCTCGGGCGAGAGTCCGGGCCCCTGGTCCGAAACGACGATGAGGAGCTCGTCCCCGTCTTTCCGGGCGGCCACGGCGACGGTGGTGTTCTGCGGGGAATATTTCATGGCGTTCGACAGGAGGTTGTCGATCACCTGGCCGATGCGGTGCGGGTCCAGGGAGACGGGCGGGATGTCTTTTTCCACGGCGAGGGTCAGTTTGTATTTTCGTGATTCGGCGAGGAGGGCGTTGGCGGCGTGGAGTCCCTGGAGGAATTCGGCGATGTTCACTTCGCGCGGGGACAGCGTCAACTGGCCCTTGATGATGGCGTTGACGTCGAGGAGGTTGTTGATGAGTTCCAACATCCGTTCGCAGGATTTTTCCGCCAGCTCCGTGTACTTCAGCGCTTTTTCCGGGATGGGACCGAATCCGTTGTTCTTCATGTGGGCCAGGTAGATGAGCAGGACGCTCAAGGGGTGGCGCAGGTCGTGCGTGGCGATGCCGAGGAAGCGGCTTTTCAGCTCGCTCAGTTCGGACACCTGGGCGAGGGTCCTCCCTTTTTCAAGGATGAGGGAAATCTGACCGGCGATGAACTGGAAGAGCTCCACGTGGGCCGTGCGATAGGCGTCCGCTTCCCGGCTTGAGAAAAAAAGGAACCCGAGGGGCTTGCCCTGGGCCGCGAGGGGGCAGGTGAGGCTGGAACGCATCCCCTCTTCGACGATCAAATGGGTGGAGTGCGACCGGGGGTGTTCCCGCAGGTAGGCGCGGAGATCGTTGAGGATGCGCGGCCGGCCCGTTTCGAGGATGCCTTTGAGGCTGCTGCCCTCCAACGGCGCGGAGTATCCCACGGGGAGTTTGGTCTCCGGCGAGTCGGAACGCGCCCAGAAGGATGTCACGCTCAGCCCGGAGTCGTCCAGAACGGACGCTCCGATGCGGTTGTAGGGGATGAGGCGGTGGAACGATTCGTAGATTCTGTCGAGGATTTCTTCCGGATGGCGGCCGGTGTTGACCTCCTCCACGAGTTTCCAGAGGGTCACGGTCTCATTTTCCTTTTGCGACACATGCCGGCGGAGGGATTCCAGGGCCTGGCCGAGGTGTCCGAGCGCGTCGTCCGGGCCGGGGTCTGTCGTCCCGGAAAAATCGCCCCGCTGCAGGGCCGATACCATGTCGATGTATTTTGGAATCCGAGGGTCCATGGGATTAGTATATCAAGCGCGTTCTTCCCTCGCCACGGCCGACGTTTTCAGGAGAGGGGTCAACGGCGCGGGCGAGGGCCGACATCAATGCGTTCGGCTCGCGTGTTCCCGGCGGGCGGCGGCCGCGATTTTTTCCAGCATTCCGGAAAATATGTATTTGTGGAAGGGATAAAGGGCATACCAGGAGAGGAATCCGAAAAGCCCTTTGGGATCGAAGATGGCGGATTGGCAGATCTCGGAAGAGCTCCCCTCGCCGGACACCTCGAACTGCAGCCAGGCCCGCCCCGGCAGCCGCAGTTCCGCCCGCAGCAGGAGTTCCCGCCCCGGTTCGACGTATTCCACGCGATAGCAATCGAGCACGTCCCCCACGGCCAAGTCTTCCGGGTGCCGACGTCCCCGGCGCATGCCCACGCCTCCCACAAGTTCGTCGAGAAATCCCCGGAATTGCCAGAGCCAATCGGCGTGATACCATCCGCGGGTCCCGCCGATGCGCTGGATCGGAGCAAAGGCGGAGGCGGCCGGGACATCCAACCGCACCGTCCGGCAATCGAGGATACGGGAACCGATGCGGACGCCTTTCCGACCGGGCGCTTCCTTGATGGCGGGGGATTCTCCCCAGCGGGACCGGCGGAACGAGTCGTCTTCCCGGCTCAGGGCGGTCGCCAGCGCTTCGCGGAACCCGGTCGGCCGGAGGCCGAAGACGCGGGTCGCGGCGTGGTCGGAGACGACGGTGGGGTTGCGGAGACTTTCGAAGAGTTTTTCGCCCACGGCGGCGTATTCCGGCACCACCAGTTTGAGCCACAGGCAGGAGAGGGGCCGCGGCAACAGGGGTACGGGAAGGATCAGGCGTCCTAATCCCCGTTGACGGGCGTATTCCCGGAGGATGTCGCCGTAGGAGACGACGTCCCGGCCGCCGATCTCGAAGGTGCGATGGCCATCCTCGGGCAACTCCAGCGCGGCGCGGAAGTAGGCCAGAAGGTCCTGGATGCTGATCGGCTGCGTGAGGTTTGTAACCCAGCGGGGGGCGAGCATGATCGGCAGGCGTTGTACGAGGCAGCGGATCAGTTCGAACGAGAGACTTCCGGCGCCGATGACGATGGAGGCGCGGAACTCGATGACCGGGACGCCGGAGGACCGAAGGACGTCGCCGACGGCCCGGCGGCTCTTCAAGTGGGGGGAAAGGGTGTCGTGCGGATCGCCGAGTCCGCCGAGGTAGATGATGCGGCGCACGCCCGCGGCCTTGGCGGCGAAGGCGAAGTTTTGCGCCCCCCGCCGTTCCTCCGCCTCGAAATTTTCACGCGCCTTGAGGGAGTGGATGAAATAGTAGGCCGTGTGCACGCCGTCCATGGCCCGCCGGAGACTTTGGGAATCCAGCACGTCGCCGAGCACGGTGCTCGTGGTGTCCGGGGAACCGCGGCGAACGAGTTCCCGGCGCACCAGGCAGCGCACGGGAAAATGGTCGTGTTCCAGCAGGGAGAGGAGGCAACCGCCGATGTAGCCGGTCGCGCCCGTCAGGAGCACGAGGGGTTTGGAGGACCCGGCGTCGGCTGTCATGCGGGGAGGGGGATTCAGGGCGCGGGGGCGTCCGGAAGGGGGTCCGGCGGCGGGGCGGGAGGGGCGGTGAAGAGGATTTCTATCCGGTTGACGTCCCGGAATTTTCCGCCCAGGCCGTGCACCTCCAGGCGCGTGGCGGAGACGCCGCCTTTGACCAGCGCGCTGTAGATCGCCCACACCTGGGCGCTGGACAGATCCACGCGTCTCGTCGAAGTTTTCTCTGAACCGGCATAGCCGTTGAGCAGGAGACGGTGGGTGGGGTGGGATTTTGCAAGCGAGAACAGTTGATTCAGGGCGGAGTCGGGCCCGGCGGCCTTCAGCGAACTGGAGTTGGCGGGGTCAAAGAGCGAATCACTGGGAGCGATCACCTTGAAACCGCCGTCCGGAAGAGGGGTGATTTTCATCGCCGAGGCGGCGCTGGCCAGGGCCGTGGTCGAGTCGACGGAAATTTGGAGCGGCGAAGAAAGCGTTTGTTGATTCCCGGCGGCGTCTTCCACGATGAATTCGGTCCGGTAGGAGCCGTTGTCTGCAAAGGATTGGGTCTGCTGGGTGCGGCCGTCCCAGCTCGGGGACGCCGCCCCGTTTTCGAAGCCGCCCGTGGAGGAGAAGATGGACAGGGTTGGGGTGTCGTCGGAAAAAATACGCAGCTCCCAGTGGGACAGGCCGATCGAGTCTTCCGCCCGAAGAAGAAAACCGACCGCTTGCTCCGGGCCGGGAGAAAAGATGGGCGTGGAGAGTTCCACCGTGGCGAGGGGAGGGGTCAAATCCACGACGAGGTCGACGGCGGGGGAGGCGGCCTTGTTTCGGGACGCCCATACGCGGGCTTGAGCGACATAGACGCCTTCTCGGGCGGTTTTGTGGGCGAGCGTGACCCCGGCCCATTCGAGAAGTCCGGGAGGTGTTCCCCGTCCGCCGTCGCGCCATACCCGTCTTCCCAAGGCGTCGTAAAGCACGATGCGCCACTTGTGGATGTTCTCGAGACCCTGTGTGCCGAAGAGAAAGTAGACGGCATCCTTCCGGCCGTCGCCGTTCGGTGAAAAAATCAGCGGGTCCGCTTCCAGGGAGAGAGCTTTCTTTTCGGCCCCTCGGAGAGGGAGGACGGGAACGAAGACGGCCAGGAGGACGAACAGGGAAAGCGTCCGTCGGCGTTTGATCGAAGTGGGCGGGATCGAGCCGGTCATTTTTTCTTGAAAAGTTTGTCCAGGGCTTTTTGGCCCTGTTCGATGGTTTTCAATATTTGTTTTTCGCCCTGTACGGGAAGCGAAGGTTTCTGATCCTTGTCCTGCGGGGATTGGAGGGAGTCTTTCAACCGTTCCACGCCTTTCTTCAAGAGGTTCTGGGCCGCTTGTCGAGCGGCGCTGTCCAGGTCCACGGCGACGGCGGGGTCCGTCAGGGGACCCTTGATGACGGCCTCCAGCGTGAGAGCGCCGTCTTCTCCGATGACCCAGTCACCGACGGTCCCGAGGGCGGATTCCATCGGCAGTTTGAACGTGGCGCGCAGGTCCGCGAGCAGGGTGGAGAGTTTCAGCGTCCCGCGGACGGCGATGTCCATCTGTGAACTGTCGATCATGAAATCCCGCGTTTCTAGGAGGCCGTCCTTCATTTGGAAATGAGACGACAGGCGGCTGTAGGTGAGGTCGGCGGCGTCCTTTTTTAGGATTTTATTAATTTTGACGGCCAACGGGAGGTTATAAATTTTACCGTCGTCGGCGGAGAGCTCCGCCGTGCCGTTCCAGTGGAGCATCTCGGAATCGACCTCGGTCAGGTTCCACGCCAGGCGGAACCGGCGGCCGATGTAATTGGGGTGGGAGAGGGTCTCTATCTTGAAATGGCCCTCGGCTTTGGCCAACGAAAGGGCCGGTTCCGTCGCGGCCGGCGCGCCGGCCGGTCGGACGGGAACGGCCGATGAGGATGTTTCAGAAAAAACCTTCTGCAGCTTTCCGGCATCCAGCGTTGCGAGCTCGCCTTCGCACCAGAGTTCCGGTTTGGAGAAGTTCTTCAGCTGGGAGCGGACGAGGAGGGGCTCGCCGTTGAATCGGCCTTTCAGGAGAGAGGTTTCCATCGAATCCATGGAAAACGCCACGTCGCCTTCGAACTCCGAGAAGACGAGCCCGGCCTTGGGGACCGCCCCGAAATTTTTGAGCGTCAGGGAGCCGCTGATCCGCGGGGCGGCGAGCGTGCCGGCGAGTTGGAGATCCAGCGAGGTCCGGCCCGAAAGGCCGTATTCTTTTATGAGCGGGACCGCCGGAGAGAGCGACTCAAGGGAGACCGGGGGGATTTTGAAGGAGAGCCCCATGTCGGCTGTTCCGGGGAGGTCCGAAATGTTTCCGTGGCCCGTGAGGGACAGGGACTCCATCGACAGTTGGAAATTTTTCAGCAGGAGATTCTTGCGGTCGGACAACCGAACGTCGGCCAGGAGGGCGAGGGGTTTTCCGGAAGGTTTTTGGAAATAGCCGGCATAGGAGACGGCCGCCTCGTCGGCGAGAAGTTGGAAGCGGAACGAGGGCCGGTCCAGGGTGCCGCCCACGTTTATTTTTGCGCTCAGGGGGCCGGAAAGGCGCAGGTCGGCGGGGAGAGGGGGGGCGCTTGTCGGTAGTTCGAGTCCGCCGAACTCCCCGCGGACATCGAGGGGAGAACCGCCCACGGGGTCTTTTATCGTGATTTTGCCGTCCAGACGCAAAGGGGCGTTTTCCCGTTTTTTCACCAGGGAAGCGTAGCGGAACGTCGCCCGGTCGCCGGTGAAATGGAAGGACATCGTCGCTTGTTTTAGGGTGCCGCGCGCCTCCACTTTCCCTTGCAGGGGGCCGGTGAGGGAGAGGTCGGGAAAGAGGGGGGACTTTTGCGCGCTCAGGTTGGAGACGGCCAGGACGCCGGCAAAGCCGATTTTTTTCAGCGGGTCGGTCAGAGAGAGATCGGGGGCCACGGCGGCCGTCAGGCCGGCGCCGCGGAGGGAGAGGTCCCCCCGAATCGACATTTTTTCCAGGTTGCCGTTCAGATGCAGTTCGCCGCGGAGGTCCATGTCCGAGAGGCCGATGGGCATGGAGAAAAAGGGAACGAGGTCTTGCGCCCTCAGCGGTTCCGGATGGAGCCGGAGATCGATCGAGGGGGAATGGAAGTCGGTTATCCGGCCGCCGGCGGAGACGGTCGTTTTCCCGGTTTTTAGACGGAACTCATCCAGCTCGAGGGAGCCGTTCGGCGAGGGGAGCAGCGTTCCCCGCAGGAGGACCTGCGCTTCGAACGGTTTTCCGGAGAGGGACCCGTTGAGACGCCCGGCGAGGCGGATGCGACCGGGGGTGGTCAACGAAAAACCGGAAACCGAGAGGTCCATGTCCGTCATCGACAGGTTCACGGCGGCGGAGGATTTGTCCACGAAGCGGATGTCCGCTTTCCGAACGTCGAGTTGTTGAATAAAAAGGGACGGGGCCGCTTCGGATCGGGGAACGCTCCCGGGCGCGGGGACGACGGCCGGCGCCGTGCCCGAAGACAGGAGGTCCGAGTAATTATAGGAACCGTCGGCGAAACGGATGAGGCGGATATCCGGTTTTTCCAAAGTCAGGCTTTTGAGGACGAGGTCGCCGCGCAGGAGCGGCCAAAGACGGGGTTTCACCGACAGGGATTTTCCCGAGATGAACGTTCCGGCCTGCAGGTTCGGCGGTTCGGAAAGGGTGAATCCATCGAGGCGGAGGCCCCGGAAGAGTCCCACGGAGACGGCATCGAACCGCAGTTCGCGGTTCAAATGTCGGCGGGCCTGTTCTCCGGCGATCTCCGCCAATTTCGGAGGAGGGAAACGCCATTGGAGGAACAGGGTCAGCCCCAGGATCCCGAAGACCAGGATCCCGATAACGACGGCGGTGAGGAGCAGCGCTTTTTTCATATCGGGGACAGGAGACTCCGACGAAAGGATACGGGATGGCGTCCGGCCGCGGGCGCGCTTTTAAAGATAAATTATAGACCATTTTTATCGAGAGTTACCCGTTCCGCGGCGACAGATTTGTTATAATTTTACCTCGGTTTCAGTTCCATCGAACATCCCCAAGCCCTTTCGTTTTGGCGATATGTTCCGCGAGTCAACCGTGATGAATCAAGAGACAGGTTTCTGGAGGACGGGAATCCGTGTCAGGGCCAAAATCCAAACAGTTGAGGTATCTCCAGGAGGCCGTTCGGTTAAATCGAGCGCGCTACGAAGGCCTCCGCGAGGTTCACCGCGCCCCCCTGCGGAAACGGAAATTATTGAGGTCTCTGCTGCGCGGAGGGGTGCGGGAGCTGAACGGCGGAAAAACGTTGTACGTGGGGCAAATGTCCCCGTCTTGTCGGCTCTGTTTGAGAGGGAAATCCACGAGTTTCAAGTTGACCGTCCAATGCAACAGGGGCTGTTTTTATTGTCCGAACCTGAAAGGGGACAAAAACACTCCGCGCCCCGAAAACTTCATTGCGTACCAGGCCCCGTCGTTGAAAGAGGTGATCAGATCCGTCGAGGACGCCCGTTCTCGGGGGTGCAGCATCACCGGGGGAGAACCGTTCCTGGAATTCCCGCGGACGCTGGTGTACATCCGGGCCTTGCGCCGCCGGTTCGGCCCGCGGTTCCGCATCCATCTCTACACCAACGGACTCCTGGCCACCGACCGGAGATTGAGGCGGTTGAAGCGCGCCGGGCTGGACGAGATCCGTTTTGACCTGGCGGCCATCGGGTACAAGACCGCCCCCGTCTACCGGGCCTTGAAATATTTTGAGCACGTCGGCGTCGAGATCCCCGCGGTGCCGGGCGATGAGGAAAAGGTAAAAAAAATAATGCTGGAGCTGGACGCGGCGGGGGTCCGCTATCTCAATCTGAACGAACTCTATTTCATACGGGCGAACGTTTCGCGATTGAAGGAGCATGGTTTTTCCGCGGTCTGCGAGGGGAGGCGCCCCGTGCACGACGGGTTCGAGGGGAGAATGTATCCGGTCAAGGAAAGCGAGCCGGCCGCCGCCCGCTTGCTGGCCTTTGCCGCAAAGAACCTCCGGCGGCTTTCGGTGCATTACTGCACCTGCGCCGCAAAACGGAACAACCACGATCAGCAGCTGAAGCGGCTCGCCCGAACCTGCCGCAAAAGCCATGAACGGATAGACCCGACCGGATTGCTTGAAAAACTGGTGGTGCGCACGGACGACCCCCGCCGGACGGAAAGAGAACTTCTGGCGGCCGGATTCCCGAGGAAACGGATACATTATTCCCGGTCCAAGAAGCGTTTGGAGGCGAGCGTGGATTGCGCCAAGAGGCTTTCCTCCCGAGGTTATCTATACGCCTTGGTCAAGGTCCTGCCGGCCGACGCGTTCGCGGATGTTTCCGAACATCCTCTGGAATCGGGGGCGGGGCGGCTCTAGCCCGTTCGCCGACCGCCTCCCGCGACAATCATTCTTCCCATGTTCCCGCCCTCCCTTGAACGCGAAAAACGGTTCGATTTTTGCGGTTGCCCCTCGGTAAAGTCTCGCGAGGCGCGCGGTCTCGTGCGAACGCGGGACCGGCTTGTCGCCGAGTGCCTGTCCATGGGCGCCCGGGCGCATGGCGGGAATCCGAATAAAATCCATGCCGGGCCGCTGTCTCCGGGATGCCGGTTGTGCGCCGAAGGGAAGTGGTCCTGCCTGTTCATGGGGCGGTTTTGCCGTCGAGGCTGTTTTTTCTGCCTGCAGTCGCAGCGGGAGAAAAAGGCGGCGCTCCGCGAAAAGCCCACCGGTTTTAGGCCCCGCTCCGCCGAGGAATACCGTGAATTCGTCCGCCGGGCCGGATATCGGGGAGTGGCTTTTTCGGGGGGCGAACCCCTCTGGTTCTTCGACGAATTGATCGAGTATGTGACGGCTTTGCGGAAAGGCGCCGGCCCGCGTCTCGCCATCTGGGTCTATACGAGCGGCGATTTTATGACCGAGCGGAGGTTGAGGGAATTGAAGAGCGCCGGGGTGGACGAGTTGCGGTTCAACATCGCCGCGCGGAATTACAGCCTGACCGCGCTCTCCCGGGCGGCCAAACACTTCGAGAATGTGACCGTTGAAATCCCCGCCATCCCGGAGGACACGACCCGGCTTTTGGCGCTGTTGCCCCGGTTGCGTTCGGCGGGGGTCAAATATCTGAATTTGCACCAGCTGACGGCGTCCGCCCACAACAGCGACGCCTTGGCCCGTCGGGGCTATCGGATCCACAAAAACGGGGAGGGGTACCCGGCGGTGGGCCCCGTCGTGGAATCCGAACTGGCGGCGTTGCGCCTCCTGCGCGAGGGGTTGGCGTCCGGCCCGCCCCTGCCCATCCACTATTGTTCCGCCCGCTATAAGGAACTTTTCCAGGCGCGCGCGCACCGTCAGCGGTTGGCCGAATATTTCACCGGCGAAACGGCGGCACTTCGGCGCGCGTCGAAGGTGACGTCCGCGGGATATCTGCGGCGACGGGTCCCCGACGACGGCCGGCGGACGGTTCCGTCGAAGGTGTGCTATCTCGATTTCCGTTCCCCCGCCGATTCGGGAAACGAACACGGCGTTTTTAGCCGGGGGAGGATCGTCAAAGAGGTTCCGTTGAAGTCCGCCGGGGAACGGCGTCTCTTTGAGAAATTCTTTCTGTCGGCGGTGGCGGACGAGTCCGTCGTCGGGGCGATCCTTGCGGAAAACAAAAAGGATTCCGGGGTTGCGCGGTTCCTGCGGCGATTTGAGAATCTGGAATATCTGCCGGTTTCCTTGGACCGGTATTGTTGACGCCGGGGGGCGACGTGAAGAACGTCTTCTACGACTTCGTTGAGCGGGTTGTCCGGGAAAAGACGGGCCATTTCATCAACTGGCCGCTCGCCGGGGTTTTGGCGCGGAAAAAATTGTGGCGGAAACTGTTCAACTACCTGATCGTGCAGGCGCAGTTCCACTTTCAGACGTCGTGGGTCTTCGGCCGACCCTACTACCTGTGTTTCGATCCCGTGACCGCGTGCAATTTGAAGTGCCCGCTCTGCAAGATCGGGACGATGGAGTTCCCAAAGCCGCGCGAGCGCATGGACATGGCCGTCTTTCGAAAGATATTGGACACGCTGGGGCCGGAACTGCTGCAGGTCGACATCTACGTGCACGGGGAGCCGTTGCTGAACCCCGACGTTTACGAAATGATCTCGTACTGCAAGAAATACAAAACGACGGTCAAGATGAGCAGCAACCTTCAGGAGGTGGACGCCGACCGTCTCGTCGGCTCCGGCCTGGACCAGCTCTTCGTGGCGATCGACGGGGCGACCCAGGAGACCTATGAAAAGTACCGGATGGGTGGGTCGCTGGAGAAGGCCTTCACCAACGCGCGGAACATCCTGGCGGCCCGCCGCCGGGCGGGAAAAAAGACGCCGCTCGTGACGTGGAAATACATCGTCTTCCGGCACAACGAGGCCGAGATCGATTTGGCGAAAAAGGCGGCGGCCGAGATGGGGTTCGATGAGATCGATTTTAACGGGGCCATTGTGAAGGACGCCGCCGATCCGACCCAGATGCACACGTGGGTCCCGCAAAACCCGGAACACAGCCTCTATGCCCCGCCGGCGACCGCGCCGTCTCCCGCCGCCCCCGCCTTGCAGAAGAGCGTCGACTTGAGCGTGAGGAAACCGCAATGCAATTGGCCGTGGATCTCGGCCACCCTGGATCCGCGCGGCAACGTGCAAACCTGTTGCGTCTCCGTCCGGCCCGAAGAGGACATGGGCAACATCATGGAATCGCGCTGGGGGGCGATATGGAACAACGCGCGATACCGTCGCGCCCGCCGTTTTCTGGCCCGGCATCGTCCCTCCGCGGCCGGATGGAACATCCCGTGCGAGCGGTGTCGGGCGGCCGGGAACATCAATCTGTCCCTGACCGAACACTTGCTGCGGAGGGGGCTGTGAGGCCGCCGCGTTCTCGTGCCGTGCGGGTGGCGCTCGTCGTCATGCCGTTCCAGCCCGTGGAGACGCCCAATCTCGGGGCCTCCATCCTGAAAAGCCGTCTGCGCCGGGCGGGGGTGGAATGTCGCGTCCTTTATTTCAATGTGGAGTTCGCCCGGATCGTCGGCCTGGAGAGATACGCGCGCCTCCTCGGTCTGAAGATAGCGCCGGAGATCCTTTTTTCTCATGCCCTTTTCGGGAAAGCCGGGACGCGGGAAATCCGATATCCCCGGCCGCTGGGGGCGGTCCTGACGAAGGCGGGGATGTTCGGCGAGGAGATACGGGCGGGCCTGCGCGGGGACATGGCGGCCGTCGAGAGGTTGGCGGAACGGCAGGCCCCGCGGTTCCGGGAAGCCTGCCTGTCGGCCGCGTCTTGGGGCGACTACGACGTGGTCGGTTTCTCGAGCATTTTCAACAGCCACGTCGCGTCACTGGGGTTGGCGCGGGACATAAAGGAACGGCATCCCGATACCAAAATCGTTTTCGGCGGATCCAACGTGGAGGGGATCATGGGACGGGAAACGCTGCGGGCGTTTCCCTGGGTCGATTTTGTGGTCGGCGGGGAGGCGGAGGATACGTTTCCCGCCCTGTTGTCGGCGTTGAAAGCGGGACGTTCCCCCGACGCGATCCCCGGCGTTTCTTATCGGGACGCCCGGGGTCTCCACGGGAACCATTCCTTGCCGCCGCCGGTCGACCTGGGGGAGAGCGTCCCGCCGGATTTCTCGGATTACTTCGGCGCCTTGGAAAGAGGGGGGCTGCGGAAATCCCTGCGGCCGGTCGTCGTTTTCGAGAGCGCCCGCGGTTGTTGGTGGGGGGAGCGCGGTCCCTGCGCGTTCTGCGGGCTGAACGGGCTGTCGATGACGTTCCGCCGGAAGCCGCCCCGGAAGATCCTGCGGGAGATTTTCGACGCGATGAGGAGATACCGCGTCAGCGATTTTCACGCCGCGGACCGCGTCTGGGATCCCGCCCACGCGACGACGTTTTTGCCGCTCCTCTCCCGCGAACTGAAGAAGAGAAGGCTCGATGTGGGCATGCTCTACGAGGTGCGGCCCACCATAACGAAAAAACATCTGGACCTTCTCGCCCGGGCGGGCGTCACCGACGTGCAGCCCGGCCTGGAAACTCTCGATACCGCCATCCTGAAGCGGATGAACAAGGGGACGACGGCCCTTCGGAACGTGCAGACGTTGAAACACTGCCGGGAGGCGGACATCTTTCCGCGCTGGAATTTCCTTTACGGCCTGCCCGGCGAAAAAGCGTCCGCGTATCGGCGCATGGCCCGGCTGTTGCCGAAGATACAGCATCTCCCGCCGCCCACGATGGTGACGCCGGTGCGCATCGAAAGGTTCAGCCCCTTGCACCGGCACCCGGGGCGTTTCGGATTGAAGAACCTCCGCCCCGCCGCGCTTTACGGGTGGGCCTATCCCCAAAGCCGGGTCCGTCTCAAAGACCTGGCGTATTATTTTGAAGGCCAATTCCGGAAGGACTGCGTCCCCCCCTGGGCGGCGATCGCGTCGTTCCGGAGACGCCTGGAGCGGTGGAACGCCCTCTCCCGCCACAGCTTTTTGTTCCACCGGCATGCCTGGGATTCGTTGATCGTTTACGACCATCGGCCGCGCTCCCTTTCCCAGGGGGTGCGCCCTTTCCGGATACGCCGCTATGAGGGGACGTCGTCCGCCGAGATATACGAGGCGTGCGCCGCCGGCCGGACGACCCGGGAGGTGGAGCGGACATTGAAACGTCGACGCCCGAAGGGGAGGTTTCCTCAAGTAGAGATTCGGCGGGCGTTGCGCCGCTTCGTGCGGGACGGGATCATGCTGGAGGAAGGCGGCCGCTTCCTCGCGCTGTCGCTGCCGTTCGCCGCCTGTCCCCCGGCCGTTAAAAGGAAAGTGATGCTCCTGGAAAAGATGCGCGGCATTTTCCATGAGGGGAGACGGGCCGAATAATGGGCGACCTTTCGGGCCCGGACCCGATCCGTGTGGCGGTTTTCTCCTATACGCTGGACGACCCGACCTGCCATCGCTACCTGGACATGTTGGCCGCGGCCGAGCGGCCTTCCCACATAAAACTGACCGTGTGGACCACCTTCCGACCGACGGCGAAGACGCTGCGCTCCTGGCGCCCGCGCCTTTCCTGGCACAGTTTTTTTTCCTCCCGCCGCCGTCCGAGCCCGCGCCGTTACGCCCGGGTCTTCGCCGATCACCTTCGGCGGGAGAACGTTTCCATCGTGCATTGGGCATTTTTGAGGGAGCTCGGTTTTTCCGCCTGGCGGGCGTTGACCCGGGCGGCCCGGCCCCAGGCAAGGACGGTCTGGACCCACCACATCGTTTCCGAGATGACGGCGGCCTATCGGAAATCAGCGGCCTTCCGGGGACTGGACAGGATCGTCGTCCTTTCTCGGGCGATGAAAAAGCATTTGCTCGCCGATCACCCCGCCGGACCGCCGTCCCGCTTCCGGGTCATCCCCAACGGCACGGACGCGTCCTATTGGCGCCGGGGCGGGTTTTCCGGGAAAAGGGACCGCCGGCTTTTTCTGGCGGTCGCTCGGATCAACGCGGACAAGGGTCTCCATCAGCTGCTGTGGGCGTTTTGCGGGATCCAAAAAGAATTTCCGGACGCGCGCCTCTTCGTCGCGGGGAAGGTCGATCTTCAGCCGGATTATTACCGTCGGCTGAAAAGGTTGGCGGAGAAGCTGGGAGTGCGGAGCCACGTGACTTTTTTGGGCGAGGTCACGCCGGAGACGTTGCGCCGTCTCTATCACCGGAGCCTGTGCTGTGTCCAGCCTTCGCTGAACGAAGGGGTCAGTTTCGCGGCCCTCGAGGCGTGCGCGGCGGGATGCCCGCTGGTTTTGACGCGGACCGGAGGGATCGAGGAGATTTTACGGCACGGGCGGGACTGCCTTTTTGTGCCGAAGGGGGACCCCGACCTCTTGCAGAAGGCGATGCGGCGGATGTTGGTGGAACCGGGACTGAGGGAGCGCTTGGCCCGGAACGCCCGCCGCCGGGCGCTTGCGCAGGATGAGCGGGCGGTGTCGCGCGCCTACATCCGGCTTTACGAGGAGTTGGCCGCCGAGGGGCGGTCCGCACGGGGTTTCGAGAGGAGACTTGAACCGAAAACCGCGGAATTCCTATGATGTGACGGGGGGCATCTCGGGAAAACAAGTAAATTGATTTCAGCCCCCCACCGGGCTCGACTTCGCTGCGCCCTGCTCGAACAACGCGGTTGTTCTTCGAGCGACCGTCCCAACCTCAGACGGAAGAGGGACGGCCCCGCAACACCTCCGCCGCGACGGCGGGACCTGTAACTCAGGCCCCGCGTTGCCGCTGGGCAACGTCCCGGTTTGTCGGATGGGGCACGTGTTCGGTGGTGGGGGCCGGAGGGAGTCGAGAAGCTGCTGGCCCTCACGGGATACTCCTCATGTGACGAAACGGAGAGACCATGGACGATAAAACAATGAATCCCCCGGCGCCGTCCGGACCGGAACGCCGCAAACTGCCCGACGCGCCCACGCGCAAAGTGCTTTTTCTCTGGATTGCGCTCATGCCGGCGGTGTTGTGGGTCCTGCAGAAGTTCTTCCACGAACGGTTCTATCAATACGACGGACAGCGTTGGGGACTTTCGCCGCTGGGGAGCGCTTGCGTGTTCGGCGCGGCGGCGTTGCTGGCGGCGGGGCTGTGTTCCGCTTTTTACAAGGTGAAGTATGGGAAGTTCCATTTCATCGCCGTGGCCCGTGTGGTGCGCGGCATCCTCTCGCTTTTCCTCATCGCCGTTGTTTTCGTCTGGCCGATCGCCATGATGATCGTGGCCATCAATCCCGTCCACGCCGCCTATCTGGCGGTGCTGGTGGCGCTGGGGATCGCGGGGCTGACGATCCTCATCCGGCTGGCGATGCCGCCGGAGGCGGGGTTCTGGCGGGACTGGATTCACGACACCCTGCTTCGATGGTGATATCGGCATGAGGGAGAGCACACGTTTCGGAGCGCTGTGCGCGGTTCTCTTGGCCGTGTCCGCCGCCGCGTTCGGGGAGGAAGTGGAGCTGGGCGAGGCCCCGTCCCTGGATCCCTACGAGATTTCCATCAATCCCGACGAGAACACCGCCGGGACGCCCGTGAGCGTGGACGTGGCGGAGTTCGGGGCCTCCACCGTCACCAGCGTCTATTTCTCACCGGAAGACGATTGCGACAACGTCATCATCGGCTGGCTTTCCCAGGCGCGCCGCTCCATCGACGCGGCGGTCTTCCTCATCAGCCATCCCGGCATCGCCGACGCCCTGGCGCAGGCCCACCTGAAGGGCGTGAAGGTCCGGGTCATCATGGACGGGGAGCAGGCGGATTTCAAGGTCGCGTCGGACGAATTTCTGGAGCGGGCCGGGGTGCCGCTGCGGCGGAGTTTTTCGAAGGGGAGCATGCACAACAAATTCGCCGTCATCGACGGCCGGACGGTGTTGACCGGGAGCTACAACTGGACGGTGGGCGGAGCCTCCGTCAACGACGAGAATCTCATCGTCCTGCATCAGGCCGCCGCCGTGTTCCAAAGGAAGTTCGACCAGCTTTGGGCCCGGTGCGTCGCGGGGACCCCGTCGCGCCGAAGGTTCGAATAGAATCTACTAAAGTTTAATAGATAAAAATCGTTTACTAAAACATGGACAAACCGACGTTCGGCGCCGCGTTGACCGACGGAACCCCTTTTGCTACTATGGCCGCGTGAACGTGGATTTTCCGAACGACGAAAAACGTCCGTTCCGCCGGTTTTCCCGCCCCCCGCGATGGCAGAGCGTCTATGGGGGCACCCAGTTGGCGGTGTCCGTTCTGTTCGGCTTGTTCACCGGCTATTACATAGACAAACGGTATGCTCTTTTCCCCTGGCTGACGTTGCTGGGCGCGGCCGCCGGACTGGCCTTGGGGCTCTACAGTTTCCTCCGGCCGTAT
>JAKLDV010000080.1 GCA_022703335.1 Elusimicrobiota bacterium
GGGCGCTGGTGGTGGTGGTGACCGGCCTGGTGGTGTGGGTGGAGACGGGCCAAAGGAAGATCCCGGTGCAATACGCCAAGCGGGTCGTCGGCCGGAAGATGTACGGCGGCGCGAGCACGTTCCTGCCGTTGAAGGTGGACCAGTCCGGCGTGATCGCCGTCATTTTCGCGGTCTCCCTTCTGTCCGTTCCGGTGACCATCGCCTCGTTCGCCCCCAACGCGGGGTGGGCCTCGAAGATATCCCAGTGGTGGAACGGCGGGGTATGGTGGTATGAATTTTTCTACGCGGGGCTGATCATCTTTTTCTGCTATTTTTATAACTCGGTGCAGTTCAATCCGACGGACTTGGCTGAAAATCTCAAGAAGTGGGGCGGGTTCATCCCGGGCATCCGGCCGGGGGAGAACACCGCCAATTACATTCAAAAAGTCCTGGAACGCATCACGCTGGGCGGCGCGCTCTTCGTGGCGGCCCTGGCGGTGTTGCCGGACTACCTCCGCCGCAGTTTGAACGCTCCCTTCTTTTTCGGGGGCACTTCGATTTTGATCGTCGTCGGCGTGGCGCTCGATACGATGGGCCAGTTGGAGTCCCATCTCATCATGCGGCACTACGAAGGCTTTATGAAGCACGGACGCATCAAAGGACGCTGGTTCAACGTCGGCGCATCCTGATCTCGGAAAGAAGGCCGTCATGAACGTCGTTTTATTGGGAGCGCCCGGGTCCGGCAAGGGAACACAGGCCGAACGTCTTCAGAAAAGGTACGGCATCCCCCATGTGTCTACCGGCGCCATCTTCAGGGATGAGATTTCCAAAAAATCCGACGTCGGGCTGCGCGTCCAGGAATACGTGAAATCCGGCGGCCTGGTGCCGGACGAGCTGACGGTGGAGATCATTTCCCGCCGTCTGGCGCAATCCGATTGCGCGGCGGGGTTCCTTTTGGACGGTTTCCCGCGCACCGTGGCGCAGGCCGAGGCGCTCGACGGTTTTTTGTCGAAGGGCAAGAAAGAAATGGACGCCGTGGTGAGTTTGGAGTTATCCGAGGCGGCGGCGGTGAAGCGTCTTTCCAGCCGGCGGCAATGCCCGAAGTGCGGCAAGATATACAATTTGGCGTTCCAGCCTCCGAAGCAGGAGGGGCTGTGCGACGCCGACGGCGGGGCCCTGGGCCAGCGGGAGGACGACAAGCCGGAGACCATTCGGAAACGCCTGATGGTCTTTAACGATTTGACGCAGCCCCTGATCGCGTATTATCGCGGCGAGGGGATTTTATCCACCGTTAACGGCGATGAAGGGGTGGACGCCGTTTCCAGGGCGATCTACGAGGTGCTGGATCGTTTCAAAAAATGAGTTCGGAAGCCCGGCGGATCGAGTTAAAGTCGGAAAAAGATTTGCAGCACATGCGTCATGCCGGCCGTTTGGCCGGACAGGTCCTTGAAAAAGTGGGAGAAGCTGTTCGTCCCGGGATCAAGACCAAGGAGCTCGACCGGTTGGCCGAAAAATTCATCCGTGCGGCCGGCGGCATCCCGACGTTCCTTGGCTATCGGGGATACCCGGCGTGCCTGTGTGTGTCCATCAACGAGGAGGTGGTGCACGGCATCCCGGACGCCTCGCGGATGTTGCGCGAAGGGGACATCGTCAGCGTCGATGTGGGCGTGACCCTGGAAGGGTTCGTGGGCGACACCGCCGCCACGTTTGCCGTCGGGAAGGTCCCGGCGGAAAGCCAGAAACTTTTGGACGTGACGCGCGAGTGTTTGCGGAAAGGGATCGAGCAGGCGCGCGTGGGGGGCCGGTTGGGAGATGTCTCCCATGCCATCCAGGAGCACGCCGAGTCCCGCGGTTATGGCGTGGTGCGGGATTACGTCGGCCACGGCATCGGCCGCCAGATGCACGAAGAGCCCGTGGTCCCCAATTACGGTTCGCCCCGCACCGGCGTTCGGTTGGAAGCGGGGATGACCCTGGCGCTGGAACCCATGATCACCCTCGGACATTGGAAGGTTCGGGTTCTGGATAACGGATGGACCGTGGTGACGCAGGACGGGAAGAGGGCGGGGCATTTCGAGCATACGGTGGCCATCACCTCGGCCGGGCCGGAGATATTGACCCTGCCCCATTGACGATATTTCGATAACGGGAAAATTTATGGTGAAAGAAGAAAAGATAGAGGTTGAAGGGACGGTTTTGGAAGCGTTGCCCAACGCCATGTTCCGCCTGGAAATCGAGGGCGGGCATCGGGTGTTGGCGCACATTTCCGGGAAGATGCGCATGCACTACATCAAGATACTGCCGGGCGATAAGGTGCGGGTGGAGTTGTCGCCGTACGACCTGACGCGCGGCCGGATCATCTACAGGGAAAAGGTATGAGGGTACGGGCATCGGTGAAGCCGATCTGTAAAAAATGCCGCGTCGTCCGTCGGCGGAGGAAGATTTATATCGTGTGTGACAACCCCCGCCACAAACAGCGGCAGGGATAGGTCGGGCGGGTCGACGGAACGACCGGGAAGTCTCCGGTTCTCCGCCCCGGCTCCCGGCATTTTTATAACTTTGGAGGTGCGATAAATCATGGCACGAATCGCTGGCGTGGATTTGCCGAAACATAAGAAGATCGAGATTGCGCTGGGATATATCTATGGGATCGGACGCTTCACCGCCGGCAACATTTGCCGGGAGGTGGGCGTCAATCCGACGACCCGGGTGAAAGACCTGACGGAGTCGGAGGCGTCCAAGCTCAACATGGAGATTTCAAAGAATTACAAGGTGGAGGGCGATTTGCGCCGCGAAGTGCAGCAGAATATCCGCCACCTGATCGATATCGGCACCTATCGGGGCCTGCGTCATCGGCGCAACCTGCCGGTGCGCGGACAGCGCACCAAGTCCAATGCCCGCACCCGGCGCGGAAAGAGAAAAACGGTGGGCGCGTCGCGCGCCCAGGCCCCGGCCGCGGCCGCGACGGCCTAACGGCAGTCCTTTTTCGAAAAATCCAGAAGGCGGTGATTTATGGCGGAAGCCAACGAACCTAAGAAAACAGAAAAGCCGGCGGCCTCCAAGCCGGCCGGCGCCCCGGCCAAGGTCCGGAAAAAGATTTGGAAGGACATCGCGGTCGCCCGCGTCTATATCCAATCCTCGTTCAACAACACCATCGTCAACATCACCGATGAGCGGGGGAACTGCATCGTTTGGGGAACGGCGGGAAGCGCGGGCTTCAAAGGGACCAAGAAAGGGACCCCCTTCGCCGCCCAGGTGACCGCCGATGTCGCCGCCAAAAAAGCGGTGGCGTTGGGCGTGAAACAGGTGTCCGTGTTCGTCAAGGGGCCCGGCTCCGGCCGCGAAACGGCCATCCGCGCTCTTCAGGCGGCCGGGTTGGTGATTCTTTCCATCCGGGACGTGACGCCCATCCCCCACGACGGGTGCCGTCCGCCCAAACCGAGAAGGGTCTAAGACAAGTTTCGGGGAAGAAGTCGGAAGTGTGAGGTTTTGGGTCGAAAACGATTCGACTTCTGACTTCAAACTTTTCACTTTGAACTTTTAAAATAAGGAGACATGCGTGGCTCGATACATAGGACCTGTCTGTAAAGTCTGCCGCCGCGAAGGCGTTAAACTGTTTTTGAAGGGGGAGCGCTGTTCCACCAAGTGCGTCATCGACAAGACGCACGGCGGCGCCGCTCTGCCGCCCGGTCAACACGCCCATCGTCGGGCGGGGAAGCCCACCGAGTACAGCAAGCGCCTGCGCGAAAAGCAGAAGGCTCGCCGTCTTTCCGGAGTTCTGGAGAGGCAGTTCCGGCGTTATTTCAAGGTCGCTTCCGGGCAAAAAGGGAACACCGGAGAGAACCTTCTCAGGATTTTGGAGACCCGCCTGGACAACGTGGTGCGCCGCCTGGGTTTTGCCGCTTCTTTGGCGGGGGCGCGCCAGCAGGTGTTGCACGGGCACGTGCACGTGAACGGCCGCTGCATCAACATCCCGTCCTATCAAACGAAACCGGGGGACCGCATCTCCCTGATCGACCGGTTGCGTGGCAATTTCTACGTCAAACGGTCCCTGGAGCATGCCGTTCAGCGGGGGCTTCCCACCTGGCTCGAGCTGGAGGGGAACCTGGCCGAGGTCGTGAAGAAATCATCGGAGGCGGGGGCGCTCGAGGGGGTCGCCTTGGCGGGGAAAGTGAACATGTGGCCCGCCCGGGAGGAGATGTCCTATCCGGTGAACGAGCAGTTCATCGTGGAGTTGTACAGCAAATAATAGAAGATATCTTTTCGCCGGTCCTTTTCAGGCAAGAACGACGGTTTTGAAGGACGGGTGTTGACATTCAAGGAGGAAGTTGACACATGATGACATTTGGATTGGTAATGCCGCAGAAGCTGGAGACCGACACGGCCACATTGACGCCTCGCTACGGAAAATTCACCGCGGGACCGTTCGAGCGGGGTTACGGCCACACCATCGGCCATTCCTTGCGCCGCATCCTGCTCTCCTCCCTGGAGGGCGCGGCGGTGACCGCGGTCCGCATCAAGGGAGCCCAGCATGAATTCTCCAGCCTCAAGGGAGTGAGGGAGGACGTCATCAACATCATCCTCAACCTCAAACAACTTCGCCTGAAACTCTATTCTTCCGGTCCCGAGACCCTCCATCTGAAGGTGAAGAAAGAAGGGGAGGTTAAGGCCAAGGAGATCGAAGCCAACAGCAACGTCGAAATCTTGACGCCGGATCTGGTGGTCGCCAACGTGGATGCGGGCGGCGACCTGGACATGGAGATCGAGGTCAGCCGCGGCCGGGGCTACATCTCGGCGGACCGGCTGCGCCAGGAAGGCCAGCCCATCGGCACCATTCCGACGGACGCCCTCTTCTCCCCTGTCACCAAGGTGCATTACGAAGTGGAAAACGCCCGCGTGGGACAGATGACCGACTACGACAAGCTGATCATGGAAATATGGACGGACGGATCGGTGACGCCGGCGGACGCCCTGGCCTATGCGGCCAAGATCATGAAGGATTCTCTCTCCGGTTTCATCACCTTCGAGGAGAAGGAAGAGCCCAAGGCCGCCCCGGCCCCCGTCGCCGACGAAAGCACCCGCACCAAGGAGCTTTTGTCCCAGCCGGTGGACATCATCGAACTTTCGGTCCGCGCCTCCAATTGCCTGAAGGCCGCCAAGATCAAGACCATCGGTGAACTGGTGACGAAGACGGAAGAGGAACTTCTCAACTTCAAGAATTTCGGGAAGAAATCCCTCGATGAAATCCGTGACCGGCTGAAAGAATTGGAACTTCATCTCGGCATGAAGGTCGGCGGGGGAAATTGACCGGGTCGGGCCCGGTCGCCGCCGACGGACTTCGGGAAAGGAGCGGACGAACAACATGAAAACGCATGCGGGACGAAAACTCTCCCGGCCCACGGGCGCGCGGATGTCTCTTTTGCGGAACATGGCGGCCAGCCTTTTCCGCCACGAACAGATGCGCACCACCTATCCTAAAGCGCGGGAGGTGTCGCGTTTTGCCGAACACGTTTTGGCCGTTGCCAAAACAAAAACGTTGACCGCCTATCGGCAGGTCGGCGCGGATATCCCGGACAAAGAGGTCCGGCGGAAGATTTTTGACGTCCTGGTTCCTCGGTATCAGACGCGCCCGGGAGGATGCACCCGCATCCACCGCCTCGGTCGCCGCCTGAGCGACGGGGCCGAAGTGGCCGTCATTAAGCTGATCCAGTAGGATTGCACGCTCTTAAGGGGGATGTCTTGCTAAAGAGTGGCCCCGCCGTTCCGGATAAACCGGTCTCCCGTCCTTCCATCGACGAGTCCCATGTTTAACTACATCTTCAGCCTCTTCTCCAACGACATGGGCATCGATCTCGGCACGGCCAATACCCTGGTCTACGTCAAGGGACAGGGCATTGTCCTCCGTGAACCGTCGGTGGTGGCCATTGAGAGGGACTCCAAACGGGCGCTGGCTTTCGGCCTGGAGGCCAAAAAGATGTTGGGGAAAACCCCGGCCAACATCTTCGCCGTTCGGCCTCTGCGGAACGGCGTGATTGCGGATTTCGAAGTTACACAGGAGATGATCAAATACTTCATCCGGCGGGTCCATAACCGCCGGAGCCTGCTCCACCCGCGCGTCGTGATCGGGATTCCATCCGGCATCACGGAAGTAGAAAAGCGGGCCGTGCGGGAGTCGGCCGAACAGGCCGGCGCCCGCGAGGTGTATTTGATCGAGGAACCGATGGCCGCTGCCATCGGTGCCGAAATGCCGATTTCTGAACCTTCAGGCAACATGATCGTGGATATCGGCGGCGGCACCACGGAGGTGGCGGTCATTTCTCTCGGAGGGATGGTGGTCTCCAAGTCGCTGGACGTTGCGGGCGACGAAATGGACGAGGCCATCGTGCAATATTTTCGACGGAAGTACAACCTTCTGATCGGGGAGACCACGGCGGAGGATGTGAAAATCCGTATCGGCAGCGTCTTCCCGCTTCCGGAGGAACAGACTCTGGATGTGAAGGGGCGGGACCAGGTCACCGGCTTGCCCAAGACCATCACCATTACGTCGGAAGAGATACGCCAGGCGTTGTCCGAACCGCTCAAGCTCATCATCGAGGTGGTCAAGTCCACCTTGGAGGAAACTCCGGCGGAATTGTCCGCCGATTTGGTGGATCGCGGCATCGTTTTGGCCGGCGGCGGCAGTCTTTTGCGCGGATTTCCGGAGCTTTTGTCCCAGGAAACCGAATTGCCGGTCACCCGCGCCGCCGACCCCCTCACCTGCGTGGCCTTGGGTTGTGGACGGTACTTGGAAGAGCTGGATAACATGAAACGTTACCAGCGCGTCCTGCTTTCTTCCTGACAGGGTCCGGTTCTCGTCGAACACCCCCCCTCGGTTCTTCTCCGGCGTCTCCCCTCGTGTAGCTTCCCGGGTCCCTCGCGGGATTTTGTGAAGCGGAGGCTTCTTTGCTTCAACGTCATTTGTCCGAATTCCTGGTAGCTCTCTACACGGTTTTCTGCCTGGGTTGTCTCTCCTGGTCGGCGGATTCCCTTGTCCGCACGCTCAAGCACACCTGCCTGTACCTCCTCTCCCCCAGCCTCCCGGTGATCAGCCAAATGGAAACGTGGGGGACTTTCGGCCGCAATATGTCCCGCATGATCCGCCTGGACGACAAATACCGTCGGAACGAAACCAAATGGGAACGCGATAAGCTGGACGAGCTGCGTTTGGCGGCTTTGGCGGACGAGAACCAAAGGCTCTCCGCCCTTCTCGGCGTGTCGCCGTTTCCCGATTATTCTTCCCGGGCGAGCCGTGTTCTGGCCCGGGACGCCAATGATTGGTTCCACAGCATTTTGATACAGAAGGGACTCCGCCATGGGGTGAAACTTTCCGATCCCGTGCTCACCGTCCAGAATGAAAGACTCGCCCTGGTGGGGCAGGTCGTCGAGCTTTACGAGCGCACCTGCCGTGTGTTGTTGATCACCGATCCTCTGTCGGCCGTGTCGGCCCGGCTTTCCCGTACCGGGGAAGAGGGGGCCGTCGAGGGGCAGGGGATGAACCGCCTGGTCATGCATTACCTCTTGTCCGACAGCGATGTGCGCGTGGGGGACGAGGTGGTGAGCGCCGGCCTGGGACACGTGTTCCCGGAGGGGGTCCTCCTCGGGACGGTGGTGTCTGTGGAGGGGGGGAGCGATGAGAGTTTTAAAAGGGTCTATCTGAAGCCGGCGGTCAGGATCAGCCGCCTGCAAGAGGTGCTCCTCTTGTCTCGCCGTTCGGAGGGCAAATGACGCGCCGGCGGCGTTCGACAGAGGAAAACGTTTTTTTTGGGGGGGGCCGATGAGTCCCTGGCTGTTCGGATTTTCAAGCTTCCTCGTCGGCTGGGCGCTGCAGTTGGTCCTGCTCGGCATCGCGTTCCCGGCCTCGGCCACGCCGCAATGGCTCATGCTTTCGGCCTTGGCCTTGGGGGGCATGGGAAAGACCGACTTGGCGCAGACCCTGGGGCTTTTGTGGGGCCTTTCTCTCGATGTTTTCGGCGTTAGCCTGTTCGGCTCCCAGGGTTTCCTGTTGATGCTGACGGGCTATGTCGCGGGGCGCGCCTCTCGGCAGCTGAACGCCGAAAAACCGGCGACCCAGCTGACCCTGGCGTTCCTCGGCAGTTTTTTCTTCATGGCGGGGCTGTTCGTCTTGGAATATTTTTTCCGTTCGTTGACGGCCCCGCGGCACTTTTCGTTCTGGACCGCTTTCTTTGAATTCGCACTGAACCTCGCCCTGGCTCCGCTCGTCTTCCTTTTCTGGAGGAAGTGGCTTGAACTCTGGAGCCGGATGGAAAAGGAGCGGGCCTCGTGACCGACAATCGGCCGCACGTGGATGTGTTGGCGGATTGGCGACTGAAAGCCATCACGATCTTCGTGTCGGCTTGTTTCGCGGTGCTGGGCTTGCGCCTGTTTCAGTTGCAGATCCTGCGGGGTTCGGAGATGGCGCGTTTGGCCGAAATGAACCGGACGCAGATCATTCCCCTTCGCGCGCCGCGCGCGGTGGTGATGGACCGCCACGGCGACGTTTTGCTGGAGAACGCACCCAATTTTTCTCTTTTTTATTCCGCCCAAGCCCTTCCTGAAAAAGCCCATCGGAACGTCGAAGACGACGTCCTCCGGTGGTTCCCCGCCATGGAACCGTTGCTTAAGCGCAAATTCGCCGAGGCCCGTTTGACGGGAAAAATGACCCGCATTTCGGCGGACATCCCGCGCCCGGTGGCCTTGGCTCTGATTGAAAAACGGCTTTCGTTGCCCGGCGTCAGCGTGGTCGTGGAACCGAAACGCCGCGCCCGTTACGGCTCCCTCTGCAGCCACGTGCTGGGATACGTGGACGAGATCAGCTCGGCCGAGCTGGAACGCCTGAGGGAAGAAGGGTACCGCATGGGCCAGTTGGTCGGCCGGATGGGCATCGAACGCGTCTACGAAAATATCCTGCGGGGCGAAGACGGCGGCATCCAGTTCGAGATGGACGCCGGCGGCCGCCACGTGCACGTCATGCGCCGGATCGCTCCTCGCCCCGGCCCTCTCGCCACGCTCACCATCGACCGCCGCCTGCAGGAAGCCGTCGAGCAGGGGTTGAAGGCGTCCGAGACGAAGAAGGGGGCCGCCGTGGTGGTGGACCCGCGTTCCGGGGCGGTGTTGGCGCTGGCCAGTTCTCCGGATTTCGACCCGTCCGCCAGCGTCATCCCCTATCTGACGGATCCCGGCCTGCCGTTGTTCAACCGGGCCATTCAGGGGACCTACCCGCCGGGCTCGGTTTTCAAGATCGTCGACGCCGCCGCGGCCCTCTTCGACGCCGACTGGGACATCAAGCAGACTTTTAATTGTCCGGGGAAATTTTATGTGGGGTCCAAGGAATTCGGCTGTTGGGGAGTGCACCACGTAAAGGATTTCATGGGCGCCGTGGCGTGGTCGTGCAACGTCTATTTCTATAACCTGGGGATTCGCACCGGGCCGGACGCCATCGAACGGATGGCGCGGGCCTTCGGCTTCGCCGAGAAAACCGGGATTGATTTGACGTCGGAAACGGCCGGGTTCATCCCCGGCCGCGCCTGGAAGAAGGAATATCGGAAAGTCCCCTGGTTCGACGGAGACACCGCCAACCTGGCGATCGGTCAGGGGGCCGTGGCGGCCACGCCGCTGCAGGTGGCCATGATGGTGTCGTCGGTGGCCAACGGGGGCCAGCTGTGGAAGCCCTTCGTGATGGACAGCGTTGTGGACCGAAGCGGACGCGTCCTCTTCAAGCAATCGCCCGTTCTCCGGCGGACGGTCGAAATGCCCCAGCGCATCTGGGAGAGACTGGGACTCGCCATGCAGGGCGTCGTCACGGTCGGCACCGGCCGCGGCGTTCATCGACCCGACCTGGTTGTGGGCGCCAAATCGGGGACGGCGCAGAACCCGCACGGGAGGGAACACGCCTGGTTCGCCGCCTACGCAGGCCGTCCGGGGGAACCGGCGTCCCTCGTGGTGGTGGTGTGCGTCGAAAACGGCGGCCGAGGGTCCGCCGCCGCCGGTCCCGTGGCGCGGGCTGCGATCAACGCGGCGTTTCCCTTGGAGAAAAAAACGTGAGCGCCGAGATCGTCCCGAGGTTCTATCGGGTTTCCAACGACCCGTGGGTGGTGCGGCTGGTCGCCCGCCTGGATTGGGGACTTTTGGGCGCGGTGTTGGCGCTGTCGTTGATGGGGCTAATGTTCATCTTTTCCGCCACCGCCCACGGCGGTCAATCCTACGCCTACCTCAGCCGCCAATTCACGGCCCTGCTGGTGGGGCTGGCCGGCGCCACGCTCATCGTGTTCCTTCCCTACCAAGTCCTCCTGACCTATTATCGTTGGATATACCTCATCAGCCTCGCGTTCTTGATCGGCGTTTTGGTTTTCGGAGTCAAATTGCGCGGCAGCAAGTCCTGGTTCGACCTGCAGTTTATTTATTTTCAGCCGGTGGAGCTGACGCGCCTTGCCCTCACCGTCGCGCTGGCCGCCTATGCCGATTTTCATTTGAGGGAGCTGCGGGAATGGCGCGGGCTCATCGTCCCGTTCGTCCTCACCGGCCTGCACATCGTT
>JAKLDV010000081.1 GCA_022703335.1 Elusimicrobiota bacterium
CTCAGTTTCCTCGTCCACAATGATCGCAGTGTCCCCGTCACGGGTCTGGACAAGATCCCACGGCCATACTGGCCGCCGGTAGCCCTGTCATTCATGACCTACCACGCCATGGTGGGCATCGGCATGGGCCTCATCGGACTCAGTCTGCTGGGCCTGTTCCTGTGGTGGCGCGGCGCGCTCTTCGTCCACCGTCCCTGGCTTTTCGCCCTGTTCATCCTCTCGGCCCTGGGCCCGCAGGCGGCCAATCAACTCGGCTGGTTCTCCGCCGAAATGGGCCGCCAGCCGTGGCTGGTGTACGGGCTCCTCCGCACCGCCGACGGCCTCTCCAAAAACGTCGCGGCGGGGCAGGTCCTTTTCTCCCTCTTCCTTTTCTCCGCCGTCTATCTCCTGCTGGGCGCGGCCTTCCTCTTCCTCCTTCTGCGCGAGATCCACCACGGCCCGGACGAAAGGACCGCCTGATGGACCTCAACCTCGTGTGGTATCTCCTGCTCGGCGCGCTGTTCACCGGATACGTCTTGCTGGACGGCTACGATTTCGGCGTGGGGGCCCTGCACCTCTTTTCCGAGGGCGAAGAAGAACGGCGCACCCTCATGAACGCCGTGGGACCGGTGTGGGACGGCAACGAGGTGTGGCTGGTGGCCGGCGGTGGGGCGCTGTTCGCGGCGTTTCCGGCGGTGTATGCCGCGGTGTTCTCCGGTTTCTACCCCGCCGTGATGCTGCTCCTCTTCGCGCTCATCGCCCGGGCCGTGGCCCTGGAATTCCGCGGCAAACTGCCCGCGGCGCGGTGGAAAAAATTCTGGGACGCCGCCTTTTTCGCTGGAAGCGCCCTGGCGCCCTTCCTCTTGGGCGTGGCCGCGGGCAACCTGGCCCTGGGCCTGCCGCTCAACGCCGCCGGCGAATTCGCCGCGGGGGTCCCGTTCCTCCTGCGCCCCTACGCCCTGCTCATCGGAGCGCTGGCCCTGTCTCTCTCCACGCTCCACGGCGCCCTCTACCTCCTCTTAAAGACCGACGGGCCGCTCCGACAAAAAGCGCATCGCTGGGCGCGGAAGGCCTTCCTCCTCTTCCTCGTCCTGTATGTCCTCGCCACCGCGTCCACGCTCCTCTTCGTGCCGCGTTTCGTGGCGCCGCTCCTGGAACACCCCGCGCTGTGGCTCGTCCCGCTCGTCACCATCACCGCGCTCGCCGTGCTCTTCCGCGCGCTCCGCCGGGACCGGCCCCTCATCGCCCTGCTCGCCTCCGGCACGGTCATCGCCGGCCTCATGGCCCTCTTCGGCCTCGGGCTGTTCCCCCACCTGGTCCACTCGGTCCCCTCCCCCGAGAACAGCCTCACCGTGTATAACGCCGCCTCCTCGCCCAAAACGCTGGCCATCATGCTGCGCATCGCCGCGCTGGGCCTGCCGCCGGCCCTGGCCTACACCGTCGTGGTGCACTGGATCTTCCGCGGCAAAGTCAAACTCGACCCCTCCGGCTACTGACCGCGCCCACTCCCGGCGTCCCCATGGGCCCCGCCCCCACCTCCCCCGATTCCCGCCGCACGCCCCCACCGTTCCGCCGGCCGGAACACCGCTTCTCCCGACTGCTCACGCTCGCCCCGATTCTCTTCCTGGCCCTCTTCGCCCTGGACAACCTCCGCGCCCCCACGCTGGTCCACCCGGAAGCTTACGGACGCATCGTGTTTTACGGCACCTCGGCGGGCCGCGGGCTCCGCGGGGAACTGGAAAAAATCTTCGATTACCGGAAAGGCGAAAGTTATTTCTTCGGGGAGAAAATATATCGCGCCAGACTGCTCAACTACGCCTTCGACCTGCTCGACGCCAAATCGCTGCGGTTCCTCAACGCCTTCGCCCCCTACGGCGCCCGGAGCGCCTCGCATTTCCTCTTGACGGCCCTCGCCGTCCTCTCTCTCTTCTTCGCCTTCAAATCCCTCCGGCCCGGTCTCCCCGCCTCCTCCGCCGCCCTCCTGGCGGCCTTCCCCGCCACCTTCCCCCAACTCCTGGTCCAAAACGGCTTCTATTTCCGACCGGCTAAGATCCTCTCCTTCTTCACCGCGGCGTTCCTCTTCCTGGTCTGGACGAAACTCCGCACAACCGATTTCAAACGGCTCCTTCAGGACAAAAAAAAATTCATCCTCTGGCTGATTTCCGTGGGTCTCCTCGGCCTTCTCACCACCGCCGACGAGCAAGCCATCGTGATGGTCGCCGTGTTCCTCCTGTTGATGATCGCCGTCTCTTTTCGAACGAGGAATTTCCTGCCCGTTCTGAGCTTTCTTCTTCCCGCCCTCTATTTCGCCGTCCACACGTTGTTCATCGACCCGTGGCTCGCGGCGAAATTCGCCGGCCTAAAGCTCGACGGCGGCTATCCAAACCCGCTCCGGCTTTTCACCCTTGCGCCCGGTCTGCTCACGGCCGCCCTGTCCGTCTCCCTCTATCAACTGCAGGCTGTCTTCGGCGACCCGCTGGACAGCGGCCGGTGGGCCCTGGCGGCCCTGGCGCTGGCCCTGTTCCTTCTGCTCGGCCGGCGCGTGTTCGAGAACCGGCGCCGCACAAAGAACGCCGAGCCGCTCGGCGACATCCTCCGGCCGCCACTGGCCCTGCTGGCGTGTCTTTTCGCCGCGTTCTACGCCATGACCGTCCGGCATCCGCCGATCGTCGCCTGGCCCGACCTCACCCGCGGCGGCTACTACTACCTGCCCCTGGCGCTGTGTTTCTACCTTTGTTTCGTCCACGTCCTCCACCGTCTCGGATTCCTGGGAAAACCCGCGAACCGCGTGCTCTTGGCGTGCGTGCTGATCCTGTGGGCCGTCGGCAATTTCCTCGCCGCCGCCTCCGCCCGCCAGGTCATCGCGACGGGACACCTCGGCGCCGCGGTCGAACTCCAGGCGCGGATGCGCAAAGACCTCGCCCGCCCCGTCGACGATCTCGAACGGGCCGCCACCTCCTATCCGCCGGGCGAAAGACTGTTCCTGCACTGGTATCGAACCCATGTCGGAAAAACTTTCTGAACGCCGCCTGATCTTCCGGTTGCTGTATCGCCCCGACTCGCCGGTCCTGCTGGGCCTCCTGCTCGCGGCGGCGCTCGCGGCCGACACGTTTCTCCACGCCGTGGGCCGGCCCGACCCGCGGCCCGCGCCGCACGCCGACATCACGGCCCTCTGGGAACGCACCCTCCGCATCGCCCCGCAATCCGCCCTCGCGCACATCAATCTGGGCCGCACCTTTCTGGACCGCGGAGACCCCGACCGCGCCCGGCGCCATTTCGAAAGCGCCGTCGCCATCGACCCCCACGACGCCACCCATTGGATGCTGCTCGGCTTTGCCCGGTACGGGATGAACGACCCCGACGGCGCGGTCCGGGCGTTCCAAGAAGCCCTGCGGGTCGACCCCGGCATGGCCATGGTCCATTACAACTGGGGGCTCCTTCTCGAACGGCAAGGCCGCACGGCGGAAGCGATGGACCATTTCCGCCGCGCCGAGACGCTCGACCCCAGCATCCTGGAATTCTCCCTGCTGATCGCCGAGCGGTCGGTCCGGCAGAAACAGTTTCGGGAAGCCGTCGCCCGCTACGAAAATGTCCGTCAGAAAAAACCGGAACAGCTCGGCGCCCACGATTACCTCCACTGGGGACTGGCGCTCGGCGCCTTGGGCGCGGACGCCGAAGCCCGGCCCCTCCTCCAACGCGCTCTGGCCCTGCGCCCGACCCTGCCCGACGAACTCAACCGCACCGGCGTGACGCTGGCGAACCAGGGGAACTGGACCGAGGCGGCGGCGTGTTTCGAAAAAGCCCTGGCCCTCCGGCCCGACCACCCGGACGCCCTCGCCCACCGGCGGCGGGCCCTCAAAAAAATCCCGAAACCCTGACCCCCTTCCCGAATCCTTTTCACGCCTCCGCGCATCCAAAGAAGGAAACGGAGGTGAAAACCCATGGTCCTCACACGAACGGCGACCGCCGTGCTCCTGGGCGCGCTGGCCGGGTATCTGTGGTACCGGCTCGTCGGCTGCGCCTCCGGCGCCTGCCCCATCACGTCCAACCCGTACCTCAGCACGCTCTACGGCGCCCTGATGGGACTCCTCATCGCCACCTCCCGCTGAGCGGCTTTTTCTTCCGGGCCCACCGGACTTTTCTGCTAGAATAAATCCGTCATGCTGTCCGAACCGGCGCTCATCGAAAAAAGCAAACAGGGCGACGCCGAGGCCTTCTCCTCCCTCATCCGCCGCTACGAGGACAAGATCTACAACCTCGCGCACCACGTCTGCGCCTCCGCCCCGGCCGAGGCGGACGACATCTACCAGGAAACCTTCCTCTCCGCGTACAAGAAGATCGGCCAGTTCCGCGCCGATTCCCAGCTGGGCACCTGGCTCTACCGCATCGCCGCCAACCTCTGCTGGATGCGCCTCCGGAAAAAACGGCGCGAACCGTTCGTCCCCATCCTGGACCTGCCGGACGCCGGGGAACACCGCCACACCGGGGCGCCGCTGGACAAAATGAAGTCGCACGCCGACGACCCCGCCAAACTGGCCCAGAAAAAAGAACTCCGCCAAACCGTGGAACGCGCCCTGGAAGAGCTCCCCGTCGAATACCGGCTGGTGGCGGTGCTCAGCGACATCGAAGGCCTCCCCAACGACGAGATCGCCCGCATCCTGAACCTCAGCCTGCCGGCGGTCAAATCCCGGCTGCACCGGGCGCGGCTGTTCCTGCGGGACCGCCTCAGCCCGCTCGTGAAGGGACACGCCTCATGAAATGCCGCTCGCTCCTCCGCTTCCTTTCGGACTACGTGGACGGCGACCTGCCGACGGCGACGGCCCGCCGCATCGGCGACCACAACCGCGTGTGCCCCACCTGCCGCCGCGTCATCCAAACGCTCAAGACCGCGGTGCTCTGCCTGAAGAACACCCCCCGCCTCCACGCCGCCGCCCGCGCGCGGCGGGCCCTGCGCCGAAAGATCGCCGCCCTCCGAAGACCCGGCCCTCCTCGCACGTAAAAACCCGCCGCCTCCCACGGCGCGCCCGGCCCCGCGCCGCGCAAGCTTTTTGGCCGGCCCCCTCCCGCACCGAAAAAATTTTTTAAAAAATCCTTGAAATTTTCCGGGGAGGCGTGTATACTGATGCACGTTTTACTTCCCGGGGCAGCGAGTTACCCAAGACTTCCTGCGCGCCGAAACCCGGAAAGCGGAACGATGAGCTGGTTTTTCGGTTTTCGTGTTTGGCGCAGCAACAGGGCAGCGATCGTTTAGTTCATTCCGACTAACATCCGCTAAAACTACACCAACGCCAACGAACCGCCACTCGCACACGCGCAACCCTTTTTGTTGCGCTACGCCGGGTTTTATCTATCTATCCTTGGAGGTCGTCATGTCTGTCAAGAAGTTCGCTTTCATCCTCATCGCGGGACTCTCCCTCGGGGCGCCGCTCCGCGCGGACCAGGCCGTCGTCGAGTCGGCGGTCTACGTCACCCGCAGCGGCAAAAGCTACCACCACGACGGATGCCGATTCCTGTCCTGGAGCAAAAAACGCATCTCCATTTCCGATGCGAAAAAACAATACAAACCTTGCTCCTACTGCCTGCCGGACCTCAATCTGGCGCAGGCGCCGCATCACGCCGACCGGAACTAATTAACACCCCCCCCCCCCCCCCCTCCCCGCCCGAGGCGACCCCCACCCGCCTCCGGGCCGAAGCCGTTTCCCCCCAAAAAGCCGCGAATCCTTTCGGTCCACCCAGGCATCCAAAGAGTGAAGGGACCGGACCCCCTCGTCGGCCCTCGTCCAAGGAAAAAAGGAGAATCGTCATGATCAAACTCAATGTCGGCTCGTGGGACCGCTGGCTCCGCCTCGGGGTCGGGGTCTTCATCGTGTCTTTGGCGTTCTGGGGACCCCAAACGCCGTGGGCGTGGGTCGGGCTGGTGCCCGTTCTCACGGGGCTGTTCCGTTTCTGTCCGCTTTACACGGTCTGCGGCATCTCCACAGACAAAAAATCCCCCTCGGACGGGAGGTGAGCGCCATGCCTCTTCTGCAAGAACGTGAACGCGACATCATCCGGAAAAAACTGGAGGAGCTCTCCGGGCCGGTGAAACTCCTCCTCTTCAAGGAAAACGTCTTCTGCGAAACCTGCGGGGTGGCGGAACAACTGCTGGGCGAACTGGCGGCACTGTCCGACAAACTGCAGACCGCGGTCTACAACCGGCTCATCGACGACCAAAAAGCGGCGGAATACGGCGTGGAACGCGTCCCGGCCCTGGTCCTGGAAGGACCCAAAGGCGGCCGCGTGCGGTTCTTCGGCATCCCGGGCGGCTACGAGTTCGCCACCCTGCTCGAAGGGCTCAAAGACGTGGCCGGCGGCCGGGCCGACCTCGCCCCCCACACGCGCCAGAAACTCAGCGGGCTCACCACCCCGGTGCACATCCAGGTGTTCGTCACCTCCAGCTGTCCGTTCTGTCCCATGGCGGTGCGCACCGCGCACAAGCTGGCGGTGGAGTTTCCGAACATCACCGCCGACATGGTCCAGGCGGAGGAGTTCCCGGAACTGTCCCAAAAATACAACGTCAGCGGGGTGCCCAAGGTGGTCATCAACGACAAGGTGGAATTCGTCGGCGCGCAGCCCGAGACCTCCTTCGCCGACGCCATCCTCCGCGCGGTAGCCTGAGGGGTTGTCAGCGCTCTGCGCTGCCGATGGCCCCAAAGCTATGCGTGGGACGTGACGAGTCTTCACTCCTCTGGAGTGCCGATCGTCCCAAAGCCCTGCGTGGGACGTGAGGGGTCTTCACTCCTCTGGAGTGCCGATCGTCCCAAAGCCCTGCGTGGGACGTGACGGGTCTTCACTCCTCTCCCGACCTACATACCGGGACGTTATCTAGCGACAACGTGGAGCGCGTCAGGTCCTCAAAGTGATACGTCCGTGTCGCTAGACACGGGCCCTGTTTGTGGAAAGGGCGGGACCGCCACCTCCCCATTTCCCTTTGCCGCCAGACATGGGGCTGTTTTGTCGCACAGCCTTGGGCGTTCCCCGAAGTCCGCTCCGTGCCCCCCCTGTTTTTGCTCCGCCCTGTCTGTGCCGTCTCACTTATTTGTTAAGATTGTCCCTGGCATGCCACTAAAAAACAGACCGTCGACTTTTCCCGGGCGTTCGAACCAACCATGACCCCTCCACCTCTCGACAAAAAAGATTACCGTTTCCACCGCGTCGCCGACTGCGCCATTCTCCTGGCCGGGGGCGCCCATTTCTTCTACATCTTCCTGTTCCTCTTCCTGAAAATCCCCCTCTTGCCCCTCGTCAACGTTTTCAGCACGCTCATCTGGATCGCCTGTTTCTTCCTCAACCGCACCGGACTCCGCAAAACCGGCATCTTCCTCGGCTTCGGCGAGATCCTGCTCCACGCGGCCATCACCGTGGTGCTGGTGGGGTGGCCGGCCGGGTTCCACGTCTACATCATCTGCCTGGCGCCGTTCATCTTCTTCATCCCGTTCCCCAAACGGACCCCGCAACTCCTCCTGCTGTTGTTCATCGCCGTCGTCTACGGCGGCCTGTTCCTTTACGGCATCTGGAATCCTCCCCGCTACGCCGTCCCCGACCTGGTCCTCTGGACGCTCGGATGCTACAACGTGGCGGTGCTCTTCCTCTCCCTGGGGCTCATGGCGCTCTACTACGAAAAAGCCGTCGCGGAGGCGGAACTGGCCCACGCCATCGCCCATGCCCGGTCGGAAACGCTCCTGCTCAACATCCTCCCCGCGTCGATCGCCAAACGCCTCAAGGAACACCCGGACGCCACCATCGCCGACGACTACCCCTCCGCCACGGTCCTGTTCGCGGACCTCGTGGGGTTCACGGAGATGTGCACGCTGCTCTCGCCGAACGAAACCGTGGACCTCCTCAACCGCATCTACTCCCACTTCGACACCCTGGCGGAAAAATACGGGCTGGAAAAGATAAAAACCATCGGCGACGCCTACATGGTGGTGGGCGGCGTCCCGGTGGAAACCGACCGGCACGCCCGGTCCGTGGGGCTTTTCGCCCTGCGTCTGCAGGAGATCGCCAAATCCTTCTCCTTCGAACAGGGCGCCATCTCCCTGCGCATCGGCATCCACACGGGACGCCTCGTCGCCGGGGTCATCGGCAAGAAAAAGTTCTCCTACGACGTCTGGGGGGACACCGTCAACATCGCCAACCGCATGGAATCGCACGGGGTGCCCGGCAAAATCCACTGTTCGGAAGCGTTCCACGCCCAGGCCCGGGCGGATTTCGATTTCACCGAACGGGGCGAGGTCGACATCAAGGGGAAAGGCAAAATGCGGACCTACTTCCTCGAAAAACAAAAACCCTCGGCGCCGCCGCCCGGCTCTTCCGCGAAAGCCGGATAAACCGCCCATGGGCCGCTACGGCCGATACGTCGGCAAAGTCTATGCGAAATTCCTTCCCAACGGCCGGGACATGCAGCTGCTCAAGCCCTTCAAATACATCGATCCACACAAAAAAGTCTGGCCGGCCCCGGCGCGGTCCATCGTGGACGGCGCCTCCATCCCCCAATTCGCCTGGTCCATCATCGGCGGCCCCTTCGAAGGCAAATACCGGGAGGCCTCGGTCATCCACGACGTGGCCTGTGACAAAAAGAACCGCCCGTGGGCCGCGGTCCACGAAATGTTTTACTACGCCATGCGGGCGTCCGGAGTCGGTTCCGTCAAAGCCAAGATCATGTATGCCGCCGTCCATTATTTCGGCCCGCGCTGGTACACCAAGGCCGAACTCAACGCCGCCCTGCGGCGGATGCTCGTCGGCCCGGTGGGCCGTCGCCCTCTCCTGGAAACAGGCGCCCGAATGCGCTCCCCAAAATACAAACTAGCCAAATACCCCCTGGCCGGCGCGCCCCTGGCGCCGCCCCCTCCTCCACCGGCCCCTCCCGGGCTCACGCCGGCGAACTTTAAAGAACTTCAGCAGTTCATCACGGACCGAGAAAAAGCCACAAAAAACCAGTTGTCCCTCGCCGAAATCCGCGATTTCCGCCCCGCCGAGCAATAGCCCCTTCCCCCGTCTCCTTCGAGCAAGTCGCTTTTTGACGCGTCGAGAAGCCACTCGACCGTCGCCGCCCCATTTCCCCTTGCCGCCAGGCATGACACTTGCTTGCGGAAAAGTGTAGCTGCCCAATTCATTGGGCGCCTCAAAAACCGCCCCTCTCCTGAACTTTTTTCAATCCTGTTATTCCTATGTTGACTGATTTGCTAAAATTTCCAACTGAGGGCTGCCAGTCCGCGTGGATGGATTTATCTCTTTAACCATCTCATCACCCGAAAAGAGACGACTGCATGAAAATATCGCGATTCTTCACATGTCTTTTGTTAATTATTTTCTGCACAGTCCCCAATATATATCCTGCCGATGACATCCAGTCGCAATTCGAGAATTCTTGGAATTTTTACAGCAACCGGGTCAAACAAGGCGCCAGCGAGGCGGAAAGACTATCAATCCTCGATCGCATTGAGAAAAAATACGAAGGCCAGGGAATTGATTTAGCTTTTGTAAAGACGGAAAAAGGTAAGTTACTCGGGGCAAAAGAAAAAGAGGCCGCTGAAATTGCGCAACGAAAAGATGAATTTTATTACGAATGGGGCAAATGGAAAAAGGAAACAGCCCCCCACTGGAGCGCCGAGGTTCAATATGGCCAGCTTAACTATTTCGACAGGAAATACGGCGACATCCCCGAAGTGAAAGAAAAAATTCAGTTGGAAAAAGAACGGCTTCAGGGGCCGACAAACACGCCCATGCAGGCGCCGGCTCCCCCCATCCAGTCAATGGAAACATCCGCCCCGCAAGACAATCGCCTTCAACTATCCCCAAAAGTGTTCGGCCAAATCGACTACTGGCTAAAAGATTCCGCGTTTGAGGAAGAAGAAAAAGCCCTGAAAGATGTCACCGGCGAATTAATTGTTCTCGGCTACGACGCTTCTTCCGCAAACTACAGCATTTCCAATGGACTCGGAATCCGAGGGGGCCTGTTATTCCCCGTCGGAGACGGCACGTTCCATATTGGCGGCAGTGTTGGATACATCTGGGGCCCCACCTGGGAATCTGAAACGAATGGTTACAGTTGGAGTTATGGGAATGGCCGGTCGGAACGCGAGGACACCGTGAATTATTTACGTTTTTTGCTTGAGGCAAAAAAAGCAATCCCCCTGAACAATGATGTGGATTTTGTTTTTCGTGGAGGACTGGGGCTCGCCAGCGGCCGAATGGAAACGACGATAACCAATTCAGGAACGTTTGTAACGGCGTTGGGGGCATCGACCTCGTCCTCGCAAAGCGAAACGTGGTCCGGTTTCACATGGGAATTTTTGCCGTCCCTTCTAATTAAGGGGAACGGTGTAAATATCGAATTTGGCGTTGGCTTCGCCCAATTCCCGACACTGAAGGAAACCGAAGACTTTTATGAATTTGAATGGGCCCCGATTGGATTCCGCGCGGCGGTCGAATTCTAGAGTGAGCTGGTGCCTGTCTTGACAGTTGACAGATTCAGCAACGAGTCCCGGGGCAATGCGGCAAGTGCCA
>JAKLDV010000082.1 GCA_022703335.1 Elusimicrobiota bacterium
GGATCTTCTTCCGCGTACTCGACCTCGACCAGCGAGGCCGCGTCTTCCGCGATATGACGACTGTCGGCGATGACCAGCGCCACCGGCTCGCCGGCGGCCCGGCCGAAGAGGACCACCTGCCGGGACTTCCCCTTCTCCAGTTCGATCGCCCGGCGGACATCGATGGGAATGATCCCGCGCGCCTCGGCCCACCATTTTTCCAGCGCCTCGGCGTTGGCGGCCCGTTCGTTGCCGAACCGGGAGAGCACCATGCTGACCACGCCGTCGATGCTCTCCTGCAGGGCGATCTGCTTGGAGAGGTCCTGGGCGAGCGGGCCCGTGATGTCCAGCCGGTTCTGCTCCCGGACGCTGCCGACGGACTCGGAAAAATCGTAGCTGTAGCTGATTTGGAGGAGCTGGTCCTCGGCCACGGGCTGATAGGCCTCGAAACGCGGCTGGATGACCACGTAGTTCACACCCATCTGCCGCAGAAGATCGGTCATGCCCTGGGTGTGGAACCCGCCGGCCACCAGCACCGCGCGGGAAGCGCCCGTCTCCTTCATGGCGTTCAACGCGTTCTGCACCAGCACCAGGTTTCGTTCCAGGGCGAATTCGTAATAGCGGTGGATGAGCGGCCGCTTCTCCAACCAGGGCTGCAGGTTGACGGGTTCGGAAACCGGCACCGGGGACAGGCCGAGGGAACGCTCCTGCGCCAACAGATATTTTTCCACTCCGATGAAATCCTGCGGCCCCTCCTTGCGATAGCCGGCGAACTGATCCGGCCCCATGGCCAATCCCCAGAGATCGGCTTCCTGCTGGAGCCGCTGGTCCAGGTTCACCAACCGCCAGATCTGATCGTTGTACGCGTAATGTTCCAGGAGACGTTTTTTCAGCTGGTCCGTTTCCAAAAGAAGTTGCTCGTGGTTGACCCGTTCCATCAATTCCAGATAGGCCACGTATTGGCGGAGGTTGTCGGTGGGAACGACCACGCCTTTCTGCCGCAACAGGCCGGCGATGGAGACCAGGCCCTGATAGAACACGCGGGGGTTCACGTGCCCCAGTCTCATCTCCGAGGCCTTGGCCACCAGTTCCTTGAGGGAATCCAGACTGAGGTGCTCCGCCATCACGTCCACCAGCGTGGTCCGTTCCTCCCGGAGCGCGTCGAGGTCGAGGACGGACTCCATGTCCGACAGCAGGAGGGTGGCGTGAACGTTGGGGAATTCCCCCCGGCTGATCGGCGACGAGGACCGGCGGGCCAGTTCCTGGAGGTATTGGACGAAGGTGATCTTCTTGTCGGAGTAGGCGCGGAACTTCCGGTCCAGATCGAGCAGAGAGGACGGGTAGATGTTCTCCTTCACCACGTTCATGCGCGCCTGGAGGGAAGCGATGTATTTGCTGGCCTGCAGGCGGGCCTCAATGGTGTTGCGGCGGGAATCGAGGTTGTCGAAATACAGGTCCTTGTTCTCCACGCCGCGCAACTTCACAAAGCCGGGCAAGCGGACGAGCGCCAGGTATTCCTCGCCGGTCAGGTTCCCCATGCGAAGATGGGCGTGGGCCACCTCGCGCTTGATCTCCGGGAACGGGAAGGAAGACAGCCAATCGGTGTTGACGCTCTTCAGTCCGCCTTCCTGACAGACCAACAGAGGGGCTTTGGGCTGGTCCTGCTCCTTGAAAGCCGCCGCCAGCCCGTCGATGATCTGGGAGGCGTTGTATTGGGCGCCGTAGACGCCGTGCGCGTCCTGGATGTGATAGAGGGTGAGGGGTCGGATTTTTTCCGGTTCCAACTCGGAAGAGGCCGCCAGATGCGTCTCGAGAATCGACCCCAGTTGGGAGGAGAGCTTGAAAGAACCGAACAGCGGGTGCGCCGCTTCTTTGGGCCAGGAAACGCTGGAGAGGAGCGCCTTGGCTTCGGCGGTCTGAGGGTCGGTCTGCTTGTAGAGGTTTTGGCGGGAGGAACGCTGCTGTTCCCAGAAGGAGGATTGCGCCCAGGGTTCGGAGACCGTGGTAAACACGAACGCCGTCACGATGAAGAGCGCGACGGATTTTCGGGCGATGGATTTGGACCGATAGGCCCAATCGAAGGTCATGGCTCCCTCTCCCTCAGGCGTAACTTAGAGAACCCACGATTGTAACGGCTACGTAAATTATATCTTAAAAGCTTCATTATATTCAAGCGCTTGAATTCTTTTGGTCGGTTTGGGTTCTCTGTTACTACTATACTTCTATAGGGGGGTCTAACTCATTAATGAGATGTAAATTGATTGTAAACAAGTTGAAACGGGGGTTAAAGGCCCGTTTTAGGCCCGAAAAAACCCGTCTCATCGGACGCTGGAGGGGGCGAAAGGAACTCCGACAAATGAAACGCTCTCACCCTAGAACCGGTCCATTTCAGACCGGCGCGGATCTGCAACAGGCAGGAAACGGCCGAGGTCAGCACCACCGCCGCCCCGGTGGATTCGATGTTCCGGATCTTCCGGGACAGGACCTGTCGGGAAATTTCCGGCTGCAGAAAACTGTAGGTCCCCCCGCCGCCGCAACATTGGTCGGCTTCGGGCAGTTCCCGGTAATCCACCCCGGGCGTGGCGGCCAGAAGGGCCCGCGGCGCGTCCACGATCTTCTGGCCGTAGCGGGCTTTGCACGGGTCATGGTAGGTCACCACCGTCGGAGGAAGGGGAGTCCCCGTCGGCCGGTTCTCCGCCAGCCATTCGCTCAGATCCTTCGTCCGCCGGGACACGGCCTCGGCGCGACGACGCCATTCCCCCTCTTCAAAAAGGGACGGATACTCCTTCAGGGTGGCGGCGCAGGACGAGTCGTCCGCCAGGACGACGGCCCGCGGATATTTTTCCAGTTCGGCGATGTTCTTTTCCGCCAAAACCCGGGCCGCCGCCGAATCGCCCAGACTCAGGGCCGGCAACCCGCAACAAACGTTGTCCACCCGACCGACGGATTTTCCCGCCGCGCGCACCAGCCGGTGCGTCGCCTCCCCCACCGCCGGCATCGCGTAGCTCGGCCCGCAGGCCACGAATTGGACGACGTCCACGTCGGGCGGGGCGTTCGGCAAGAGATCCCGCAGAAACCGTCGCGGGACGGAATCCGTCAGCTCCTCGGCGGCGGCCAAACGGCGGTCCAACAGACCAAGCACCCCGAGCCTGTTCAAGGCGCGGCTGACGCCGAGCCGTTTCCCCCAAAAAAGGACCTGGAGGAAAAACTCGAACAATCGGGGACGCGGCAGAAGGGAGCGAAGAAGCCCCCGCATGAGCCACGGCTCCCCGGCCCGCTGCATCACCTTCTCCCGCGCCGCCGACATCAGTTTGGCCGTCGGCACTTCCGCAAAACACACCGAGGTGCAGATGCCGCAGAGAAGGCAGGTGTCGAACAGGTCCCCGCCCTGCACCGGATCTTTCAGGCGTCCTTCCAGCAGGGCGCGGAAGGTCTGGTTGCGCCCGCGGGGAGAACGCCCCTCGTCGCCCGTGGCCAGATACGTCGGGCAGAACGAGGTGCAGAACCCACACCGGTTGCAGTGGAGAGCGGCCTCGTAGCCCGCCTCGTCTTTCTTGGAGGAGAGTTCCGCCCAACGAGGTTCCAGGACCGGCTTGTCGGCGTCTTTCATTTGGTCGCTCCCCGACCGGGCGGAGGCAGAAGAACTCCCGCCGGATCGAAAGCCTGTTTCACCCGTCGATGGAGAGGCGAGGCCATCCAAGAAAAATCTTCCGCGGGCGCGGACGGAATTTTTTCCAGCGCCGGGCTGGGAAAGAGCCGGAGCGTCACCTCCACCACCGCGCCCAGGGTTCCCCAGGCGCCGATGAACAGTTTCGCGGCGTCGTACCCGGCCACGTTCTTGATCACTTTCCCTCCAAAAGAAACGAGCCGTCCGTCGGCCAACACCGCTTTGAGTCCGATGATCTGGTCCCGCACCGACTCCTTGCCCGCGGGACAGGAGGAGAGCACCCCGCCCAAGGTCCCTTCGCCGGAAAGATGGAGATATTGTCCGAACGGCGTCAAATAGGCGCGCACGTCCTTCAGCGGCATGCCCGCCCGGACCGTCAACGTGAAATTGTCCCGGTCGTGTTCCACCACGCCCGTCAAGCCGTCCAAACGCAAGGCCAAGACGTCGCCGTCCGTCGGCCCGGCGGAGCGGCCCGACCCGCACAGGACGACCTTCCTTCCCGCCGCGCACGCCGACGCCAGCAGAGACCGCACCCGCGGCACGCTCTCCGCCGAGAGGACGCCGTTGTCCGGCAAATCCACGGGAGACGGGGCCTCTGATTTTTCCTCTCCGGCGGCGGCCGGAGGAGGGACGATCTTGTCCGGATTGCACAGGCGGCGCGGATCGAAGGCGTCCTTGAGAGCGCGGAACACCTCCAAGGTTTCGGGAGTAAAAAGCCGACGCATGGCCTCCCGCTTGTCCAGGCCGATGCCGTGTTCGCCGGAGATGGACCCGCCCAACTCCACGCACACGCGCATCATCTCATGGCCGGCGGCGCGGACCCGCTCGGTCTGCGCGCGATCGCGCTCGTCGAAAACGATGTTGGGATGCAGGTTGCCGTCCCCGGCGTGGGCGATGAGCCCCATGCGGAGGTTTTCCCGGTCGGCCACGGCGCGGATCCGCCGCACCGCCTCGGGCAGGCGGGTGCGCGGCACCACCCCGTCCTCCACCAGCACGTTGGGCGCCAGGCGCGCCATGGCGGGATACGAACCCCGACGGCCTTCCCAGAGTTTCTGACGCTCCCCCTCGTCCCGGGCCTCGCGCACGTCCCCCCCCCGGTTCCGACGAACAAATTCCCGGACGCGCGCGGAGTCCTCGGCGATCCGCGCCGCCGGGCCGTCCAGTTCGACGAGCAGCACCGCCCCCGCCTCCACCGGGTACCCGGCGTGGACGAACGCCTCCACCGCCCGCAGGGTGACGCCGTCCATCACCTCCAGCGTGCTGGGGACGATCCCCGCCGAAACGATGGCCGTCACGGCCCGGACGGCGTCCTCCAGGGACGGGAACGACGCCAACAGGGTCTGCACCGCCTCGGGCAGAGGCAGAAGACGGACTTCCATCCGGGTGATGATGCCGAGCGTGCCCTCGGACCCGATGAACAGCCCGGTGAGGTCATATCCGCCGTCGGCGACGGAGGTGTTGACCACGCGGCCGTCGGGCAACACGAGTTCCAATCCCAGCACGTGGTGCGAGGTGACGCCGTATTTGAGACAGTGCGGCCCGCCGGCGTTGGTGGCGGCGTTGCCGCCCAGGGTGCAGGCCTTCTGGCTGGCCGGGTCGGGGGCGTAGAAAAGACCGTGCGGCGCCAACGCGTTCTGAAGGTGCAGGTTCACCACGCCGGCCTCGACGAGCGCGCGGCGGCCGATCGGGTCGATCCGGAGGATCCGGTTGAGTCCGGAGAGATGGATGACCAGCCCGCCGTCGGCGGGGATGGAACCGCCGCAGAGGTTGGTGCCGGCCCCGCGCGCCACAAAAGGAACCCCCGCCTCGGCGGCCAGACGCACCACCGCCGCCACCTCGTTCGTGTCGTGAGGTTTCACCACCGCGCCCGGCAGAGCCTTGTCGGTGGCGGCGTCGTAAGAATAAACCAGGAGGGAGGCGGGATCCGTTAAAACGTTTCCCCGTCCCACGGCCCGGCGCAATCGGTCGACGAAAGATTTATCCATGTCCGTCTTCCATTTTACAGAATATTGCAGCGTCTTGAAATGCCGCGGCGGTTGTGTTATAACCAAAACATGCCCTATTACCTGCTCACCGCCGCCGGACCGGACAAAGCCGGCATCGTGGCCGCCGCCGCCGAGATCCTTTACGAACTCGGCTGCAACCTGGAAGACTCCGCCATGACGCGCCTGCGCGGCGAGTTCGCCATCCTGCTGATCTTCACGGCGCCGGCCAAAACGTCCCTCACCGAACTTCGCCGCCGGCTCCAGCGGCTGGAAAAATCGCACGGGTTGACCGTGCAACTCAAACCCATGAAACCCCGGGAGACGCTGGAGCCGCCGCGGCCTCAACGTCTCTGTCTTGTGACGGTCTACGGGGCGGACAAGCCGGGCATCGTCTATCGGGTCACCCGGCTTCTGTCGAAGAACGGGGTCAACATCACCGACGTCACCACCCACCGCACCGCCGCCGGGACGGCGAAAGGCGCGGCAGGATACATCCTCTATCTGGAAGGGGAACTCGCCGGGGCGGACACGGATCGGCTCCAGGGTCTTCTGCAGGACCTGGGGCGCGAACTGGGCGTGACGGTGGCGCTCAAACCGGTGGACGCCGAGCCCCTTTAAGAGCCCCCGGGGGTGCCCGTGGCCGCACACCGAATCATCCTCTTTCCCGACCCTCTCCTCAAACAGCCCAGCCGCCCCGTGGACCGCGCCGATGCGGCGGCGGCCCAACTGCTCACCGACCTCACCGACACCCTTCACCGGTTCCCCGGCGTGGGGCTGGCGGCGCCCCAGATCGGGGTGTTGCAACGGGCGGTGGTGGTGGACATCACCCGTTCGACCCGCCGGGAGAAAAAGCCTCCCCGTCATCACGGGCTCATCGCCCTGCTCAACCCCCGCCTCCTCCGGCGGGAAGGAGAACTGGTTTTCCGCGAGGGATGTCTGTCTGTTCCGGATTTTTTAGGGAACGTGCGGCGGGCGGCCTGGATCGAGGTGGAAGGGATGAACGCCCGGGGAGAAACGGTGAAACTGGACACGGACGGGTTTGAAGCGGTGGCGCTGCAACACGAGATGGATCACCTGGACGGGGTTTTGTTCCTGGACCGCGTGGAGAACGTCAAGACGGATCTTTTTCGACGGAAGAACTACGCCCCTCGGCCGCCGGCCTCTACGCCGGCCGCAACGCCAGAAGCCGGTTGACCGTTTCGATCAGCTTCTCCACGCTGCAGGGCTTCTCCAAAAAAGCATCCGCCCCGGCCTCCTCGGCGTTCCGAACGTTCTTCTCCAAATCCTGCGACGTCAAAAGGATCACCTTGACCGGGCTCAACGCCGGATGCCCCTTGATGAACTTGCACACCGCGTAGCCGTCCACGTCCGGCATTTTCACGTCCAACACCGCCAGGTCCGGCCGCACCTGAACGACTTTTTGCATCGCGTCCTTGCCGCTGTAGGAAACGCTGACACGGTGCCCGTGGCTCTCCAAAATGAGCTTGACGATGTCCGTGTTGGACACATCGTCGTCCACCACGAGGATGTTTTTCGCCTGCATCAAATCATCCCTCCGCCGACGGGCGGACCTCGACTCGGATCCCTAAAAGAGAAAAAATCAAAATAAAGGCCTTTTTGTCTTTAAACCGATTATTTTTCGTTTTTATGGCCTTTACTCACAAGTTTATCCACAAAAAACCACGTTATTCGTCATAAGTTGCGCTCCCAAACGAGTCGGAGCCCCTCCAAAGTCAGGTCCGGATCCACCTTTTTAATGGCTTTTATGTAAGGGGCCAGGAGACCGGCCAACCCCCCGGTGGCCATAATTTTCGGTTCCCCCCCCACCTCCTTTTTGAGCTGGCGGAGAAGCTCCTCGGTCAGGCCGATGTAGCCGTAGAAAAGGCCGGAGGACATGCTGTCATGGGTGTTTTTGCCCAGGGCGGAAGGCGGTTTCCGGAAGGCGCCGAGGAGGGGCAGCTTGGCGGTTTTTTCCCACAGGGAAGCGGCGGCCAGCAGGGGGCCGGGGGCGATGGCGCCGCCCAGATAATCCCCTTTCCGATTGACGCAATCGAAAGTGGTGGCGGTGCCGAAATCCACCACGATGCACGGCCCGCCCAAACGGTCGAAGGCCGCCAGCGCGTTGACGATGCGGTCGGCCCCCACCTCGGCGGCGTTGTCGTAGAGGATGTTCATCCCGGTTTTCACACCGGGGCCAACCACGAGCGGGGTGGTTTTGAAATATTTCTTCACGGCGTCCAGGAAAACGCCGTCCAGCGGCGGCACCACGCTGGCCAGGGCCACGCCGCCGATTTGGGACGATTCGATGGAGGCGTAATGCAGGAAATCGAGGATCTTGGTTCCGTATTCGTCGGAGGTGGCGGTGCGGACCGTGGCCATGCGCCAAGAAGAGACGACCCCCTTGAGGGGCCGGCCCTGGTCGGTGCGAAAAACACCGAGCGTGATCTGGGTGTTGCCGATATCTATTGTCAGCAGCATGCGAAATGGATTCCGATAGGACAGGGGCCGGCATGGATGTTCCGGCCCGTGCGATATGATTTCACTTTTAGACGCCGACATCAATCCCCGCAGACCGCGCGGCCCGGCGTCCGGCCGCGCCCGCCCCGTTAGTGGCTGAACGCTTTTTCCGTCTCGGCGGGGACCACCGGCGTCGGTTCGGCCTGCATGGCGCGCTGGATCGCCTTACAGAAAATGTCGAAATGGTCGTGGAACACCATCACTTTCGACAATCGGCCCGAGCTTTTTTCCGTGATCATGACGTATTTGTGCCCGTTCTTGGTGATGCGCGATTCGAACATATACACCCGTTTCCCGCACTGTATGGTTTCAGTGGTCATTGTTCCTCATCTCCCGCCGGATGAACTCTGACCCGCCTTCCAACTCCCTCCTATCGCCAACCGGCCACCCTGTCGATTCCTGCCCTGTTCCCCCGCGGTTAACCGCCCCCTCAAAAATCCCGGCAGTCCCTCCGTCAGCCGGCCACCCCCAGACGTTGCATGGCCTCCACCAATTCCCGCACCGCGTCCACCGACTTCTGCAAGGCCACGCGTTCCTCGACGGTCAAATTGAGCTGAAGGACCTCCTCGCGGCCGCGGGCACCCAGTTTCACCGGGACGCCGACAAACACCCCCCGCACGCCGTATTCGCCGTTGAGGTAAGCGGCGCAGGGAAGAATTCGTTTCTTGTCCTTCAAAATGGATTCCACCATGGCCACCACGCTGGCCGAGGGCGCGTAATAGGCGGAGCCGGTCTTCAACAGTTTGACGATCTCGGCGCCGCCGTCGCGCGTGCGCTGCACGATGGCGTCTATCTTTTCCTTGGACAAAAGTTCCGTGACCGGCACCCCGGCCACCGTGGTGTAGCGCGGCAGAGGCACCATGGTGTCCCCGTGGCCCCCCAGCACCATGGGCCGCACATCCTCGACGGAAACATCCAGCGCCTGCGCCACGAAAACGGCCATGCGCGCGGAGTCGAGCACCCCCGCCATTCCCAACACCCGCTCTTCCGGAAAACGCGTGGTTCGGAGGGCCACGTAGGCCATGGCGTCGAGCGGGTTCGACACCACGATCACCACCGCGTTGGGGGAGGAGCGGGCCACCTGTTCCGACACGGCTTTGACGATCTTGGCGTTGGTGGAGAGGAGGTCGTCCCGGCTCATCCCCGGCTTGCGCGGGACCCCGGCGGTGATGACGACGATATCGGACCCCTCGGCGGCGGCGTAGTCGGTGGCCCCTGTGAGCTTCGTGTCGTACCCGTACACGGACCCCGCCTGAAGGATATCCAGAGCTTTCCCTGCCGGCATCCCCTCGGTCTGGGGGATATCCAGAAGAACCACATCCGCCAGCTCTTTTTCCGCCAACCGCTGGGCCAAAGTCGCCCCGACGTTGCCGGCCCCCACCACCGTGATCTTCCGACGCATAAATCCTCCCCGACCCCTCAAAAACCGTTGACTATAAGTATCTGCCCCAAACGGAGGCAGTATACAATATTTCACCGCATTTTATCGGTGATTTTGAACACGTTTCGGCAAACTCGTCAAACCGGTCACGGATTCGATTTTACCGTCGAGGAGGGGGCGGCGTCGGCCGGGCCTCGTAGAGTTCGGCATAGGGGCGGCCCCGATGTTCGAAAACGCTGACCTTCCGGGCCGACCGGCCGGCGGATCTCAGTATCTCGAAAAAACTGCGGCGGCCGGACGGATAGACGGTATCGGCGTCGCCGTGGAGCAGGTAGAGACGCCGAGGATCGGCCAGCAGTCCGTCCCAAACGGCCTCGTGTCCGGGATAAATGAACCCCGCGCGTGGATCGCAGTAGGGTTCCCGCATCGGCACGCGGCCGGCGGTCAACACGGCGAGGTTGTGTCCGAACCCCCAATCGAGGAGGGCCACCGGCCGCTGCTGTTCCACCAGGGCGTCGGCCACGTCGGCGATGGCGCCGGCCCAACGAGCATGCACCCGCCTCTCCGCGAACCTCGCTTGAAACGCCCCCAGTTCCCGGCCGGCCCCGACGAAATACACCAATACCGCCCCCGCGCACAGGCCCCGGATCCATTTCTTCCGAGACGTCCCGTACCGCCCCAGGACGGCGGCGGCGAACAGATGCGGAAAGGGATACATCTCCCATACATGATGGGCCGAGTACGCGGGCGGGGTGATCACCAATAAAACCAGGATGAAAAAACCCAGGCAGAGCAGAAACAACTCCAGCGACCGCCGGAGGCCGCCTTCCCGACGGTCCCCCCCCAGGAACAAAAAAACGGCGACGACAAAAACCTCCAAGAAGGGATGCCAGACGCCGCGCACGGACGA
>JAKLDV010000083.1 GCA_022703335.1 Elusimicrobiota bacterium
CCGTAAAAGTTCGGGTTGCCGAAAGAAGAGAACACGCGCAACCCGAAAGCATACCGCCAGACGAACGGATCGATCCCCACGCCCTGCCCCGCCGGGAAGAGCCGGGTGTCGAAATACTGCACAAACCCGTAGAACACCACCACGCCGAACGCCGCCAACAGCCACCGCAACAGGCGGCGGTGCCGGTCCCAGCCGCGGAAATCCGAAATGACGATCACGCCCATGAAACAGTACAGCACCCGGCGGATGAACTCCTCCACGCTGCCCTGCTGGAAGGAGGACTGCAGGAAGGAGACGACCCCGGAAGTGAAGAACGCCAGGAACGGAGCGATCAGCGGCAGGTCCTTCTTCTCGAAAGGCCAGCGCCGCTCCAGCACGAGCTGGCAGAACCAGAAGAGGATCACCGCCGTGCAGCCGATCTGCGTGAGAGTGATCTTGATCTGGGCAGAGTCGTAAGTCTTCAGGTAAAAGGAGACCGTGATGAGGAAATACGTCACGGGCAGGAAGTAAGCCACCAGGCGGGAAAAAAGCGCGGCCAGCGGCGATTCGGGAAGGGGCGTCGGGTTCGTCATCGGGACTTTCCGGTCGGCGGCTGAATTATTGATAGGCCGCCGCCAGCTTTTGGGCGATGTCCCGCGCGGCCGGGGGGACCTGGTCGAGAGCCAACTCTCCGACCGTGGTCGAGTATTCCGTGAAACCGGCCTCCACGTCCACGATGTTCGCCGTGATGGAATATTTCTTTTTTATCAGGGCCACCGACCCCATGACCACCTTGTCCGCGTTCAAAATCTTTGCCATCCGCACCGCGCATTCTTTCGTGGTGCATCCCGACATCTGGACGTTCTCTCCGGCGAGGAGCCGGTCCATGTCCGGACGGCTCACCACCGCGAAAGCACCCTCCCGCGCCAACTCCGAACGCAGGAAATCCGCCGTGATGGAGGCGTCCATCGACGAAACGTTTTTCGGTTCGAAATCGGCCACCGCCACGATCTTCTTTACCGTCGACGCCGCGCCCCCGGCCGAAAACGGACGATCGGGCGGCGGCTCATCCGACACCGACACCGCGTTCCCGAACCTCCACGACACCGCAAACCGGTGAGAATCCCCCAAATCGCCGTAGGGCAAAAAAGCATAGTCCGCGCCGAACGGCCCGGCCTGGAACCCCACGCCGACCGAAAAACCGGTGGCGATGCCCAAATCGTTGTTCTGGAACGGATAACGGTATCCCAGACGGAAGAACGCCATCTGTTCCCAGTGGAACTCCCCGCCCAACAGCGCCTCGGAACTGCCGTCCCCGTTCATCACGCCGTCCACTTCCCAAAACATCCATTCCTCCGGCGTCCAGTGGACCGCGGCCCGCCCCCGAAGCGGCGCCGGCACCGCTTCGGAAATGAACTTCCCCGAAGAACCCATGTTCTGAACCACCACCGCCCCTCGCCATTGACGGTCGAAACGGTAAATCCCCCCCACGTCGCCCATCACGGACATCGCCGTCTCCGTATCGAGCTTTTCCTGCACCGCCTTCACGGACACGCCCAGCGCCAGGTTGGACGTTTGCCGCCGCCCCCAAGAAACCGTCACGAACTGGTCCCCGGCCTTCATTTCCCCGGTTTCGACGAAACGATCCACCGACGACGGGTCGTATTTCGTTTTGGCGATGTCCTTCACGCCGGAAAAACCCAGATCCAATCCCCAACCGCCGCGCGCATAGGGAAAAATCATCGCCAAATTGTCGATGGAAACGTCTTCCAAGTGCGCCGCGTGCTGGGCCGAGATCTGGGACATCGAGGTATGCGCCAGACCGGCGGGGTTGGAATAGAGGGCCGACGGGTCCCCCACCACGGCCGTGGTGGCCTCGGCCATGGCCGCCGAACGCGGGAAAGGCGATATCTTCAACAGATCAAATCCGCTTTTCCCCGCCACCCCCGCGGAGACATCGATCACACCGAAAAAAAACACAGCCCACGCCATAGTTACTAGGCGGGGCGGTCGATCGGATCGGGCGTGTGTGGAAAAGTTCGTCATTTCTTTCTGTTCCGGGAAATCGTTGCGCCAGAACCGGTGGCGCGCGGATCGGCTTCAATCCCCAGTGGAGTTTTCATCCCTCCGGGATGCCGTTGGTCCCAAAGCCATGCGCGGGACAATCATCAAAAAAATCTAAGCCGAGGATGGGGATTGAACCCACAACCTATCGCTTACGAAGCGATTGCTCTACCGTTGAGCTACCTCGGCGCAAAACTTCGTTTTGTGGCAAACGTCGATCCTTGCGCATGGTGGCTGTTTTCGTTACAAACAAATGGGACTGGGCGGTCAATGGAACGCCGCTGCTGAAACGCGCCCCATTGTATCAGTTTTTTGAAATTGCCCGCCAATTAGTTCGCCGAACGAAGATCAGACCGCCGGCCGGAATCCGGCGGAGCCGAAAACCCGGCCTTCCAGGCCCTACCGCTGATACATGGGGCGGGGCTTATAGGTCGTGTGCAACAACTCGTGCGCCTTTTTGCTCAACGGTTCGCCCAGATAGTCCTCGTAGAGTTGTTGGATGTACGGATTTTCATAGGAACAGCGTCTCGGCAAATTTTTATCGTCCGAATAAAGCCCACGGGCCCGCTTGGCGCGCAGTTCATCGGTGACGCCGTACGGCTGCCCGCCCCCGCCGATGCATCCGCCCGGACACGCCATCACCTCCACGAAATGGTAGGGGAGCGGGGCGCCGTCCTTTTTGGCCTTGCGTATCTTTTCAATAACGTATTCCACATTGGCGAGGCCGTGGGCGACGGCGATGCGCACCTCCTTGCCCGCCACCGTCACCGAGGTTTCCCTCACGCCCTTGAGCCCCCGCACGTTTTCGAACTCCACCCGGGGCAGCTTCTCTTTCGTGATCATGAAAGCGGCGGTGCGCAACGCCGCCTCCATCACGCCGCCGGTCGTTCCGAAGAGCGTCCCGGCGCCGCTGTAGTCGCCCAAAGGCGGGTCGCATTCGCCGTCGGGCAGGTTGGCGAAGTCGATCCCCGCCTGGCGGATCATGCGGGACAATTCCCGGGTGGTGACGGAGGTGTCCACGTCCTGGAACCCCGAAGCGCTCATTTCCCGGCTCCGATGGATCTCGAACTTCTTCGCCGTGCACGGCATGACGGACACCACTTCGATGTCGGCGGGAGAGAGTCCCTGTTTCTCGGCGTAGTAGGTCTTGGCCAAAACCCCCAGCATCTCGTGCGGCGACTTGCTCGACGAAAAATGTTCGATCATGTCCGGGTGCATCTTTTCCATGAAGTCCACCCAGGAAGGGCAACAGGTCGTGATGAGCGGCAGGACGGACTTCCCATGGACGAACCTCTGCACGAACTCCGCGGCCTCCTCCATGATGGTCAGGTCGGCGCCGAAGTTGGTGTCGAACACCCGCTCGAACCCCATGCGCCGGAGCAAGGTATAGATTTTCTTCGACAGGTTGACGCCGGGTTCGAACCCGAAGTGTTCCCCCAGCGTCACCCGCACCGCCGGAGCGATCTGCACGACGCAGTGCTTGGCGGGGTTCTGCAGGGCGGCCCACACCTTCTCCGTGTCGTCCTTTTCGACGATGGCGCCGGTCGGGCAATGGGCAGAACACTGGCCGCAGCGCACGCAGGGAGAATCCCCCAGAGAAATGTCGCCGGCCGGCGAAATGCGGGTCTCGATCCCCCGCTCCAGGAACGAAAGAGCCCAGACGTTCTGCATCTCCTGGCACACCGTGACGCAACGGCCGCACTTGATGCATTTCGGTGGATCCAGGACGATGGTGCCGGTGGTGGAATCCAGGGGGGCCGAGCAGAGGAGCTTGTCGTAAGGCTCCTCGCGTATGCCGAAATCCGCCAGGGCCGTTTGAAGTTCGCACTGGGTATTGCGGCCGCAGGTGAGGCAGGAGTTGGGATGGTTCGACAGGATCAGGTTCAGCACCGTTTTTCTGACGGAGACGATCTCGGGATCGTGCGTGACGATGTCCATCCCCTCTTCGATCGGCGTGCAGCAGGCGCGCGGCATTTTCTGAGAACCCTTCATCTTGACCACACAGATACCGCACGCGGCCGAGGCGTGAAGGTCGGGGTGCTTGCAGAGGATCGGGATATTGACCCCCACGGTCTTCGCGGCGTCGAGGATGGAGGTGTTCTCCGGGACTTCCACCGGGATCGAATTGATGACGGCTTTGACCATAAAATTCCCTTATTTCCCGGACGAAGCGGGCGTCTTGATCAACGCACGGTATTCCGGCTCGAAATACCGCAGGGTCGACAGAACGGGGTTCGGGGCCGTTTGCCCCAATCCGCACAGGGACGCCTTCTGCATGGCGAGGGAGATGTCCCGGAGTTTCTCCAGATCGGCCGGTTCCCCGTCGCCGGCGGAGATCCGGTTCAATATCCGCAACATCTGCGTGCCGCCGACGCGGCAGGGCGCGCACTTGCCGCAGGACTCGTCCACACAGAACCCCAGGTAGAACTTGGTGATGTCCACCATGGAGTCGTCCTCGTCCATCACGATCATCCCGCCGGACCCCATGATGGAACCCAGGGATTGCAGGTTCTCGTAGCCGACGGGGGTGTCGAAATATTGTTCCGGGATGACCCCGCCGGACGGCCCCCCCGTTTGGACCGCTTTCACTTTTTTACCGCCGGCCGCTCCACCGCAAATCGCGTACACGATGTCCCGCAAGGTCGTCCCCATCGGGACCTCCACCAGCCCCGAGTTCTTGACTTTGCCCGTGACGGCGAACACCTTGGTGCCCTTGGATTTATCCATCCCGATGCCGGAAAACCACGCGGCCCCCTTCGCGAGGATGGGCGGCAGGTTGGCCAGGGTCTCCACGTTGTTGATGCAGGTGGGCTTGTCCCAAAGCCCCTTGACCGACGGATACGGCGGACGGGGATGCGGATATCCGCGGCGCCCTTCGATGGAAGCGATCAGGGCCGTTTCCTCGCCGCACACGAAAGCTCCCGCCCCGAGCCGCACCTCCAGGTCGAACGAAAAGGCGGACCCCATGATGTTCTGCCCCAACAGTTTGTTGGCGTGGCACTGTTTGATGGCCTTCTCGATGCGCTCCACCGCCAACGGATATTCCGCGCGGATGTAAAAAAAACCTTTGTCGGCGCCGATGGCGTAACCCGCGATCATCATGCCTTCGATCACCGAATGCGGGTCCCCCTCCAACACGCCGCGGTCCATGTACGCGCCGGGATCGCCCTCGTCGCCGTTGCAGATGACGTATTTCTGATCGGAAGGGACCTTCCGCGTCAAATCCCACTTCAAGCCGGTCGGAAAACCCGCGCCGCCGCGGCCGCGCAGACCGCTCTTTTTGACCTCCTCGATCACCTGTTCCGGCGTCATCTCCGCCAACACCTTCGCCAACGCCGCGTACCCGTCCCGGGCGATGTAATCCCGGATGCTGTCGGGGTCCACCACGCCGCAGTTCCGAAGAACGATGCGGAGTTGTTTGGGGTCCTCCAGAGGGACCGCCTGATCCCGCAAAACGGTCTTCTTCAAAAAATGCGACTCCACCAGTTGAGGGACCTTGTCCTTGGTGAGGTGCCGATAAAACACCGTGGGCATCCCCTCCACCGCGACTTCCACCAACGGCTCCGCCGAACATCGTCCCACGCATCCGCACTTCTTGAGTTCCACGGCCAGTTTTTGTTTTTTCAGTTCCTCCCGCAACGCAAAAAACGTCTCCTGCGCGCCGGCGGCGACCCCGCAGGTGGCCATGCCGACGCGGATCCAGGTTTTCTTTTCCCGCGCGGAGGCCTCGTCCCGCATTTTTTTCAGCTCGTCCCGGTTCACACGACCGCCCCTTGTCTGTATTCCGCCAGAATGCCGGGCACCTGTTCCGGACGGACATTGCTGTAAACCTTCTGCCCCACCGTGAGCACCGGGGCCAGGCCGCAACATCCCAGGCAACGCACGACCTGCAGATAAAAATTCTTGTCCCGGGTGGACTCTCCCGGCTTAATCCCCAACTCCTGCCCCAGCCTCTCCACCAGCGACGGAGCCCCCTTCAAATAGCAGGCGGTCCCCATGCAGACGGAAACGATGTTCTTGCCGGGCGGCTCGAGCTTGAAATAGTTATAGAAGGTGATGACCTCGTAAATTCGGGCCAGGGGGATGGACAACCGTTTGGCGACCTCGAAGGATATCCGACGGGGAACGTAGCTGTAGCGGTTCTGTATCTGATGGAGGATCATGATGAGATTGCCCGGGCGCCCCTCCCAAGGCGCACAGATCTCCTCCACGTTCCGGCGGATATCCTCGATGTCGGTCTTTTCAATATCCATTCGGATGTCTTCTTCCTATCCCTGTTTCACGCCGACGTCCCGAAGCCGGACGGGTTCAGCGCACCTCGGCGGAGGCGGACTTCACGGTAAGCCCCGGAAGGGCGCCCAAACGGGCGGTCAAGGACGCCACCTCGTCTTTCGTGGCGTCCACGATGAGCGTGATCACCGCGTGGTTTCCCCGAACGTGCGGCAGCCCCATGCGCGCCACGATCTGTTCGCCGGACTCCGAAAGCACCTTATTGACGGCGGCGGCCGATTTCTTTCTGTCTTCCAGAATGATCCCCACGAAACCCAGACATTTCTCCATGATCTCCTCCTCGCCGATAAAAAACCGATTTCCATTTCCGTGGAAATGAAAATCGGGTCGCTTTATTTCTCGTTAAGAAAAGACGCGTCCCCTTGGCCCCGCCAACGTATCGGTTCGGTCTATCGCCGATACAGCGGGCGGGCCGCGTAGGCGGTATGCAGCAGATGATGCGCCTTGTCGCTCAGAGGTTCTCCAAAAAATTCCTTATACAACTGCTGCACGTGGGGGTTCTCGTGGGATTTACGGATCGGCATGTTCCGGTCTTCCTCGTAAATGGCCATTTTCCTTTTTTCACGGACCTCGGTGTCCGTGGGGATCGGCTGTCCGCCGCCGCCCAAACATCCCCCGGGGCAGGTCATGATCTCGATAAAAGTATAGGGGGACTTCCCCTCCTCGATCTCGTCCAGAAGCTTGCGGGCGGCGCCCAGGCTGTTGGCAACGGCCACTTTTATTTTCGTGCCGTTCAGGTCGACTTCCGTCGTCTTGATGCCCTTCAATCCCCTCAAATCGCCGAAATCGAGACGCTCGAGTTTTTTCTTGGTCACCACCTCGTAGGCCGTGCGCAACGCGGCCTCCATCACGCCGCCCGTCGCGCCGAAGATGACCGCCGCCCCCGTCGACATCCCCAGGGGGCTGTCGAACGTCTCCTCCGGCAGATCGACGAACTTGATACCGGCCTCTTTCATCATCCGGGCCGCTTCGCGCGTGGTGAGGACGTAATCGACGTCCGGAAAGACGTCCGACTCCTTCAAATGCAGCTTGTCCTTCCAAAAATGGAACGCCGCGACCATCTCCGGCCGTTTGGCCTCGTATTTTTTGGCCGTGCAGGGCATGATGGAAACCACCGTCACCCGGCGGGGGTCCAAGCCCAATTTCTGGGCGTAATAGGTCTTGGCCACGGCCCCGAACATCTGCTGAGGCGATTTGCAACTCGAAATGTTCTTCATCAGCCGCGGATAAAAATGTTCCGCGAACTTGATCCATCCCGGGGAACAGGACGTGATCATGGGCAGGACCCCCTTGTGCGTGAGCCTCTCGATGAGCTCATGCCCTTCTTCCATGATGGTCAGATCGGCGGTGAACTGCGTATCGAACACCTTGTTGAACCCCAGTTTCCTCAAGGCCGCCACCATCTTCCCCGTGACGCGGGTCCCCGGGGGCAGACCGAACTCTTCCCCGATGCTGGCCCGGACGGCCGGGGCCACTTCCACCAGCACGGTCTTTTCCGGATCGGACAGAGCCTGCCACACGCCGGCGGTAGCGTTGGTTTCGACGATCGCTCCCGTCGGGCAGACCAAAAGACATTGCCCGCAATTCACGCAGCTGACGGATCCCAGCCCCATGTCCATGAACGTGGAAACGACCGTGCGGCGGCCGCGCTGGGTCGCGTCGATGGCGTTGACCGTCTGCACCCGGTTGCACACGGAAATGCACCGCCGGCAAAGGACGCATTTGTTCGGGTCCCGCACCAGCGACGGAGAGGAGGTGTCGAGTTCCCACCGGGGACCGGACGTTTTGGGGAAACGGACCTGCCGGACCCCCAGGTTGTGCGCCAGTCTCCGCAGTTCGCATGTCTCGTTCCTGTCGCAGACGAAACAGTCCTGCGGGTGGTTGGCCAAAAGCAGTTCCACGTTGATCCGGCGCGCCCGGCGCACCCTCTCCGTGTTCGTCGAGACCTCGGCCCCGTTGGTGGCCTTGGTCACGCACGACCGGACGAGCGTCCGGGCGTTCTTGACCTCCACCATGCAGACCGAACACGAGGCCTCCTCGTTGATGCCGTCCAGGTAACACAGGGAAGGAACGTCGACCCCGGCCTGCTTGCAGGCCTTCAGAAGGGTGGTCCCCTCCGCGACCTGCACCTCTTTGCCGTCGATTTTCAGGGTGATCAGTTCATCGGTCATGATTTCACACCTTCACGTCGCATCTCAAGCAACGGCACGACTCGGCCATCGCCTGCGCCGGCGACAGTCCCAGGGACACTTCCTTGAAATTTCCGCGCCTCGCCGGGACGAACAGCTCTTTCGCCGTCTGCCTCTTCTGGCGGGACGGCGTCGCCGGGACGGTCTGGGCATAGGCGAACCGTTTCGAAAGGGCCGCCCGCCGGTCCTTCCCCGTCAAAAATTCGTCGATCTTCTCGGCGGCGTTCTTGCCGTCGAACATGGCCTCCACGGCCGTCGCCGGCCCCATGACCATGTCGCCCCCACCGAACACCTTCCGCCGGTTCGTCCGGAGAGAATATCGATCCACAAGCAGCGTCCCGTTCTTCCTCACCGGGAGTCCGCATTTTTCAAGGAAACCGCTCTCCACTTTTTCACCGATGGCGAAAACGAGCGTGTCGCAGGGGATCGGCACGGTCTCAGCGGTCTTCTCCGGACGCCTCCGTCCCGACAGGTCGTATTCGCCCGCCTTCATTTTCGTGACTTCCAACGCCCGGACATGCCTGTGCGCGTCCCCCGCCACGGACTGCGGCGCGGCAAAAAGAACGAACTTGATCCCTTCCTCCTCCGCCTCTTTGATTTCATTCTCGTCGGCGGGCATATCGGCCTTTTCACGCCGATAGACGATGGTCACTTCCGATCCCAAACGCCACAAAGTCCGCGCGGCATCCAGCGCCACGTTCCCTCCGCCGACCACCACCGCCTTTTTCCCGATCCTGGGCCGACGCCCCGAAGAAACCTCCTCGAGGAAATGGGTCCCGTACCAAACGCCCGACAGGTCCTCGCCGGGAATGCCGGGAGGGACGCTCTGGTAGGCCCCCAGGGCCAGGTAAACGGCGTCGAAATCCTTCTCGATCTTGGCGAACTCCGCTGGAGTGACGTTCTTGTTGAAGACGAACTTGGCCCCCAACTGCCTGATGAAGTCGATCTCCTTGGCCAAAACCGCTTTCGGCAAGCGATATTCGGGGATCCCGTAACGAAGGATGCCGCCCGCCTCGGCGTGGGCCTCGTAAATGACGACGTCATGCCCGAGCCGCAGCAGGTAAAACGCCGCCATCAGGCCGCTGGGGCCGGCGCCGATGACCGCCACTTTCTTGCCCGTGGAGGGCAATTTTTCCTGGATTATTTTTTGGAGGATGCCCTTCTCCTTCTTCCTCTTATAGATTTCGTCGGCGATGTGCCGATGGGCCTCTCCGGACGAGATCGGCTCGTCGAGGTCCCGCCGGCGACAGCGCGTCCGGCAATGGAAATGACATATCCGTCCTGTGGAAGCGGGGAGCGGGTTTTCCCTCAACACCAGCTCGAAGGCCTCCTCCAGCCGGTTGTCCCGGAACAGCGTCAAGAAGCCCGGGATATTTATTTTGAGAGGACAGCTGTTTTCACACGGGGCCAAAAACAACGTGTTGCAGACGCCCGCCTTGCAGTGTTTCGCGTGGATGTGGTCCTCGTATTCGTCCTTGAAATATTTAAGCGTCGTGAGAACGGGGTTGGGCGCCGTTTGCCCCAGGCCGCACAGGGCCGTGTCCTTGATGACCTCGCCCAAGGTCTGCAGTCCCGCCAGATCCTTGTCCTCCGCCAGGCCCTTCGTCACCGAGATGAGGCTTTCCAGGGACTGGTTCAAGCCTTCCCGGCAGGGGGTGCATTTTCCGCACGATTCGGACGTCGTGAACTCCGTAAAATAGCGGGCCACATCCACCATGCAGTTGTCTTCGTCCATCACCACCATGCCCCCGGACCCCAT
>JAKLDV010000084.1 GCA_022703335.1 Elusimicrobiota bacterium
CGACGCCTGGAAAGGGTTTCCCTCTCTCCCGGCCCCGTCGACCCTGAGCGGGATCGTCGTGATGGGCGGTCCCATGGGGGTCTACGACCAGTCCCGCTTTCCCTTCCTTAAAAAAGAACTCGGATACATCCGGAGGTGCCTGGAGAGGCATTTGCCGGCGCTCGGCATCTGTCTGGGGGCCCAGATGATCGCCCGTGCGCTGGGGGCCCGGGTCTATCCCAGTCGGCAAAAAGAGATCGGTTGGTATCCCGTGCGACTGACCGCGGCCGGCCGTCGGGACCCTTTTTTTCGGGAATCGTCCGGCGGAAAAGAAACGGGGCGTCGGATCGTTTTTCAGTGGCACGGCGACACCTTCGATCTTCCGCGCCGGGCGGAACTTCTGGCCACCGCTTCCCGGTGCCGTCATCAGGCTTTTCGTTGCGGCGGGAACGTTTACGCTTTGCAGTTCCATCTGGAGGTCACGCCGGAGATGGTCCGTTCCTGGATGAAAGCGCCCGGCGCACGGGAGGAGCTCCGTCTTCTGGGTCCCCGTGCCGCCGAGGACATCCTCCGGAAGATGCCCCGCTGTCGGCCGCAGATGCACAGGACGGCGACGGCGGCGTTCCGCGCGTTTTCGGAGATCGTGAAAAAACGGCGCGAGACCCATGAGTAGAAAAGAATTCCGCGCGGCCCTCGTCGTCATGCCGTTCCAATCGGTCTCCACGAGCAATCTCGGGGCGGCCGTCCTCAAAAGCGTTCTCCGTCGCGCCGGGTTCTCCTGCGATGCCCATCATTTCAACGCCCGCTTTGCCGAAAAAACGGGACTCGAATTCTACGAGAGGCTTTCGCCGCTCCGCGTGTTCCCGGAGACGATATTCGCCCACGCGTTGTTCGGGAAAGGGGGAACCGGCGAGATCGATTATCCCCGCCGGTTCATTTCCTCTTTGTCGTCGGTGGATACCTTCAGCCGGGAAACGCTGGCGGAAATCGGGGGCGCTCCGAAAGATTTTTACCGGCTGCTGGACCGGACCGTTCCGGAAACCCTCGAGGAGTGTTTTCGGTCGGTGGATTGGAGCGCCTATGGCCTCGTCGGTTTTTCAAGCGTTTTCAACAGCCATGTGGCGTCCCTCGCGTTGGCCCGAAAAATAAAGGAGAAATTCCCACGCGTCAAAATCGTTTTCGGTGGATCGAACGTGGAGGGCGAGATGGGGTGGGAAACTCTCCGGGCCTTCGAGTGGGTCGACTACGTTGTGAACGGGGAGGGGGAGGCGGCGCTGGTTCGACTGGCGCGCGCGTTGGCCGACGGGAAAACGGTCGTCGACGTGCCGGGGGTCTCGTTTCGCGAGGGAGGCCGTCTTTGCATTGATCGCCGGCGCGCGCCGTTGGCCGATCTTTCCCGGGTCCCCCGGCCCGACTACGCGGACTACTTTTCGGCTCTCCGGCGGACCGGGCTGGCGGGCCGTCTCAAGCCCACGCTCGTTTTCGAGGGGGCGCGGGGATGCTGGTGGGGCGAAAAGAGCCACTGTCTTTTTTGCGGGCATAACGGGCTGGCGATGAAATTCCGTCGAAAAACGCCCACGCGGGTGCTTCGCGAATTGATGCATTTCATGCGGGAATACGGTGTCGAACAGTTCCAGGCGTCGGAAAACACGGTGGATATGGAATTTCCCCGGAAGTTTTTTCCGCGGTTGGCGGAGGAACTGAAAAGGCGGAGATTGGAACCGACGTTCTTCTATGAAATCCGCGCCACCCTCTCCAAAGAGCAATTGGCCGCCCTGGCCGCGGCGGGGGCCCGCTACCTGCAGCCGGGGATCGAAAGTTTCGACACGGATTTGTTGCGGAAGATGCGCAAGGGGGTGACGGCCATCCGCAACATCCAGCTCCTCAAACACTGCCGTGAATTGGACATCCTCCCCATCTACATGATGCTCTACGGTTTTCCGATGGAAAAGGCCGGGAATTACCGGACGGTGATGCGGCTTCTTCCGCGCCTGACGCATCTCACGCCGCCGCGCGCCCTCAACCGCGTCCGCCTCGACCGGTTCAGCCCGCTTCAGGAGGATCCCCGGCGCTGGGGGTTCGCCGCCGTCCGTCCGAACAAGATGTACGATTGGGTCTACCCAAAATCGCGGGTGGACATCGGAAAGATCGCCTACTACTTTCAGGGAAAACCGCGGCGGCGGCCGCCCGTCCTCGATACGTATTTTGAGGATATCGAAAAATTCGTGGAAAAATGGAAAGCGCTGTATCGGCGAAGTTTTTTGGTTCATCGGTCCGTTTGGAACGCCGTGATCGTTTATGACCATCGCCTGGGGAACTTCGAGTCGGGCGGGTTGGAATTCCGCGTCCATCGGTACGAAGGACGTTGGCCGGCCCGGGTGCTGGAATTCTGCGATTCCGCCCGCCGCTGGGAAGAACTGAGGGAGCACCTCCTCAAGGCGGGGCGGCGGGAAAACGAAGGGGAACTCCGGCGGCTTTTGTCGAGGATGGTGCGGGACGGGATTTTGTTGAAGGAAGGCGGATGCTATCTTTCGTTATCGCTGCCCTATCAGACGCAAGGGATTGAATTAAAGGACACGATTTTACGATTGGAAAAACTAAGGGATTTGTTCGAATGAGGGATAAAAAATCGATATTTTTAGGCGTTTGAGAGATATTTCCGAAGGGGGCCCCCTCGGTCAAAGTGTTGCATATCGAGTGTTCAACAGGGGGCTGGAACTCGGCGGTTCGTTGAAGACAGGGTAAAATGGTTCTCCCGTCGCGTTTTGGAAAAGAAGGCGTTAAGTTGCTTTTCGAATTTGGTTTATAGTATACTGGAATATCCGCCTAGTAAACGTAAGGAGATTTGTCATGCGTCGTAAAGTCAGATCCTCCAAACCCGCCGGAAAGAAGACCTACAAGAAACCTTCCATCACAAAGCATGGACGATTGCACGTCTACGCCTCCCCGCCTTTCTGAAAGGAAGTCTTTTTGAGACGGCGATGTCTCTTCGTCCGCCGGTCACGTAATTTTTTCCCTCCCGCGTTTTTTGAAATCGTCCGCCGTTCCCTACCGGTTCCCCTCCCGTCTTTTCCTCAATGCTTCCGCTCATAAGTGTCGTTGTCCCGGTCTATAACCGGGAAAAATACGTCATTCAGGCGTTGAAGAGCGTTGAGAGACAGGGATACGCTCCGTTGGAGGTGCTGGTCATCGACGACGGCTCCGTGGACCGTTCTCTGCGGCGGATCCAGGGGCGTTCCTGGAAGTTCCCGCTGCGGATATTGAAGCTCCGTCGCTCCGCCGGGCCTTCGGTCGCCCGGCGGGTGGGAATAAAAAACGCCCTCGGGACGTGGATCGCTTTCCTAGACGCCGACGACCGGTGGCATCCGGACAAACTCTCCGAATTGATGTCGCGGCGAACCGCCTCCACGCGTTTCTTGTTTTCGGATGCGAGCCTCGTCTCCGGCGCGGGGAAAGTTCTGGCGCGGAAGGCCATGAAGAAGCTGCAGACGCGGGCTTATCGAAAAAAGATCCGCTCGTTGTGGGGCGTTCCGTTTTTTCCGTTGACGTCGACGGTCCTGGTGGAAAGGCGCTTTTTGGAGCGCGCGGGTTCGTTCGACCCGCAATTCCGGCATGTCGCGGAGGACGTCGATGTGTGGTTCCGACTCTTGCGGAAGCTCAGGCCGGGCGGCGTGTTTTGTTCCCCGCGGCCGTTGACGTGCTACCGCCGGCATCGAGGGCAGACGTCCTATTTCGTGCGGTCCCCCGGCGTCACCACGCACCAACTCTGGCTGCAAAAGAGGCCGGGCGGCGGCGCGGAAAAAGAGGAAAAAAGTCTGGACGCCGCCATGTGGTGGCTGAAGAACGGCAGGGACTGGTTGGCGCTGACGAGGGACTTATGAAGCGGATCAGCCTTTGCGCCACGCGCGTTCATAGGCGGAGCGCGCAAAGATGTGGCCGGCCCGGGGATGCTTTTCGAAAAAGTGGAACAGATCAAAACGGCGCTGGATTTGAAAGGGAGCCGCCCGGGCCCCCGTTTTCCAATAGGCGCTGTGGCGGTCCGGTGAAAAACGATATTTGACGAGGGGCCGAGAAAGGTAGAGGAACGCCCGCTTCCCCAGTTTTTGCCGCACGCGGTAAAAAAAATCGGTTTCGTCGTGCCGCAGTTTGAAAATCGGGTCGAAAACGCCGACCCGGCGGAAAATTTGGCGCGAGAGGACGCAGGTGGAAGTCCTGGGGTAAAGAGGGAGCCCGATGCGCGGGAATCCGCCGAAACTCCGCCAGGTGGGATGCGCGAGTGTCCGGCCCGCGGGGCCGACGACGGTGTAGCGGGAATAACAGAAGAGCGCCCCGGTTTTCTCCAGGGCGCGCATTTGAACCGCGAGTTTTTCCGGCCTCCAGAGGTCGTCGGCGTCGAGGAAGGCGACGAAGGGCGTTTTCGTGGCGCGGATTCCGATGTTGCGCGCCTCGGCGGCGCCCACGGGCCGGCGCAGTTTGATGTACCGGAGCCGTCCGGCTTGGGCCATCGGAGCCAGGGCCCGGGCGGTCCCGTCCCGGGAGGCGTCGTCCACCACGACGATCTCGTAAAAAGGATACGTTTGACGGAAGACACTTTTCAGCGCTTCCCTCAACGTGCGAAGGCTGTTTCGGGTGGGGATGATGACACTGACGCGGGGAGAATTTTTCGGCATGAGCGACGATCCGTTTGAATTATATCATATCATCGTCCGGCGTCTTTTTTCGGCATCGGACCGCGCAGAAAAAGGGACCGAAAGGGAAACAACGATGGCAAACCGTCGCGCATTCGATATCGTCCGCCGGGGAGGCGTCGTGGTTCTATGGCTCGCTCTGGCCATGGTTTTTCCGGGGCGCCTCTTGGCGGCCGAGGCGGGGTCGAAGAAAATCAAGGTTTTCCTGGTCGGAGTGGACGGGGGCACCTGGGGGATATTGAACGGATTGGTGGAGGCCGGGGCGGCTCCGAACTTCCGGCGTTTGATGGAAGCCGGCACTTACGGCGTCTTGAAGAGCACCGAGCCGATCTATTCGCCGGTGTTGTGGACCTCCATCGCCACGGGCCTGGCGCCGGAAAAACACGGGATCACGCATTTCTTCAAGGATCCCGCCCACCCGGTCCGTCAGGTCAATTCCTCGGACCGAAAGGCCAAGGCGCTCTGGAACATGGCGAGCGACCGCGGATACGACAGCGGCGTCATCGGGTACGACACTTCCTGGCCGGTGGACGAAATCCGGGGGGCCATGGTGACGGAGCAGGCGCTCAACCCGGACCGTGTTTTCGCCGTTCATCCGCCGGCCCTTCTGGACGGGTACGGGCCGCTGGCGGTCTGGAAAATGAACCGGCCGGAAGACATCGCCGCGGCCGTCGCCCGGTTCACGGACTATCCGTTCGACGCCGCGGCCCTGAGCCTGAGCACGGAGACGGCGGCGTATCAGGTGAACGGTCTCGTGAAATACCGGCTCTTCGACGCCTATCGGAGGGACGAGAGCTTGGCGCGCATCGCCGAACACCTTCTCCGGGAAAAGGATTTCGATCTTTTCATGATCACGTTCCGCGGGGTGGATTTTACGAGCCATGGTTTTTGGAAGTTCCGGGAACCGGACAAATATCCCGTCCCTCCGGAACAGGTGGCGTACTTCCGAGACGTCGTCGATCGGTATTACCGCTATGCGGATGAACTGTTGGGGAGGATGTTGGCCCGGACCGACGAGCGCACCGCGGTCCTTGTGGTTTCCGACCACGGTTTTCAAGGGAGGGAGACGGACATCATCAACTACAGGGATGTCTCATCGTCCGGTCGGCACAATTTGGAAGGTCTTTTCTTGCTGTCGGGCGCCCCTTTCCGGAGGACGGAGGGTTTTCAGGAAGCCTCCCTTTACGATGTCGCCCCGACCGTGCTTTATCTGATGGGGCTTCCGTTGACGGACGAAATGATCGGAAAGCCGCTGGTTCAATGGATGGACGAGGATTTTGTGAAGGCGCGGAGAATCAAGAAGATCGGGTCCTATGGGCCGTATCGCGCGATGAGAAGGAAGGCGGGGTCGGATATGACGAGGGAGGAAGTCGAGTTGATGAAACAACTCGGATACCTTCAGTAAAGGAGCGCTTTTTTCCGTTCCGAGAGGAAGCCGCGGAGCGGCCCCTCCCACGCCTTGCTCAATTCACGGATATCCTTCCCGGCGTCCACCGCTTTTCGGAGGCCCTCCGTGCCGCAGAGGATGTCCATCGGTCTTTTGCGGGTCTCATACTCGTAGGGTGGTTTCTTCCAGCGGAAACGTCCCGGCCAGAGGCGCCGCACCGTCTGCAGAAAACAGAGGCCGGTCCGGTAGGGAAGAAATTTTTTTCGGTCCGTGACGTGCAGCTGCACCCCCCGGCACGTCCGCCCGGCCCATTTGTTGAAAGTGGGGCTGAAAGCGCAGGGCCGGAAAAGAACGCCCGGCAGCGCCAGTTTCTGAAGCGCCTTCCGCAGTTTTTCCGCCTCGATGAACGGGGCCCCCGCGACCTCGAACGGCCGCGTCGTGCCGCGTCCTTCCGAAAGGTTCGTCGCTTCCAGGAGGCACATCCCCGCGTAGACCGTGGCGGTGTCCAGCGTGGGCATGTTGGGAGACGGCATGACCCACGGCAGGCCCGTCTCATCGAACCAGTCCCGTCGTTTCCATCCACGCATCGCCACCACCGTCAGATCGCACCCCAGACGATATTTGTCGTTGAAGTAGCGGGCCAACTCCCCGCAGGTCATCCCGTGCCGCACGGGGATCGGCAGGAGGCCGACGAAAGAAGCGAAAGAGGGGTCGGGGATGTTTCCTTCCACGATTTCGCCGCCGAGCGGGTTCGGTCGGTCCAAGACGACGAAGGGGATCCCCGCGGCCGCGGCGGCTTTCATCGCCAACACCATGGTCCAGATGAACGTGTAGTAACGCACGCCGATGTCCTGGAGATCGAAAAGGAGGCAGTCGAGGCGGGCGAGCGCCTGGCGGGGAGGGGAGAGACGGTTCTTTCCGTAAAGACTGTAGACCGGCCGTCGACGAGCGGGGTCGGTTTTTCGTTCCACCGGGATCTGGTCCTGAAGAGCGCCGTCGAGCCCGTGTTCGGGGGCGAACAGCGTGGCCAGACGAAACCCGCGCAATTTGTCCAGCGCCTCCGCGGCGGGTTGGAGGTTCTGATCGACGGAGGCCTGATGGGCGATGAGCCCGGCCCTTTTTCCCAGCCACGGTCCGGCTTTGTGCCGGAGAAAGACGTCGAGTCCCGTTTCAACCATGGGAATCGGCGTCCCGGCGTTGGCGGCGTGCCTCAAAGAGGATGATCCCGGCCGCGACCGACACGTTGAGGGACTCCACGCCGGAATGCATGGGGATGTGGAGGCTGGGGAGGGTTTCCGATATTTCCGATATTTGTTTTTTGGGGTTTGCCGCCGACTCCGTGCCGAAAAGGACGGCGGTCGGTTTTTTCCAGTCCCAATCGGTGTAGGCGGTTTTCCCTTTCGCCGCGGCGACCACACAGCGGATGCCGGCCCGCGTCAGGGCGTCGGTCGCCTCCGCCAGGGCGATGTCGTGGACGATGGGCAATCGGAAGGCGCTCCCGGCGGAGCCGCGCAGGGATTTGGGGCCGTAGGGGTCGGTCCCTTCCCCGGTCTGGACGAGTCCGTCGGCCCCGGCCGCCTCGGCGGCGCGGACGACCGCCCCCACGTTTTGGGGCAGTTGCAGGGCGTCCAGGAGGACAAGCAGGGGGGAATTTTTCTTGGCAAGATCCTCGAGGCGGAACGAGGGGCGTTCGGCCAGAAGGATCAGGCCGGGCGGCGTTTTGAGGTCGGAAACGTAGGACATCACGTCGTCCGACAGAAGCGCGCCCGGCGTTTTCGCCTCGGCGATCATCTTTTGAAAAACCGGGGGCGGGGGCCCGTCGGCGAAATCCTTCGTATAGAAGAAATGGGTCGTCGTCAGAGAGGAGGAGAGGAGCTCTTTCGCGAGGGAGACGCCTTCGACGAAGAGCCGGGAGGGATCCTTGCTGTCGCGGATCTCGCGCAGGCGTTGAACCAGGGGATGTTTGCGCGAGGTGATGGTTCCCGCGGGAGGGATGTCAGGGGACATTCGGTGGGGCGGGGGGAACCTTTTTTTCGGCGGCGGAGAGCTGCATCTGTTCCCGGTATATTTTGGTGAAAGAGATCACCGCGGCGATCATCAGAGGGCCGATCAGGATGCCCATGAAACCGTAGACCTGGATTCCGCCCAGGATGCCGAAGAAGAGCAGGAGCACCGGCAGGTTCGCTTTTTCGCCGATCAAGAAAGGACGCAGAAAATTGTCCACGAGGCTGACGACGAAGAACCCCCAGAGGAGGAGGAACAGTCCTTTCCCGAGGGAGACCATCGAAAGCGTGTACAGCCCCAGGGGCAGCCAGACGGCCGCCGCGCCGACGAACGGGATGGGGGCGAGGAAAGCGGTTGTGAAGCCCAGGAGCACCGGGAATCGGACGCCCGCCAAGAGGAAGCCGATCCCCGCCAGCAGCCCCTGAACCGCCGCCGTTACGAAGACGCCGCGCACCACCGCCGAGAGCGTGCGGTCGAGCCGTTCGAGGATCATGTCCTTGTGGCCGGTCTCCATGGGGACGTGATCGATCCCCCAGCGCACGAAGGCATGGCCGTCCCGGAAAAAGAAGAAGAGGGAGAAGACGAGAACGAACATGTCGAACACGAAGACGGCCAGGTTCTTGAGGATCTTTGTGCCGAAGGTGGAGAGGGTTCCGCCCAGCTGGTCGAGGTTGTTCAGGAGGATGTCCTGTACGTCGATGGCATAGACGGAAAAAACCTGGTTCGCTTTCAACCACAACAGATGGACCGGCCGCGGCAGGGCGGCGGACCAGGCGGGATCGGAGAGGTTCTTGAGGTTTTGGGCCCAGGCCCGGGCGGTGGGATAGACCGCGGCGGCTTCCCGGATCAGTATCCAGGCGAAAAGGACGACGGGGAGGACCACGATGAGGAGCAGCAGCGCGGTGCTGAGGCCGGCGGCGAGGCTGGGGCGATTCTGGAGTTTCCGTGTCAGCCGGACGTGAAGCGGATAAAAAATGAGGCACAGCGTTCCTGCTCCGGCGATGGCCGTGAAGAACGGGGATAGGACGCGGATAAGCTGGTAGATCAAAAAAAGGAAGACGCCGAAGAAGAAAACGCGGAAGAGGAGAGACCGGTCCGTTACGCTGGAAGGATTCATGAGGGTGTGGGCTCGGCCCATTTGCCGGATTTTTTGATGAGCGAGAGAAGGTGTTCCACCGCGTCCTCCGTGGGGATGCCTTTTTCGACGCATTCTTTGCCGATGTAGAGATTGATTTTCCCGGGGCCGGCGCCGACGTAGCCGAAATCGGCGTCGGCCATCTCCCCGGGTCCGTTGACGATGCATCCCATGATCGCTATTTTGACATTTTTAAGGTGCCGGGTCTGTTGAATGATCCTTTCCGCCGTGGCGCGCAGGTCGAACAGGGTTCGGCCGCAGGAGGGGCAGGAGATGTATTCCGTGCGCGTGCGTCGCGCCCCGGCGCATTGCAGCACCGCGTAGGCCGTTTCCAAAGAATCCGGCCCGGCGTCGCCGGATTGGAACTGCACGCTGTCTCCGATGCCGTCGCAGAGGAGGGAACCGGCGAGGATGGAGGAATCAATGACCCCGTGGTCGTTGTCGGACGTGTGCGGCACGTAGAGATGGATGGGACAGCCGGCGTCCTTCAGCCAGGCTTGGGCGGCAAGGTAGCGGATCTGATGGAGCAGCCGCGAGGTGTCGTCGTGTCTCAGGCCGAAAATCAGACGACCGGGCATGGCCCGGACCAATTCCGGACCGACGGCGAGGAGGGTTCCGACATCCTCCGCGTCCAAGAACAAAGCTTTTTCCTCCGCCCGTGTTCTTTTGATCGACGGAAGTTCCAGAAAAGCGGCGGCGTCCGTTTCGGGAGGGACGCGGCAGGAAACGGCGTCGGCGATGGCCCAGAGACGGTCGTCCGGGGAGGTGTCGGCATCCATGCGGGCGATCCAGGCCAGGGGGACCCCGAGACGCGAAAGATCCTCGACAAGGCCGAGCAGACGCAGACGGCGCTGGAGAAGGCTCGCAGCGAGATCGAGC
>JAKLDV010000085.1 GCA_022703335.1 Elusimicrobiota bacterium
GTCCCCCGACCGGACAACGCCTGTTCAATCGAGGTGTTCGTCAGAAGAACAAGGACCCCCGCCGGTTTCTGATCCTTGAACAACTGATAAGTGGCCGCCGACGCCTGCAGGTTCAACGCATTCAAATTCTCGGTGGCTTGCGGAGCCGAAAACATGACACGTCGCCCATCGGGCGTTTCCATTCCAACGGCCGTGCCCCGGCCCCTCAAAGCATCGCGGATATTCGTGCCCTGCAAGAACACCGCATTCCCTTCCGGTTTTCCCGCCCCGTCAAATTTCTGATAAGAAGCCGCCCCCGCGTCGTAATCCAGATTATCCAGGTTCGCGGTCTTTTGCGACTTGGCGAACATGACACGCTGGCCATCCCGATTCTGAACCCCGATCGCCGTGCCACTCCCCTTCAAAGCCTCTCTCGCTGTCGTATCCGTCAAGAAAACGGCCGCCCCGACGGGCCGGCCCCGACCATCCACCCGTTGATAACTGGCGGCGGCCGCCCTCAGATTCACGGCATCCAGATTCACGCCCCACTGAGTCACCGCAAACATGACTTGCCGCTGTCCGCTCTGAACCCCCATGGCCGAACCAATCCCCTTTAACGCCTGAGCCACGGATGTTTTTGTCAAGAAAATGACCGGCCCGACCGCCTCCCCATTCTCATTGAATCTCTGATATGACGCCGCGGCGGCCGTATATTTCAACGCATCCAAATCCGCTTCTTTCTGCGCACGAACGAACATCACACGACGGCCGTCCGGTCCTTGGACCCCGATGGCCGTTCCCCTTCCATTCAAAGCCTGCGCGATCGTTGTTTTTTCCAGAAAAACGGTATTCCCAAGCGCGTGACCTTCCGCGTCAACCCGCCGATAGCTGACCGCCGCGGCGGACGTATCGAGGGACTCCAGGTTGGCATTGAACTGCGTCGTTCCAAAAAATACCTGCCGGAACTCCCCTTTCTGGGCCGTGGGCGTCTGCACGCCCTTCACATTCCCTTTCCCCTGCAAGGCCTGCGCCATTGTTGTCGTTTCCAAAAACAGCGTATTGCCGATCGCATTCCCGGAAGCGTCAACCCTTCGGGACGTCGCCACCAATATGGAAACATCCAAGTTGTTCAATTCCGCGTTCGACTGCGTCCGCTCAAACATCAATTGCTGGGACTCCCCTTCTTTGGCGGTCGGCACCTGCACGCCCTTCACATTCCCCCGCCCCTTCAGGGCCTGTTCGACTTTTGTGTCTTCCAAGAACAAGGCGTTCCCCTTCGCGTCGCGATAAACGCCGACCTTCCCTTCGCCCAATCCGGACAACGTTAAATCGACCTCCACCGCTTTTTCGAGTTGCAATTGACGCCCGTCCCCGGCAACGACCATAAGCACATTAAATTTTCCACCCAGCACCTGGCTTGTCGAAGTTTCGGAGAGCAACAACGTCACTTTTCCCAAAGCGGGATGATCCATCATGATTTGGGAGCAGACCCCGCCGCGAGCGACCAGCACCGTGCCTTTCCACGACTCAAAACCTTTTTCACCTATGACGACGGAATCCCCGACGCCCTTCAGGATCAGATAAGTCCCCCCGCTGAGAGAAATGACCGCCCCGGCCGTCAACGCCTCGAACCGCGTCCGAATGGCCGCCCCGACCCGCTCCATCAGAACCTGCTTGTATTTCTTATCGGCGGAAACGATCTCCACCCCGGCCTTAAAGTCCTCTATCCCCTTCGCCCCCATCACGACATACTCACCCGCCCGAAGGACCAGCGTCGAGCCGTCTCCCAATGTGATTTCCGCCGTTTGATTCCCAATGGACTCATAACGGACTCTCATCGCACTGGAATCCCCTTCCCGGCCCAACAATATCTGTTGGGATTTACCGTCGGCCGCCCGGATCACCGTCCCCGCCGTGCAATCCGTGATTCCGTGGGCCCCCATCTCCACAAAATCACCGGCCTTCTTTAACATCAACGTGGAGCCATTGGCCATCCTGATTTCCGTCGCACGGGTAGCTTCGTATCGAACATTTCCGTCGACAACGCCGATATTGCCGCCCATGAGTTCGACCACGGCGCCTTGGAGAACTCGGTATTTGTATCCTTCCGTCTCCCGCGAGAGCTCCATATCCCCCGAAAGACGGAGCCGATAGCCCGCCCCCCAAGATTCCTTGCCGTCCCGGGTGGCGATGATCGTCGTGACTCCCAAGATCTTCGCCTTCGTCTCTCCTTTAAAGCCGTTGACCGCCAGGTTCCCCTGTCCGGAGACCGTTTGATCTTCCCTGGGAAGCCCCTCCGCGAACGGCTCCGCCAAGATGAACTGAATAACGTCGCGACCCAAGCGATCCCGCCCTAAAACGATTTCGGTGACTTTCACTTTTATTTCCTGAAGCGGGGCCCCGGCCATCCCCTCGAAGAGCCGGAAATCCTTCATGACCACTTCCTTATGCAATGCGACTTGGCCGCCCGCGGCGAGAACAGGCCGTTGCGCGCCGGCCGTCCACATAAGCCTGACGGGACCATGCGTCGGCATGGGCCCCTTCGAATCGACCGAAACCCCGGCGGGCAACTCCGACACATCCAGGGAGACGAAGAACCTCTGCTTGCCGTCCGTCCCCCGGTGCATTTCTATCGTCTGGGTTTTCCCCTGCGAGAATTTCCGCATCCCCGCCAGGGTCTGATGGAGCTCGCTGTTCGGAGGGCATTTGGCGATCAGCATGGGAAGCGCGGAGGAGCTGAATTTCGCGTCCTCCAGGATCGGCTGGTCGGCGGCGGCGCTGAACACCAGTTTGATCTTGGCATCCCCCAGCTTGGCGTCCACCATGGTCTTAAAGAGGGCATCGTTGACGTTGATGGGAACTCCGGCCTGAATCCGCTGCAAGAGAACATTCAACAGCAATTCCGCCTTGATCTTCAGCGGATCATCCTTCTTTGTCCCGTCTTTGCCCGCCATGGCCTGAAGATCCGCCTCGATCTCCAGATCGACGCCGGACAGGATATTCTGGGCATCCTCCAACAAATTGGAGACGCCGAAAGTTTTTCCGAACAAGTCCGCCACCTTGTTCACCGCGGCGTTATCCTGGCTCGCCAAAAACTTAAAAAAGGTGGCTTTATTTTCGGAGGCGACCTTGAACTCCATGTGCGACTGGACCGTCAATTTGCCGGCCTTGTCGCGCGCCATGGTAAAAACAAGCTTGGCCTCGTTCGTCCCGGCCTCCCGAAGCCAGGTCTGAGCCTCCTTGGAGAGCGCCGTGAGATTGGACGCATTGACCTTTAATTCGATGATTCCTTCGCCTTTCACCGTTAATTGGGCATGCCCGTCGAGGAGGGCCTTTGAATCCTGTTGCAGATAGGTATCGAGGTGCTCCTGAACCTTCGCCGCCTCCTCCTTGGTATAGACCCCCTGATCCACCAGTTGACTGAGCGCGGCTTTGATGTCGGCGGCGGAAGATTTGAAGTTGAAATCCATATACGCCTTGCCGTCGCGATAAACGATCTTGACCTTATCGTCCAGGCTCAACGGATTCCCTTCGGCATTCACCGCGTTGAACGCCTTCAACACCGCCTGAGCGGTCTTGCTGAGGTCGGAAAATTTAGCGGTAAACGACAATTCCATTTCCCCATTGGCATTAAAATCGACCTGCAGCATGATGCCCTTATCCAAAGCCCCGGGCGCCAACAACTCATCGATGGCCGCAAAGAATTGTTTCGTGTCGAAGTCCTGCCCGAAAGTTTCCTTCAACTGGATCGCCATCTCATCCCGGGAAACCGTCAGATAGAGGTGTAGTTTGCCGTCGTCTCCCCGGCCCACCTGCACCTCCAGTTTTTGATTGTTGAAATAGACGTTGAACTTCTGATTTTCGTGATAGGCCTCGAACTTCTGTGATTGCTGGTTATAGATGAAAACCGCTTCCACGGAACTGAAGTCCGTTGTCGCCACAAAAAACTGTTGTTGAACGATTTTTTGATTGGTCGTAAAGAATTCCATCCGGAACTCCTGCCCCCCCGAGAGCGTTCCCTGCACGGTCCATTTGCGCGTCCCTCCCTCGCCTTCCGTAGCCGAGCCGGCCGCCGGCGCGGCCTTCTTCTCGCCCGCCGATTCCTCCGCCGTTTCGACGGATTGGCCGGCCGCCTGGCCGACGGAGGACATGGGCGCTTCCTGCGCCTCCTCCGTGACCTCCAAGGAGCCTTCTTCGACGCCCCTTTCAAATTCACTCGAAAACACCAGAACCTCTTTGTCTCCTTTCCGCACCACCGCCGCGATCGTTCGGCCATCGGAGGAACGCCCCTGGCTTTCCGCATCGAGTCTCCCCTCCGAATCGAGCGGCAATTCATATTCCCCCTCTTCGCTGAACACCAGAGTCTCCCCGCCCGGCAAGGTGACCTCCGATTCCGGCCTCAGCACGATCACCGTGTCCCCTTTAAGGATAGCCCCCTTCTCCAGGCCGGAAGAGATCACGTTGGCGGGAGCCCTCATCCAATCGCCGAACATGGAATTAATGGATGAATTCAGCGCAATCTCCGGGAACAGGTTTTGCATCTGCACGATGTTGTACTCCGCCATCGCCTTCACGAGGCCCCCCGCGAGCATATGCGCCAGATACTTGAAAGTCAGTTTTTCCCCGGAGAGGACGGCCGAGGCCAGGCTGGTGATGATCGGCACCAGGAACGAATTGTCCCCCTCCTTTTTGCCCGCGCCCAGCCACTTCCCGGCCGCCCAGCCCACCACCGCCACACTGGTCTGTTTGGCCATGTCTTTTATGATGCCTCCCCAGGAAATTTCCTTCCCTCCCATCAAGCCCAGGCCGATTTTCGCAGCATCGCCGCCCATGGAGACCAACATCTTCCCGACGGCGGCCGAGACGAGGGCGCCGAGGGCGGTGGCCATAAACTTCAGGTCTTGCGGCAGGAGTTGTTCGACGGTGATGCTGATGACGCCCCGGATGAACTCCTTCATGAACGTCTGGAACTGAGCGCCGGATGTTGACTTGAAAAGTTCCTTGAAGAAGGTGCCGATCCCGCCGACCTGCTTCCCAACATCCGTTTTAAACAAACCGCCGGAATCTTTCCCCGTCTCCCTGAAAAGATCGGCGATCACCACAATGGCGGCGTTCAACGCGGCGATGATGGCCATTCGCGTACTGCCGGTGAGCGCATAGGTGACCCCGAACGCCACCGCCCCGCCCACAACGCCGCCCACGATGGCCCCCGTGGTTCCGCCGATGCTGGAAGAAAGCGCCGTGCCGACCGCCGCCCCGAGCCCCGCCCCCAACGCCGCCTTCCAACTGCCCGTGGCCAGATAGGTGCCGCACACCGCGATGGTGGCGTTGAGAATCACTTTGACCCAGGTGTCGAGCCCCGAGGCCCCCACCCCGGCCGTGGCGGCCGACATGACCCCGGCGATGAGGGCCATCTTGAGGCTGCCCGTGGCGATGTAGGTCCAGAGGAAATTGATGGCGAAAACGACGAGTATCCCCACCCCCGTCATGGTCAGCACGATGTCGATCACCAGCTTGATGACCTTCCCGATCCACGAATTCATGAATTTCGTGCAACCGCGCTGTTCGGTGCTGCTGGTCTCGTGAACGTTGCTGTCGCGAGTGGAAATGAGTTGATTGAGTGCGTCGTAGGCGAACGTTACGTCCTTGGAGCCTCTAACGGTCTGGTCGGTATTTTTGGCGACGTTGGCGGTGTAACTGTAATAGTCTTCATGTTGGGAAACCACCAAGCCCAGATTGTTGTACACCATGTTCGTGATGCGGCTCCAACCCCAACTCCCGTCGGAACTGCGATAGGAGGTGTAGGTCGAATGGGGGCGGCCGTACTGGTCGAAATCGGACAAAGTGGTCGTGGAGGTGGTGGTCTTCTGCCCCACGTATTCTCCGCCGCCCTTGCCGCTCTTGTGCATCACCCCCGGCTCGGTGACGGTGGTGGTGTAGGAGACCAGCCGGCCGAACTGGTCGTATTGCATATTGTATTGGTGGTAACTGAAATTAAAGTGTGTCGAATACCCCTTTTTGCCGGCCAACGCCGGGTTGGAGGCGTTGACGGTGCCGGCGACGCGGACGTCCACGACCTGGTTGCTCTCGTTGTATTTGTACGAGATGGTGACGGTGGCGCTGCCGTTGATCCACCCCCCGGCCTGGTTGCTTTTCCCGTCCTTGTCCGTGCTGGTGTGTTTTCCGTCGGAAAGGCCCGGGATGAGCCCGTAATGTGAATTGGTCCAGGTGACGCTTATCGTCTTCGATATTTCCCGTCCCTTGCTGTCATAAAGGATCGCCGAAACGTGGGCGCGGGCGGGTTCGCCGCCGTTGCGGGAATAGATCTGGTCGTAGGAATACACACGACCGTAGGCGTCGTATCCGATGTTGCTCCGGATATCCTCATAGTACCCGTTGCCCTCGTTCCAACCGTGTTCGGTGTATCCCGTGACCCGGCCGAATTCGTCATGGCTGTAGCCGTATCGATCGAGGGCGAAAGCCCCGCTGCCGTCTTTCCAGCCGCGCTCATGATGTTCGACGGTGAAACCACGGTCGTCGATTACGTCCCATTCCATGATGGCGGTAGAGACGCCGTCCACGATCCCGACGGTGTAGGTTCCCTCGATATTGTCGCCGATCGGCGCCGCCGAGGTGTTGATGTGTCCGGCGGGGATTTTCCCGTCGCCCTGGACGGAAGCCCCATAGAGCCCCTCCCAATCCGACGCCCTCATTCCGTAAAGACGTTCCCATTCCTGGATAGACGCCCTCCAGTCCTCCAGCTTTTTCTCATAGGCGGTATAAGCGGCTTCCCAGGCGTCTTCGGAGAAAAACGACTTGGGCAGACGAAACTCAGGTTTCGCCGGGGGCTTGGGCGGCACCACGCCCCCGGGGCCCGCCTGCTGCGCCGGCCCCGACGTGGGCATCCGCAGCTGTCCCGACAAAATGGCTCTTTGCACGAAGGCGCTCTTCAGGTTATAGGTCCTGAAATTATTCAGCTTGCCTTTGAGGATGCCGAAGGTATGGGTGCCGATCTTGTTTCCACGGAAATCGTAGATGTTCCTTACGACGAAATTCACGGCCTTGCCGGCCATCACACCGACGGTATAAGTTCCCTCGTCCTCTTTTTCAACGCCGATGCCGGCGTCCATGTCCACCGGCGGTTCGCCGCCGCTCCCCTGCTGCCGGCGCCAGGCGTCGCCGTAACGCGCCTCCCAAGCCGAGGCGGACATGTGATATTTCGCCTCCCACGCGGCCACGGCCTCCTGGTATGACTCCATGGCGGCGGCGTAGGCCTCCTGATCGAAATAATCACCCTCGCCCTCTCCCCAACGAGCCTGCCGGTTGAGAAAATCGTCCGGGCGAGGACGGTCCGGCGGAGGCGGCGGGATGTTTCCATAAGCGAAACCGATATTGGAGGCGGGCGGCTTCAGGATCCCGCTGGAAATCGCCTGTTGAACGAGCGATTTGGAAAGGTCGTAGGAAGAATAATGATCCGGCTGCCACCCCTGGGTCTCGGTCAGGGTCCGACCGTCGGTTCGGGCCCCGATGACTTCTCCTGTCGACGGATCGATGATGTTGTAGGTGACCCTGTCGACGGTTTCCCCGCCCGACACGCCCACGATGTAGGTGCCGGAGGTCATGTCCAGCTCGCCGACTTCCGGCTGAGTGGGCGAAGGCGGATTCAGGCGGCCCGCCGCGATGGCCTCCTGCACATAGGGATTGGAAAGATCGTAGCTCGCGTAGGAATCCACTTTGTTCCCCGACATGCCCACCACATAACGCCCCACCTTATGTCCCTGATCGTCCACGAGGGTGTAGACGATGCGCCAAAAGGCGTCCCCGCCGGCGGATTTCCCGATCATGAACTGGGCGTTGTTGCGATCGATCCGCCCGAAAGGGATCGGCGAAGATGTCCCCAGCGGGACAAGTTTGTTCAGGAAATTTCGAACCACCGGAACGGTTCCTTCAAAAACGGCCGTATAGGACAACCCGCCCTCGTCTCCATCGTATTGCACGTTGTACGTCCCGATCCGCATCCCGTCCCGGACCATCTCAAAGCTCACGCTGAAAACCTGTTCTCCATCCCCGTCGACGCCGATGACCAGCTCGCCTTCGCTGAAATCGATGTCACCCCCCAACAAGGTCAACAGCTGAGCGAAATTGATGGTGTGCTGTCCGGTGGCATCGCGGTAGGTAAACGTCTGCTCGGCCAACGCATCTTTCAACACCTGCTCCAATTCCTCGAAGCTGTTGACGTCGAACAGGTCGAACAAGAACGCCCGGACCGCCGGATGGTCCAGTTCGAACTTGACGGCGTAAGAGAAACCGACGTTCTTGGAATCCCACCCGATGACGAAGTCCCCGATCTTCCGGCCGGAGGCGTCGTAAATGGGCGTCAAGGCGCTGAAGATCATTTTTCCGTCGGCGCCGGTCCCCAACGTCAGTTTCCCTTCGGAAAAATCCAGCCGACCACCGTTGGAGAGGACGTCTTTCAAGAAATCCCCCAACAGCCCGCCGAAGTCCATGTCATCCATCACTTCGCCCGCCAGTTTCGAAGTCAAAGCGGCGATCCGGCCGCGCAGGGCCGTCCGGACTTCGGAGAGACCCTGCAACGGAAGCGGCATTTCCAAAAGGCCTGCCAGTGTCTGTAATTCGTCGTCATCCAAACCGGCGATGCGGTTGGAATCATGCAAGGCCGCCTTCACGGCGCTGCCCAGCTGGTCGAACTTTTTATCCTTGATCAGCGTCTCGATGTCGTCAACGCCCAGCACGGACGCCAGATCCTGCAGTTTCTGGATGGCGGACGGGTCGTTGAATTTGGCTTTGGTCACCAGATCGCTGATATAGGCATCCACCCGCCCCGATATAAAATTGGACAAATCGCTCCGGAGTTGCTGGATGTCCGTCACCGTGACGCCCAAATAGACGGCGAACGATCCCATGATGTACTTCAGTTTATCCTGGTCGGTCGCGTTCGCGGGAACCACCCCCACCATGGCTGTCACGAAGGAAGACACCGCCTCGTCCCCCAAAAGTACGGCCGCCTGCTCGGCCGTCATCCCGTCCAACGCCTGCAACACGGCGTCTTTGAGGGCCGGACCGGACATGGCACGCACCGACGCCACATCCGTGTTGAGGAGTTTGGCCAGGAACCCGGCGAAAGCATCGTCCCTTTGAGCCAGGAGGGTCAAATCGTTTTGGAGGATGGCGGAGGTCAACCGGGTTTTTATGGCGGCGATGCCGATGAGATAATCGCCGGGATTGTATCCCGGAAGGAGAAGGGCCGCCAAGCGCTGGATACTACCGTCCGCCAGAGCGTCCAGACTGAAACCGTCGGCCGTCACGGCCCCGAGGATGGCCTCTTTCAATGCGTCCGGCGTCAGTTTGTCATAATCCCCGATGCTCAGGAGGCCGGCGATCGCCTTGAGCTGATTCATGTCCAGGGAATCCAGGACGGTCGACAAGTCTCCGAGAGCGGCACTCAAGGCCGAACGCAGACGTTCGAAATCCACGATGTTGACGCCGACATAATTCGCCAATTGAGCCAGTTGCGCGGCGGCCGCCGTGTCCCCGCCCTGGGCGGCCTGAGCCAATGTATCCACCGCATTTAAGAGTTTATTCTGCAGGGTCGTCGGATCCAGCGCCCGCAAAGCGTCCACGTCTTTCAGGCCCAGGACCTGCACGAGGAACGCCGCAAACTCGTCGTTTTCCTGGATCAGTCCGGCCAGCTCTTCGGGCGATAAGCCGGCAATGTCAAAACCCAACATGCCGCTGAGCAAGGCCTGCACGCGGGCATCGTCCATGGGAAGGTCCGCCCAATAATAACCGAATCCCCCCTTGTCCGCGTCAAAACCGATCACGAAATTCCCCAGGTTCTTCCCGGAGGCGTCCCTGAATTCGAGGGACATGTTGATGAGCGTGCTGCCGTCCGCCGCACGGCCGACGGAAAATGAGCCGTTCCTCCAGTCAATGCTCCCCGCTTTCAAGAAGCCCAGCAGCGGCTCTATTTGATCGGCCGAGAGTCCCGCCTCGGCCAAGGTGGCCCTCAAACCGTCCAATCCTTTCGCAATGAGCGCCTGCTCGATATCTTCCAAAGACGCCGTCGGAG
>JAKLDV010000086.1 GCA_022703335.1 Elusimicrobiota bacterium
GCAGGAAGGGCAACAGGGAGGCCAAAGGCCGGTACGCGGGAACCTCGGAGAAATAACCCATGGAAAACGCCACACCCACGATCAGCGCATAGCAAAAGGCCATGATAAGTCTCGTTCGGGCCGCTTTATCCATGTTAGTCTTCCGGAACGTTCTCTTCCGCCGGTTTCGCAGGATCTTCGACCGTATTTCCGGCGATCTCGACCTGGGCAAAATACTGGGAATTGGAACGCAGGATGACGTCGACGCGGTAATCCGGTTTGACGGCCACGATGATGGCGCCGGCCAGGATGGAGCCGAAAAGCATCAGGAGGAAGATTTTGGTCAGTTGGTCCATTTTGCCTAGAAGCGGATCCCGACGGTGGCGCGGTGGAGAGTGCCCAGATCCACCCGCGGAGAAAAAGCGTAATCCACGCTGAAAAAACTTTTTGAAACGCCGAGGCCGAGCGAAAAATCGATGTACCGCTGATAGCGGAAGCCGCCTCGCAACGAAAAGAATTTCGTCACCGGATATTCCGCCCCCACGGCGGCAATGACGCGATTATCGCGCGGCAGATCGGCCTCCCAGGCGAAACCGAAGCGCCCCACGGGATGAAGTCCGCCCAAACGCACCACCAACGGAAGCGCCTCCCGCGCCCCCGTCGTCTTCGGGCCGAAAGGGCTCCCCGCAACGTCGCCGCTGTATTCGAAAGCCGCCCCCGATCCGATGTTCTGGACGGCAAACCCGAGGGTCCCCCGGGAAGGCAGAGCCAAAAACAATCCCGCGTCCCCCATCCACACGCTCTGTTCCACGGAAAAATCGGTTCGGACCGTCGCGCTGCCGGAGCGGTCGATCTTCCGCGCCGCGTTCTTCACGGCGACCCCGACCGCCCCGCGCCGGCCGAACCGCCGGGAATACGCGAGCCCCACCGCCATGTCCTTATGCTCGATGTCTCCGTCCCTTCGGCCCGTGACGTCCCGCGCGTCGTCGTCGGCCACGAACTGGCGGTAGGTCACCCCCAACGCCGAACGGCCCCACGGCACCGCGGCCTCCAGAGACGACAGAGCGGTCTCTTGAAAATACAGCGCATGAGACATCGTCATATGGAAAGACGGGAGGGCGGCGATCCCCGCCGGGTTGTATTGCAGCACCGACACGTCGTCGCCGAAACCCACGAAGGCCTCTCCCACCCCCACCGCCCGGGCCGACACCGGCACCTTCAAGAACGCGGCCGCCGTCTGCCCCTGTTTGAGGATCCGCTTGCCGGCCCAGAGCGGGGCGGCGGAACAGTGGAACAGTGAAATGGTGAACAGAAAAATAAAAAAACGGTGGGATGGTGAAAAATAAAAAAACGACCTTCGGCCGATCCTCTTCGGCTTTCTCTTCATTTCCGTCTTTTCCATTTCGCTATTCACCACTTCACCATTCACCGTATTAAAGTTACCTTCCCGCGCGATTTCCCGAGCTCCGTCTGCACCACGTAGAAATACAACCCGGAAGCCACGAATTCGCCGTCGTCGTTCCGTCCGTCCCATTGGGGCGCCTGAAGGAGGCGCACCAGCTCGCCGGTCTCGTCGTAGATGCGGATGTCCCGCAACGGGCCCATGATCCGTTCCGGCGTGCTCAGCGTGACGGTGCCGTGGACCCGCGGGAAAAACGGGTTGGGGTAGCTGATGGTGCCGCTGTAATCCGTTCTCACCAGCCCGGACGGGTCGTTCGGTTCGCGCGGGGTCGGGCTGGGATCCGACTGGAAATCCGCGAAATTGTTCTGCGTGTCTCTTCCGTCGGACACGCGGGCCAACGAGCCTCCGGAGGTGCTGTTGGGCGCCTCCGCGCCCGCCCCCCCCTCGGCGCCGATGCCGTCCGAATCGGGGGAACCGTATACCAGCCGGTCCACCTCCGCGCCGGCGGCGTTCAACAGACGCAGCCCTTCGGCCTTGGAGCTGGCGTTGCCCATGCCGAGCGTGTCTCCCACCGGCAACAAAAGATCGGCCGGCTGTTTGGAGGCATCCTGCGTGTCCTCGATGAGGAAAAAAGACTGCGGGGCGATGAGCCCGGCCAACGTCGCCGACACCGACGTGGTCGTGTCCGTCCAGACGCCGTTCTGATCGAGCTGAATCGTCCACCCCGCCAGGTCCACCGCCGACGAACCGTTGTTATAAAGCTCAATCCACTCCAACCCCGTGTCGGACCCGCTGGGGTCGTATACGACCTCGTTGAGCACCACGGCGGCGGAAGCCGGTTTAACGTTGAACGCTAAAAGCGCTGTCCCGACCACGGCGAGCTTAAAGTTAAAAGTTAAAAGTTTAAAGCAGCCGGACAAGCGCACGGCGAATACGCCTCCGAACGTTTTTTCTTTACCCTTTATGTTTTCAACTCTTAACTTTTTCCCCACTATCATTCACCTTTTCAATCCCAAAACTTCAACTTTTGATTTTCAAACCGTCTTTTAAAACCCGTTTTTTTCTTTAAACTTTCAACCTTTCACTTTTAACTTTTTCTACGGTTACCACCGGAAACTTCCCGTCAAAAGGAACCGCCGGAACGTCTCATCCACGCGGCGGGTCACGTCGAAAAACAGGTTCTCCCCCTTGAAATCCCGCTTGCCGAACTCGCCGGCGAGAGACCAGGCCCAGCTTTCGTTCGGCTGGAACCCCGCGCCGCCGGTGAAGTAGGTGGCCTCCACGGTGCGGTCGGCGAAATACGGCAGGTGATGAAACCCGAACCGGATCTGCCACTGCTCGGTCAGCGTATGTTCCACCCCCACGCGGATCTCCGTCACGTCGCTGTAACTCCGCGGCGCGAGCGGCACAGCGCCCGCGCCGGAAAACATGTAACCGGATGTCTCCTGGAATATCGGTTTCGTGGCGGCAAGCTTGTTCACCTTTTGGCCGTCCACCTTGACGGCCCCCCACAGGGTCTGGCGCACCTCCATCACCGCCTCGGTGGCGTGCTCTCCCTCGAGGAAATAAGAAATCCCGAACCCCCATTGCGCCGGCATGTCCCACGTGTCGCTCCCCGATCGGTTTTTTTCCGGGGCGGTGGAGTTGATGAAATCGAAATCGCGCGTCAGTTTTCCGGAAGGCTGATACATCGCCCCAAAACTGAACTTATCCGAGGCTTTCCAGCGGAACCCCACGCGCGCCGCCCCGCCGCTGTAATCGGCTTTTTCGTGGGAATCCACCGCGTAGGCGGCGTTATACTGGAACCTCGTCACCCCGAGCTTCTCCTGTCCCGTCCAGAAATCATAGGCGACCCCCAACGAGAACGTGTCGGAAAGGCCGACGGAAATCGCCGGGGTCACCGCCCACAACACCCCCGAATCCTTCAGCCGGATGTCCGAGGAAGGCGACCCGGTGCTCGAATAGAGCGTATAGGCTTCCTCGTAATTGAAATCGTACGCGGGCGACGCCCCCACGGCGAACCACAACCGGTTCGATTTCAACGGCAACGCCACCGTCACTTCATTGATCTGCAGTTCCTCTTGATTGCGGAAGCGGGTCTCGCTGGAAGCCTCCACGAATTTTTCCGTCACGAACACCGGGCCGGGCGTCACGGAGATCTCCCGTTTCTCCAGATCGTTCAACACCGCCGGGTTCATGCGGAACACCGCCGCCTGACGGGCGCGGGCCAGGCCGGTGGACCCCATGGCCACGCTGCGCGCGCCGGCGCCGCAAACGGCGTCGCCGAACTCCCGGACGCCCAGATACGTCTCCCCCCACAGCCGGCCCGCGCCGGACAGGGCCGCCGTCATCGTCAAAACCAAAAGTGTTCGTCTTTTCACAGCCGCACCTCGAATTTTTTTTTACGCAAACAACCGTTCAAATCCGCTCCGCGTTCATTCCTGGGACGTGAACTCGTCGGAAAGCGTCCGGTATTCCGTGTCTTCCTTCAACCGGCCGGAGTTGCCCCATTTGTAGTCCACCTGCATATGAAACCCCTGCCGGGTGGAGCCGAACGCCGCGCTTTCCTGATCCGACACGGTCCTTTCGATGCTCCTCGTTTTTCCGGGCCGGTAATTGACATCGTATTTCATCCAGACCGACAAGTCCCGCCCCAACCGCTGTTTGGCGATCAAATAGAACCGGGTACCCGGATCGCCCTTCAAACTGTTCATGGCGCCGGCGAGACGGTAATACACGGTCTTGTCCCAGATCTCCTCCACGCCGGTGGTCAGGCTGGCCGTCGGCGAATCGAAGAAATAGACGCGGGCGTTCAGCGTCAGATCGCGCGTGGGCTTATACTTGACGTCCCCCATCACCAGGTGGCCGAAGGCCCGGGTCGGGTATTCCGGGACGTCCTCATAGCGCGTTTCATAGCGCACCCGATACCGCACCTGCGACGAGGCGGTCCAGGTGACCTGATAGCGGAATTTCTGGACGTCTTTCAGCAACTGCCGGCGGCGGCCGGTGCTGGCGCCGTTAAGTTCCAACGTCGGAAAAAAATCCTGCTCCGTGCGCTGCCAACGGAAGTAAAGTTCGACCGGCCGCGTCACCTTATAGAGGTTCTCGAAATAGATTTGCCGCCCCTGGGAGGCCTGGACGGGATCGCTGTTGTCGCCGTTCCCCATGGCGTCGGGGAACGTGGCGATGTAGTAGTTCGTGCGGTTGGTGTATTTTTTCCCGCGGTATTCCAGTCCCATCTGCACGCCCCGCTGGTTGGTGGTCAGTTCTTCCGGAGCCCCCACGATAGCGAAAGAAACGCCCTTGCCGTGCCGGGTGAAGAAATCCGCGTCGTAGTCGAAAAAACTGCTCCAAAGAACGAACGGCGTCAGCCGCAGCATGGGGGTGACGGTCCACGCCGTGCCGGTCTTGTGCGGCATGCCGGGCCCGCTGGAGCGGGACCGGGCGGCTTCGCCGTACAGGTTGAGGCTCTTATAAAACGAATCGAAATCCACGCCGGCCATGACATTCTTGTTCCCTTGGAAGATATGCGCGTCGCTGTAGGTGGTGCGATCGGACCTGAACACCTTGCTGTAATGGGATTCGTAGGCTGTCGCGCCGACCTTGGTGTTGCCGGGGAGAGCGCAGGCCACCCGGCCGCCGTAGAGGCGTTCCGTCACGGTGTCGTTGTTCACGACGGCCTCCTCGTCCTGCAGGTCGCCGAGCCCCTGGCGCAGAGAGTTGATGTCGGCCTTCACCACGCCGCTGGCGGAGTCGACCTCGAAATCCAGATCCTTCTGGGAAACGAAGGCCTCCAGGTCGAAAAACCCGACGCGGCCGTCCACCACCACGCCCTTGTGGTATTCGTTGGCGCCGCTGGTGAAATCCTGTTTGGCGCCTCGGGCCTTCACCTTGGCCGGCCGCACGTATTCGCCGAGCCCGTCGTAAAAAATGAGGCCCTGCCCGTGACAGAGCGTGTAGTTGCCGATGACGACCTTATCGAACCACCCCGCGTCGGATTCCTGGACGGAAAACTTGAACAGGGACAGCCGCTGATTGTTTTCCGGCGTGAGCGGCATCCCCACGCTGGGCCGCTTGGCCAGCCACCCCGCCTGGGACTGTTCCCCGAAGCGCATCCGGGTGCGGTTGTAGACGTAGGTGTTGTTCTGGAACTGCGAAGGGGTGTTGAAGAAAGACGAGCCGCGCGGGTTCACGTTGCGCATGCGGGCGCGCGTGTCGCCGGAGAAAAACGCGCGTTTCCCTTTTTCAATCAGCGGTTCCACCACGATGTACTCCCGTATCCGTTCCAAAAACGCCACGTCGATACCGGAAACGTCGGTGAGTTCATCCACGGCATTGAACCTCTTGCGGCGGCGCCGTTCCCGCACGATGTTCTGGGCCATGGGGCGGTCCACCCCGGGCAAAACGATGAGGTCGTCGATCTTTGCCTTGTTCAGATCGAGGGGATGTTCCGAGAGTTCCGTCAAGGGATCCTCGTCCCCCTTTTGACCGGTGTCCACAGAGGCCCCTTCTTCGCTGTCCTGGTCTTCGTCCAAGGAAGGCGGCAGATCCACGGGCGGGGCGGACGAGGCGCGGACCGGTTCCGAAAGAGCCGGCGGGTCCGTCACTTCTCCGGCCGACTCCATCTCCTCGGCGGCGGAAAAGACGGAAAAACCGGCCAGGAGGCCGGCGGCCCACAAACACGCAAAACCGCTGGAATGGAAACGGCGGGGCGGGGGCAAGAACAGGTCTCCTGCTTTCCGCACAGGGCTCTTGTTACTCCGCGGAGAGGCGTCCGCGCACGGCGTCCAAGGTCCGGCCGGAGACCCCCGGCACGTTGCGAAGGTCGTTCACCGACGAAAACGAACCCTTCCGTTGGCGATAGCGCACGATGTTTTTTGCCTGCACGGACGAAAAACCGATCCGCTCCAGTTGAGCGGCCGAGGCCGAGTTGACATCCAATCCCCCCGTGGGAGCGGCGCGGGTCTCCGGTTCGGAAGCGGGAACTTCCTCCGCCGGCGGCGCGGGCTCAACGGGGACGGCCGGGGACGGCACGGGTTCCGGGGCCGGCGGCGACGAAGGCAACACAGGCGGCGAGGCGGGCGCCGGCACCGGCGCGGGAACGGCCGCCGGAGCGGGTTTTTCTTCCTCTTCCGCCGGCTGTTCCGGTTCCTCTTCCGGCATTTCCTCCTCAACCGGGGCCGGCTCCGGGGCCGGCGGAGGAACAACGGCCGGGGACGGTTCGGGGACCGGGACCGCCGATTTCCCATCGCCCGGCCCGACGATAAGATAAGGCCGCACACGGATAAAAATGCGCCGCTGGAACTGGGGGACGTTCAACAGGTCCGTGTCCCGTTGAAACCGCCCCTTCTGCTGGCGATACTCCACGATCCGTTCCGCCATGGTGCCGCCGATGCCCGGCAATGCCTGCAATTCCTCCGCGGAAGCCGCGTTGATATCCACCTTCTGGGCGGACCCCTCCATGAGTTTCTTCGGCAGGGCTTTCTTCTTCGCCCGGCGGGCCTTGGGAGCCGCCTCCGCCACCTGGAGTTCCTCTTCGCCGCCCCACCACAAAGACAGCGTCACGTGCTGCTGGTCGTGCAGGAAAGGGTGCGTCAGGAAGGCGTAGTCGAGATGGAAAATCTTGAAACGCAGGCCCAGCCCGCCGGAAAAACGGTTCGGGGCCGTCTCCACACCGAACCGAAGCGCCAACACGCGGGAGATCTGAATCTCCTCGCCGCCGCGGTAGGAAAGCGCCCCCTCGGCCGGTTTCACCGCGTCGAAAGAGGTCAAGAAACCCGGCAACGCCTTGAACGCCACCCCGGCACGCATCTCCTGCGACGGCCCCTCGGAGGAACTCCCGTAGTTGGGATGGTTCAAATTCTTGACGGCAAAACCGCCCTTCACCTTCGGATGAAGCTGGCCCACAACGCCCAAGTCCAACCCCCACGCGGCGGTGGAACCGTACCGTTTCAGTTTCAGTCCCTCGCGGCGGATGGAATACCCGAAAGCGGCGGCGGGACTCAAAAGGACGCTGTGCGACAGAAGGAACTCCTGCTCGCGGTATTCGCTCGGCCCGAACTGGCCGTAGGCCAGGCCCCACGCCCCGTATTTCTGGGTCGGCAGGCCCACGGCGAAATTCTGGTAAGGCAGGTCCGGCACGTCGAAAAGGCGGGTGTAGTTGGTCAGCAATTCCTTGTGTTGGGAGAAACGGAACCCGGCGGGGTTGTAGAAAAAACTGTTGGCATCGCCGGAAACGGCGGCCATGGCCTCGCCCATGCCCGCGGCGCGGGCGGAAACGGGCTTTTCCTCGAAAGAAGCATGCAGAAGTTTAATGTTAAAGGTTAAAAGTTGAAGGGAGACAAGCAAAGCGAGTGAATACTTTTGAGGAATTTTAATTGGCTTCACTTCCCCCTCCTTTCAACAGATTGAATTAAACGTTTTAACATACGGCAAATAATCAGACATTTTTCACGAAATTCATTCAACTTCTCGCCAGAAAGAAGATTTTGGTCGAATGCAACCGTCATACAAGGCACGCATTCTCTCATCGAGCTGAGCGCGTAATTATAAAACACAATTTTTTCTTTCGAACTCGCCTTATCACTGCCTTCTGCAATATTATTGCAAACCGACAATGATGCGCGCCTTAATTGATCCCCCAAAGAACTTTGCACTTTAAACGGCAGGTTATTACAGAATCGGAAAAGATCGTTAGTGAAACTGACAGCTCTCTGATAAACGTCGAGTCTTTCAAAATCAAATTCGCCATCGCTCTGCGTGACCATACATTGCCTTTACGCTATTCTTCTTGCTTCCCCCTTTTGACTTTTCACTTCCAATTTTAAACTGACTCCTCCGTCTTTCCCCATTAAACCTTAAACTTTCAACTTTAAACCGTTTTCAGAACGGTCTTCCCACCGCGATGGTGTCTCGGGCGGTGACGCGGTCTCCCGTGCCCGGATTGACCCCTTCGAGGAAAACGATATAGATGCCCACCGGCACCAGGTTCCCCTCGTCGTCCCGGCCGTCCCAGGTGACCAGCCCCCCCGCCACGCCGGTATAGGAGGCGTTGGACGGGCCCATGTCGTTGTTGATGAGCATGCGGACGGATTCGCCCCGGACGTTCACGATACGGATGGTCTTGATGACGTCGGCGGCGTAGACGTTGAAGAGGATGCGGCCGAGGCGGTAGGCGGAATCTTTGTCGTAGGGCGAGAAGGGGTTGCGGGAATCGTCCACTTCCAAAACCTTGGCGGTGGAATTGGTGGCCCCTGGAACAACGCAGGCCGTGTCCGCGGCGCAATCGCCGTCGGCGCAGTCCACCATTCCATCGCCGTCGTCATCGACCCCGTTGATGCAGCTGATTTCCGTTGTCACGGCGCTGCCGCCCCCGGAAACATTCAAAGCCGCCGGAGTGCCGCTGGAAGGACCCAACACCCAGTTGGTCGGATCGCTGTCCGTCCCGGCAAAAACCTTCCGCTCGATCGAATATCCCTCCACCCCGGTCGGCCAGGGAGACGCGACCCCATAAGTAACGGAACTGATCACGGTCGACCCCGTCCCCGCCGTGCTGAGAGCAACCGTATCGGTGCCGGACTGACCCAACGTCAGACCACCCGAATCGATGACGATCCAACTCCCGACACCGGCAGAAGCCGCATGGCCCGATAAAAAAGTGGTGGCATTTTCGGCAACAATAGCGTATCCGCCCGCCGAAATGGTCGAACCTCCCTGAGTAAATGTCAGGCCATGCCAAGTGGTGCCGTCGCCATCCCAAACTTTCCATCCCGTCAAATCGATATTCGAGGTGGAACTGTTGTATATTTCGATCCAGTCCGTTCCCGAACCGTAATCGTTATACATGATCTCATTAATGATAATGTCCCCGGCGACGGCCGCGAAAACCGGAGAAACCGCCATGGCGAAAAATAGGGCCAGCCCGCATTTCCCAGTGAAGGACATCACACGCCGGCCCCCCCGGACCTCCCCCTTTCTGAATCCCCGCATAAAACGCGCGGGAATGACGGTCCCATTGTCGTCGTCCCCACATGATTTCAGCGGAGCCTCAGCGGTTTTGATTTGAAAAACCCGAGCATGCAATCCTTTGGTCCGATTCATCCCATATCCTTTCAAGCGACTGAACAAGCCCATTTTACAATTCCCTTCGCCCGAAGTTCAGCTCTTTTTCATCCACCGCGAGAAAGCCAACAGGCCGACGATGGTCTTGGAATCGCGAAGGCGACCGCGGCGGATCATTTCCAACACCCGGCTCAGGCGCAGGACGACCGGTTCGATGATCTCGTCCTCATCGGGACTATACGTCCCGCGGCGCAGGCCGGAGGCGCCGAAGACGTGGATGATCTCGTTGGCAAAAGCCGGCGTGGGCCAGTAGGAAAGCATTTTCCACACGCGCCGGGCGGTGTAGCCGGTCTCCTCCTCCAACTCGCGCCGCACGCAACGCACCGGCGCCTCACGGCCATCCAGTTTCCCGGCGGGCAGTTCCAGCGTGAGTTCCCCCACCGGATAACGGAATTGTCGCACCAGCAACAGGCGCGGATCGGCCGACCGGTCGTCCAGCACCGGAACCACCGCCACCGCGCCGGGATGGCCAAGATATTCGC
>JAKLDV010000087.1 GCA_022703335.1 Elusimicrobiota bacterium
GCTGATGAACAAGGGGCGTTCCGCCTCCAAAGAGAGCCTGTTCCTTTGGTCTGCCGACGGAGTGCAGCGGATCCGTAAAAGAGTGCGGGGCTTTTTTTCGGCCCCGGCGGTTTCTTCCGCTGTTCCTCCGGCGCCGGCCGCCGACCCGCGTCGTTACCCGCGGTTGGACCTGAAACTTCCCATCCTTTATAGGGTTTTGAGCGGCGGGGTCTCCCGTCTTCCTCCCGAGATCCAGCCGTGCCTGTTGGCCCAGAGCACCAACGTGAGCCCCATCGGGCTCTGCCTGGATTTGGCGGAGGAGATGGCCCCGGAGACCGTGTTGGCGTTGACCATCCACGTGGTGGACCGGCGGGAAAAGTTCTCCGCCGTCGGCCGCGTGGTGTGGTCCAAACCGTCCCCTCAGCCGGGCCATTTTCTGACCGGCCTGGAGTTCGTGGTGGTGAAGGGGGAAAACGTCAAGAAAGAGGATCATGTGCGGATGGAGGCGCTGACCGAGGAATACGGGTCCCTGATCGGGACCTGAGTCGTTGCCGACCCTTCTGGGGGACGTTTTTGAATGTCAACCGATGAAAAATAATACGGTTGACATTTTTTTTGGCCTGTAGTAACGTTACTTGGAAATGCCTGCCGTCATGCACTCATCCCGGAGAAGCCGTCCCCCCCGCCGCCCGGCAAAGGATTTTTCGGCACTGGCCGTCCGGCTGGCGGAGAAAAGCCTGCGCGGTTCCCCCCTTTCCCGCGCCGAGGCTCGGCGCGTCCTCGCCTGCACGGCCCAGGAGATGCCGGCGCTTCTGTCCGCGGTGTTCCGCGTGCGCCGCGCTTTCTTCGGCCGTAAGGTGAAACTTCATTTCCTGGCCAACATCCAGAGCGGGGTCTGTCCGGAAGACTGCGCCTACTGCTCCCAGTCCCGCGTCTCCAAGGCCCCCGTGGAACGATACCGTCTTTTGCCGCCCCGGCAGATCCTCGGGGCGGCGGAGAACGCCGTCCGCTGGAAGGCCTCTCGGTTGTGTCTGGTGGCTTCCGGCCGGCAGTTTTCCCAGACCGACGCCGTTTCTCTGGCCGGAGCCATCCGGACCATCAAAAGACGTCATCCGCGTTTGGAGATCTGCTGCAGTCTGGGTTTTTTGCCGGAACCGCAGGCGCGGCTTCTCCGAGACGCCGGCGTGGAGGCGTACAACCACAACCTGAACACCAGCGAACGGTTTTATCGGAGCATCTGTTCGACGCACGGCTACGCCGAGCGTTTGGAGACCATCGCACGGGCCCGTGCCGCGGGGTTCCATGTCTGCAGCGGCGCGGTGTTCGGCATGGGGGAGACGCCCGACGACGTCGTCCGTGTCGCTTTCCATCTCAGGAAACTCGGCGTGGAGTCCATCCCGGTGAACTTCCTGATCCCGGTGCCGGGGACGCCCCTGGAAGGGCGAGAGAGCCTGACGCCGTTGTTGTGCCTGAAGATCCTTTGTCTGTTCCGGCTGGTGTGTCCCCGATCGGCGTTGCGCATCGCCGGCGGCCGGGAGCTCCATCTGCGGAGCCTTCAGCCGTTGGCCCTTTTCGCCGCCAACGCCATGTTCGTGGGCGATTATCTCACCACCGGAGGCGCGGCCGCCCAGCGCGACATCGAGATGATCCAAGACATGGGATTTGAGATCTTGGGAGGGGCGCCGCCCGAAGGAAAAGCGTGCGTGGCCGGGCGGGTGAAGGTGATTTCCTCTCGAAAAGCGTTCCGGTGGGCCGGTCCCTCCTCGGCGGGGGCGGCCTCGTGAACGTCCTGGTGACGGGCGCTTCCCGCGGCATCGGGGAACGTATCGCGCGGGCGTTTTGCAAAGAGGGACACCGGGTGTTGCTGAACTACCATGTCGACAAGGAGCGGGCGCTGCGGGTGAGGGATGCCTTGCGGGCCCAGGGCGGGGAGGCGGAGGTGTGCGGCGGGGACGTGGCCGATCCCGCCGCGGCCCGCGCGCTGGTGAAGCGCACGGTGGAACTGTGGGGGGCCATCGACGGTTTGGTGAACAACGCCGGCCTCTGCCGGGACAAGACCATCCTGAAGATGACGGAGGAGGAGTGGCGTCGGGTGCTGGACGTCAACTTGAGCGGCACGTTCTGGTGTTTGAAATTCGCGGCGGAAGAGATGGCGCGGAAGAAGTCCGGGTTCATCATCAACATCGCCTCTCTTTTGGCCCTGCGCGGCGGGGTGGGCTGCGCCAACTACGCGGCGGCCAAGGCCGGGGTGGTCGGGCTCACCAAGTCGGCGGCCCGCGAGCTGGGCCGGTTCAACGTCCGCGTGAACGCCGTCCTGCCGGGGTTCCACAACACGGACATGGGCGCGGCGGCCTGGGCGAAGAACGCGGAAAAGATCCTCGGGGAACACGTGTTGGGCCGCCTGGGGGATCTGGACGAACTGGGCCGGTTCGTCGTTTTTCTTTCGCAACAGCAATCCGTCTCCGGACAGATCTTCAATTTCGAATCCCGCGTCGTTTAAATCCCGACTCGCATTTATGGACGTGCAATCTGTTGTGGTGACGGGCATCGGCCTCATGTCGCCGCTCGGCGCCGGCCGGGACATCGGGTGGAAGAAGCTGTTGGACGGTGTTTCCGGCGTGCGGGCCGGGGCGGCCGTTTGTCCCTTGAGCGGCTCCCGGGAGCCGCGCGCGGTACAGTTGGCGTTGGCGGCGGCGGAGGAGGCGGCGCGCGAGGCCGGCCTCCCGGCCGGTCCGCGGCTCGGGGAGCGGTGGGGATGTTCGGTCAGCGCCAGTAAACCCATTGTTTCAGAGGGGCTCCGATGGCTTCCGCCGGAAGAGGTCCCTTTCGCCGTGGCCCGGCGGTTCGGTGTGTGTGGGCCGGTGTTGAACGTGTCCTCCGCCTGCGCCACGGGGCTCCATTCGGTCATGACCGCGGCGGGATGGATCCGCGAGGGGCGCTGTGACGCGGTGTTGGCCGGTTCGGCGGAATCCTCTTTGCACCCGCTGTATCTCGCCGGTTTTTCCCAAATGGGAGTCCTCTCGACCCGGGGGACGGTGCGCCCTTTCGACCGGGACCGGGACGGGTTCGTGGTGGGGGAAGGCGCGGCGGTCTTTGTCCTGGAGCGGGAGGAACCGGCGTTGCGCCGCGGGGCGGAGATCTATGGACGGATCGCCGGATGGGATTTTTCCTGCGACGCCTCCCACGCCGTGCGGTTCAATTCCGGCGGGGACCGGATCGCGGCCAGCCTCGCGCGGGCCTTGGGCCGTGCCGGCGTGTCCCCCCGGAACGTGGATTATCTCAACGCTCACGGCACCGCGACGCTCATGAACGACGAATTGGAGGTCCGCGCGTTGAAGGCGGTTTTCGGCGGCGCGTCCGTGCCCCCCGTCTCCTCCACAAAAGGGGCCACGGGACATCTGTTGGGCGCGACGGGCGCCGTTGAACTCGCGTTTTGTCTTTTGGCGCTTAAAACAGGACGTCTGCCGCCCACCGTGAACCTTTCCCATCCGATCGCCCGGGAATTTGATTTCGTTCCGAACAAAGGCCGGCCGGCCCGCCTCTCGACCGCGGTTTCACTCTCCTTCGGGTTCGGCGGTGCGATCGGCGCGATGGTGGTTCAAAATCCATGCTGAACCTCGAAAAAGAACTGAAGGACCTCGAAGACAGGAACCTCTATCGCGTTTTACGCGTGATGCGTTCGGCCCCGGGCGCCCGGGTGACGGTGGAGGGCGAGGAACTGTTGAATTTCGCCTCCAACAATTATCTCGGTTTGTCCGCGGACGACCGTCTCAAGGAGGCCGCCCGGTCCGCCATCGGCGAATGGGGGGCGGGGGCCACCGCTTCCCGGCTTTTGGGGGGCAACCTGGAGTTGCACGAGCGCCTGGAGCGGGCCCTGGCCGATTTCAAGCGCACCGAGGCCTGTGCGGTGTTCCCCTCCGGCTATCACGCCAACCTCGGCACCCTCCCGGCGTTGATGGGGGAAAACGACACGGTGATCCTGGACCGGCTCTGTCACGCCTCGCTGGTGGACGGGGCGCGCTTGTCGCGTGCGCGCCTTCGCGTGTTCGCGCACAACGACGCCGTCGATCTGGAAAAAGTCCTGAAGCGGGCGGCTTCCTCCCGCGGCCGGCGCTGGATCGTGACCGAAAGCGTTTTTTCCATGGACGGCGACGTGGCGCCGTTGCGCGAGATCGCGGCGCTGGCCGCGCGGTACGGCGTGCAGACCTATGTGGACGAGGCGCACGCCACCGGCGTGTGGGGGCCCGACGGCCGCGGCTTGGTGAACGAACTCGGCCTGGAGAAAAAATTGGATGTGTGCATGGGCACCTTGTCCAAGGCGCTGGGGGGGGCGGGGGGGTTCGTCTGCGGCCGCCGCGATCTGGTGGAATGGATCCACAACCGCTGCCGGTCCTTCATCTATTCCACGGGCCTCCCGCCGGCGTCCGCGGCCACGGCCCTGAAAGCCCTGGAGATTTGTTTGACGGAACCGGACCGGCGCCGCCGCCTTTTTTCGTCGGCGGACCGGTTGCGCCGCGGGCTGTCCGGTTTTCCCCGGGCCCGCTCCTCCTCGGCCGCCGGGATATTCGAGTCGTCCCGCGGGCCCGTGGTCCCTTTTGTCATCGGTTCCGAAGCGGACGCCCTCGCGCTCTCCCGGAGTTTGTGGAAAAAAGGTATCTTTGTCCCGGCGATCCGTCCCCCGACGGTGCCCAAGGGGACGGCCCGGTTGCGTTTTTCCGTCACCGCGGAACACACGGAGGCGGACGTGGACCTTGTGTTGGAAGCGATGAGGCGCCATGCGGGTTAGCGGGAGACCGTCCCTGGGTCTGTCGGCCCGGTCGTCCGGCGTTTTTATCATCGGGACCGATACCGGCGTTGGGAAGACCATGGTGGGCGCTCTGCTCGCCCGGTCTTTGCGTGAGGCGGGGGTCCGCGTGGGGGTGATGAAACCCTACGTCAGCGGCGGGTGGGGCGATGTGCGGGCTTTGAAGAGCGCGGCCGGGCTGCAAGAGCCGTTGTCCGTCCTCGCCCCGGCGTTTTTTCGGTATCCGCTCGCCCCGGCGGCGTCGGCGCTGAGAGGTTTCGGTCCGCGTCCGGCCGCGTGGAGAGGCGTTTTGCGGGCTTTCCGGCGCTTGCGCCGGCGGTTTCCGTTCCTGGTGGTGGAGGGGATCGGCGGGGTGCTGGTGCCTTTGGAAGGGCGCCTCACCGTGGGCGATCTGGCGCGGCGCTTGAAATTGCCGGTTTGGCTGGTGGCGCGGCCGGGGTTGGGGACGATCAACCATGTGTTGCTTTCTTTGGAAGCCTTGCGCCGGCGCGGGGTGCGGGTGGAACGCGTGGTGCTGAGCGGTTTTTCGGGGAGGACCGCGGCCGAAAAGACCAACCCGGCGATGTTGCGGCGATTGACGGATCAGAAAGTTTTTATACTGCCGAAGGTGACGGCAAATGTCCGGCGGGCCCTTGTGGGGCGCTGGTCGGCGGAAATCAAAAGGAAATGGAAGGGCGCGGTTTGATGGCGAGGGGGAACAAGGCCGACGCGTTGGCCGCCTGGGACAAGAAATACGTGTGGCACCCGTTCACCCAGCAGGCGGATTGGGTGAAGGAGGAGCCGGTCGTGGTGGAGTCGGCGCGCGGCTGGCATTTCAAGGACACGCGCGGCCGGCGTTATCTGGACGGCGTTTCCTCGCTGTGGGTGAACGTGCACGGCCACGGCGAACCTGCCTTGAATGCGGCGCTGCGCCGGCAACTGAAGAAGATGGCGCACGTCACTTTTCTGGGATTGACGCACGAACCCGCGGTGCGGCTGGCGAGGGAACTGGTGAGGCTGGCCCCGCGCGGACTGACGCGGGTTTTTTATTCGGACAACGGCTCCACCGCCGTGGAAGTGGCCATGAAAATGGCTTTTCAATACGGGGCGCAGCGCGAGGGGCACGTTCGCCGATCGGAGTTTTTCGCGTTGGCCAACTCCTACCACGGCGACACGCTGGGGTCGGTGTCGGTGGGAGGCATCGGCCTTTTCCATAAAAGATTCCGGCCGCTGTTGTTCAAGACCCATTTCGGCCTGAGCCCCTCTTGTCCGCGCTGCCCATTCAACCGGCTCAAGAAGACGAACTGCTTGTATCCTTTGCGGGGGAAGAGAACGGGGGTCCTTCCCAAACCGGGGGATCTTCGCCGGGAGACGGGATGCCGGTGGGAGTGTCTGGCGAGCGCGGAAAAGATTTTTCGCGCTCGGCGCGACCGGCTGGCGGCCGCGGTGGTGGAGCCGGCGGTTCAGGCCGCGGCCGGGATGTTGGTGATGCCGCCGGGTTATTTGCGGGGACTGGAACGCCTCTGCCGTCGATACGGCGTGCTGTTGATCGCCGATGAGGTGGCGACGGGGTTCGGCCGGACGGGGACGATGTTCGCGGTGCAGCACGAAGGGGTTCGGCCCGACCTGATGTGCGTGTCCAAGTCCATCACCGGAGGCACGCTGCCGTTGGCGGCCACGCTGGCCCGGGAGGAGATCTACCGGGCGTTCCTGGGACGGTATGAGGAGTTCAAGACTTTTTTTCACGGGCACACCTACACGGCCAACCCGTTGGCCTGTGCCGCGGCGCTGGCCAATCTCCGCCTGTACAGGACGCGGCGCTTGTTGAGGAGACTGACGCCGAGGATCCGCCTGTTACGTTCCTGGCTCGAAGGGGTCGCGTCTCTGCCGGCGGTGGGGAGCGTTCGGCAGATCGGCTTGATGGCGGGGGTGGAACTGGTGCGAAAGAAGAACGGGATGCGGCCGTTTCCGCCGGAACTTAAAATGGGACAGCGCGTCTGCCGGGCGGCGCGCGCCGGGGGCTTATGGATACGCCCCTTGAGTGATATCATTGTCATTCTACCGCCCCTGGCCCTGCCGGCGCCTATGTTCCGGCGGATGCTGGGGGTCATCCGGGAATCCATCCGGCAAACGGTGCCGCCGGCGGAAAGGCCGTTGTGAAGAAAAAACGCGAAGCCTGGCTGTTCTTCCTTTTGTTTTCGGCGTACCTTGTGCTGTGTTTCGCCCTCCTGGCGGCGCCGGAACAGGGGACGTTCCTGTTTCCCCTGCTGGTGGGATTGATCCTGCTGGTGGCGTGGCTCATGGGGCCCGGCGTTTCGGGGCTTCTCATCCTGGTGGCGTCGTTCGTCTGTCTCGGCCTTTGGAACCAATGGCCGGAACAGCAGAAGATATTCCTCGTTCTGAACGTGCTGCAGTTGTGGCTCATCTGGTATTTCCTGATCCGGGACGACCGCCAGACCATCCAGTCGCGCTACGAATACGAGACCACCGTCCTCGCCATGGAGAAAGGGGCCTCCGAGTTGCGGAAGGAGACGGAATTCTATCAGCGTCGCGGGGAGGAGTTGCGCGGGAAGGCGCAACAGCGGCAGGATTTGGCGGCCTGCGCCAAGGACCTCGGCGCCATTTTGGACACCACCGAGATCCAGGCGCGGCTGTTGCGTTGGACGCGGAAATGTTTTCCCGGCGCGCAGGTTTTTCTCTCGGGGCTGGTGGAACAGGACCCGTTGGACGCGTGGATACTGCAGCGCCGGCAGGCCGTTTTGTGCGAGGATGTCTCGACCCACCCCGTTTTTTCCCGCGCGCGCGTGGAGCCCGGAACCAAGGCGCTGATGGTGGCGCCGTTGTGGGTGGAGAATAATATTTTCGGGGGGCTGCGGGTGGAAAGTTCCTCGCCCGGCCGGTTCGGCCGGGACGAACTGAGGACGCTCGACGCGTTGGGAACGCTGGGTTCCCTGACGCTCGACAACGCGGTGCTTTACCACCGCATCGAACAATCGGCCGTGCGGGACGGGCTGACGCAGCTTCTGACCCACCGGGCCTTCGAGGAACGGCTGGGGGAGGAAATCCTCCGCGCCGGCCGGTACCGGTACCCGTTGAGTCTGTTGATGCTGGACGTGGACCACTTCAAGCGGGTCAACGACACCTACGGTCATCCGGCGGGCGATGAGGTGTTGCGGCGGGTGTCGGCGCGTTTGGCGGCGTCCGGCCGGCCGGTGGACGTGGTGGCGCGGTACGGCGGCGAGGAGTTCGCCGTGTTGTTGGTGGACCTCGGCAAGGACCAGGCCGTGGAGTTCGCGGAAAACCTCCGGCGCGGCATCGAGTCGGAACGTTTCGAGTCCGGGGGATACCGGTACAACGTCACGATCAGCATTGGGGTGGCGGTCTATCCGGACGAGGCTCCCACGCCGCCGCAGTTGGTGCGCGCCGCCGACCAGCGGCTGTATCAGGCGAAGACGCAAGGCCGGAACCGCGTGGTCTGGGGGTAACCGGCGATGGATTTTCGGAGGGGCCCGTGATCGAGTTGGCGGTTTGGCCGTTGATTCCGTTCCTGGCGGCGCTGTTCGGCCGGTCGGCGATGAAACCGGCGGTGTTGTGGTCGGTGGCGGTGGGGGGCGGCTGCGGCTGGCTCCTGGACGGCCTTTTGCGCCGTCCCTCCCCGGGGGTCTGGATTTCGAGCGGCATCGCTTTCGCGGTGGGGGCCGCCTATGTGATCGTTCGGGGACGGCAGACCTACCAGCTCGACGCCAAGACCCGGACCGTCATCGAAAAACTGAAGGCCGAACAAGCCGCCCTCGAGAAGACCCACGCCGCGCTGCGGCAGGAATACGAACGATACGAGAGGGAGGACGACACCGCTTTTCAGGTCTACAATCTGGCCAAGGCGCTGACGGAATCGTTTTCCTGGAACACCCTGGTGAACCGTTTCTCGCAGGCTCTCCAGAAATTGGCCGGTTCCACGGACTTCTTGTTGTATTTGTCCTCGGACGCGGGGGAATTGGAACCCAAAGCGCAGAACGGGGTATGGATCCGCGACAGCCTGCCCTCCCCGCCCATGACGCAGCATCCGCAGTGGGTGCCGTTCGGCGCGGAGACCCTGTTGCGGGTGCCGCTGTGGCAGGGCAACGAACTCCTCGGCCTGTTGTGGGTCCGTTGGGCCGAACCGTCCCAGCCGCCCATCGCCGAGATCGAGACGATCTTCGAATACCTGTTGATCGGCTTCAAAAAAGCCAAACTCTTCGCGCGGATCGAATCGCTGTCGCGTCTTGACGGGCTCACCGGCGTTCTTCGGCGGCAGACGTTCCTCGACCACCTGCAGGTGGAATGGAACCGCGCCAAACAGTTCAAGACGACGTTCAGCCTGATGCTGGTGGACGTGGACCATTTCAAGAGGATCAACGACACCTACGGACATCCCGCCGGGGACGCGGTGTTGGCGCGGATGGGGGAACTGCTGCGGATGGGCGTGTATGAGACGGACTACGTGGGCCGGTACGGCGGCGAGGAGTTCGGGGTATTGCTTTCGCGGACGGACCTGGCCGGGGTTCGGCGCAAGGCGGAGATGTTGCGGTCGCGCGTGGCCGCCGAGCTGTTCCCGGCCGGCTGGGAGAAGATCTCCGTGACGATCAGCGTGGGGTTGGCGCATTTCCCGCGCGACGGGCAGACCGTGGACGGCCTTTTTGCCGCCGTGGACCGGGCGCTCTATGCCGCCAAGAACGGCGGCCGGAACCGCGTGGTGGATTTTTCGGAGGTCAAAGGATGATCCGGCGTTTCGGGTGCTTCTTGGGGATGGTCCTGTGGGGGGTCGGGGTGGCCCACGCCCGCCCGCGCATCGCTTTTGAGAAGACGGATTACGATTTCGGCGTGCTGGTCGAAGGATCCACGGCCGCGTTTTCATTCCCGTTTAAAAACACCGGCGGCGATCCGCTGGAGATCCTCGCCGTGGCCGCTTCCTGCGGCTGCACCGCGGCGGCGCCGGCGGACCGCGTGGTGGGGCCCGGCAAGAAGAGCGAGATCCGCGTGGTTTACGATTCCCATAACCGGCTCGGCGTGACCCAAAAGACCGTGCGCGTCCAGACCAACGATCCCCGAGACCCGGTCGCCCAATTGTTCGTCCGCGGGATGGTCGTCCCCGTTCAGCATCCGACGGTGCGCATGGG
>JAKLDV010000088.1 GCA_022703335.1 Elusimicrobiota bacterium
CTCGCGGTGGGCGCCTACTCGCCGCTGCGGGGCTTCATGGGTCGCAAGGATTACGCCGCGGTCCTGAGGAAGAGTCGCCTCTCGAACGGACTCCTCTGGAGCATCCCCGTCGTCCTCTCCGTCTCCGAGGACGAAGCGAAGAAACACCGTTCTGGGGATGACGTGGCCCTGCTCGACGAAACCGGCCGCGCGTTGGGGATATTGGCCCTGACGGAGACATTTTCGCCGTCGAAAGAAGAAGAGGCCCGGTTCGTTTATGGAACCACGGACGAAAAGCATCCGGGCGTGGCGGCGGTGTATGGACGGGGGAACGTGAACCTGGCCGGGGAAGTGGAGGTCTTTGACCTGCCCGGTCCGCGGGAGTTCGTCGCCTATCGGATCACACCGTCGGAATCGCGCCGCCGGTTCGCGGAACTCGGCTGGCGGACGGTGGTCGGGTTCCAGACCAGGAACCCCGTGCACCGCGCGCACGAACATATCCTGCGCTGCGCGTTGGAGGTAGTCGACGGCCTGTTCCTCCACCCCCTGGTGGGGGCCACCAAGGAGGATGACGTGCCGGCGGCGGTGCGTATGCGATGCTACGAGACGCTTTTGAAAAATTATTTTCCCGCCGGACGGACCCTGCTGGCGGTGAACCCGGCGAACATGCATTACGCCGGCCCCCGGGAGGCGCTGTTCCACGCGTTGGTGCGGAAGAACTACGGTTGCACGCATTTTATCGTCGGAAGGGACCACGCCGGGGTGGGGAATTATTACGGCCCGTACGATGCGCAGAAAATATTTTCAAATTTCGCTCCGGACGAGTTGGACATCACGCCGCTGTTTTTCGACAACGCCTTCTGGTGCCGCCGCTGTGCGGGCATGTCGTCGGAAAAGACCTGCCCCCATGCGCCGGAAGACCGGCTCTTTTTGTCGGGAAGCCGTCTCCGGGAAATGCTTCAGCGGGGGGAACGGCCGCCCGCCGAATTCTCCCGCCCCGAAGTCATCGACATTTTATTGGAGAGTTTTTCAAAACAAACCCGCTCCTGAGTTCCCCGCCGTTTCGCCCGCCCCTCTCTCGCCCATCGATCCATGAACCCAGAGGGATTTCTGGGGAAGATGTTACATATCCGTTACAACTCTCTCGCTAAAAATTAAATTCAAACGCTTTAAATATAGCTAGTTACAAATAGTCTAAGACACAAATTACATTATAGATGCCTAAACCACGTCTTTTCTTTCCGGTTTCATTCGTCAGGGCGACAAGTCTCGTCACCCTGATTGTTTTTGTTTTTTCCACCCTCGCCGTCCCTTACAGTGAAGCTTCGTTCTGGTCGGAACGCCGCCGGGCCGCCGAAAATATCGTCAAAGAGTCGGACTCTCCCTCCGCCGTGTTGGCGCAATTGCCGCGGGTGGCCTCGAGGGATCTTTCCGCTCTTTCCGCGCTGCCGCCGGCCCTCAAATCCGTCGTCGATGCCTCATCGGTGGGGGACTCGGACCTGCCTCCGCCGGCCGCCGCCCCGTGGATGCGGAGTCTGTTGTCGTCTTACGGAGAGGTCCGTGACGCTTTCCGGGCTCCGCAGGAGAAATCCTGGGTGGTGTTGCTCGAGGATCTTCACACCAGCACCGAGGCGCAGGAGAACATCTCGGGCCTCATCCGCCGGATCGCCGATGAATTCCCGGCCTCCTCCCCGTCGACGGAAGGACTGACGATCGGCGTCGAAGGCGCCTGGGGGGACTTCGATCTCGCCGGTCACCGGCTTTTCGCGGATCCGGAGGCGCGCCGCCCGGTCTGCGACACTCTGCTGAATTCCGGCGTTTTGACCGGCGCCGAACACGCCGCGCTGACGGTGGAGCACCCCGTGAGACTGCTCGGATTGGAAGACCCCGCTCTTTACAGGGAAAACATCCAAGCCTATAAGGATTCCCGCGCGACAGCCCCTGCCTTTGAAGCAATTTCGAAACAATACGGACGCCTTCTCGATCAGACCAAGAAAAACCATTATTCCGCCGCGCTTTTGGGATTCGATGGGGAGGCGATCGCGTATTCGCGCGGAAGCCGTTCTCTCGGTCAGTTCATCGAAACGATGCGGGGAACGGTCTTGGACGACGCCTGGATGCGGCGTTATCCCACGGCGGCCGGGTTCCGGCAGGTTTTGGCGTTGGAGAAATCCTTGGATTTTCAGCGGGTGGAACGGGAACGGAACGAAATCATTTCCGGCCTCGTCGAATCCTTGAGCGACAAGGAATTGGCGGAGTTCACCGCTTCCGCCTTGGCCTATCGGCTGGGCGAAATCACCTACACCGCGTTCTACACGGGACTGCGACGGTTGGGCGAGGCGCACGGTGTCTCATGGACGGACTACCCCGCTCTGGACGACTACTTTCGTTATATCTATCTCGCCGCCCGGCTGGACAGGGACCGGCTGTATCGGGAAGTGGATGAGTGGCGCGACGAGCTTTATGGCCGTCTGCTGACGACCCCCGAAGAAAAACGGATACATTCCCTCTCCGAGGACTTCGTCCTCGTCACAAAACTGGCGGCTTTCAGCCTGAACTCCGCCGAATGGGGGCGGGCGTGTCAGCGGCATGACGTGTTCGCTTCCCTTCCGAAACGTTTCGAGGAGTGGGGCGGCTCCTCGACGGATGCGTCGGCATGGGAAAAACAGCTGGAATCCTTCGAGAAGTTTTACCGGATTGCCGAGAGGCGCAACGCCGCGTTGGTGGACACACTGGCGCGTTCCCAGCGGCGGGGTCCGCCGGCGGTGCAACTGATGGTCCTGGGAGGGTTTCATTCGGAAGCGGTGAAGGAGATCCTGCGGGGGCGGGGGATGTCGTGGGTGGTGATCCGTCCGAACGTCACGCGGGCCGGCGATGCGCCGCATTACATGGATCTCTTCGCCCGAGCCCGGACGCCGCTGGAAAAACTTTTTGCCGGTGACGCCCTCTTCCTGCGCAGCCCCTTGGCCCTTTCTCGTGAGGTCCCCACCGGCTATGCCCATTTGCGGGTGACGGAACAAGGGCTTTATGTGTCGTTGTCCACCGCCAAGACGCTTCTGAAGACCCTGCGCGAGATGGGCGCGTCCACCCCTTCACAACGCCGCGTCGCATTGCAGTCGGTCGTGGCACGTTTGCAGGAGGCCGCCCGCCGGTTCGATGCCCTGGGCGATAAACTGGTTTTACGTTTGGAGGGGACCGAGGGCGGGACACTGACCTTTTCTGTCCAATACGAAGGTCCTCGGCTCGAACAACGTCAATCCGTGGTCCTCCGTGTTCAGGCGGGGGGGACGGAACCTGCCGGAGCCCTGAAGATGACCGTGGGAGAGGATCCTGTCTTTTTGACGCCGACGAAAGGACTTCGACAGGTCTTTCAGCGGGGAATGCGGGAGGTCAAGAGTTTTTGGAACCGCATCGTCCGGCCGGCGTTCCGTTTAAAACAGCTGGGCCCCTATCCGCTGAAGGAAAAAATTCACCACCAGGTTTATGTCGGGCAGGACCCGACGACACTTGAGCCGGTCGTTCTGAAGGCGCCGGATAAGAAAATACCCGGTTTCCAGCAGGCGCCGGCCGAAACCCTCCTCGGGCGGGAAGCGCGTGTGCTGGATTTCATACAGAAAAATGCGCCTCCGGAGGAGCGCTCCTCCTTCCCGAAGCTCCTCACGGACGGGGTCCGGATCGATGAACCGACCCGGTTGCCGTATATCGCCATGGAGTTCGTGGACGGCCAGACATTGGACGATGTTGTCACCAAAGGACAAATCGAGCCGGAAGAACGGTTGGGCTTGGCCGCCGAGATTCTAAGGGCGTTGGCGATTCTCCATTCCATCGGCGTGGTCCACAACGATTTCAAGCCGACGAACGTCATGGTGACTCGGAACGGCGAACCACGGATCAAGCTGATCGACTTTGAAATTTCCGCGGTGAAGGGGCTTTCGTTGGAGGGTGACGCCATGGCCGCCCAAATCGGGGCCATTCCCTACATGGCCCCGGAACGCCTGGGACGGGGGCCGTCCACTTCGGAAGCGGATGTGTATGCCGCCGGCGTGGTGCTCTATGAGCTGTTGACCGGACGACTTCCCTTCGATTTCTGGCTGGCGGAAAGCGAAGACGACTACTCATTCTGGCTGGATTGGATGATGAAGGAGCGGGCGAAAACGCCGAAGTTCCTGGAGGACGACGACCCCCGCTTTCCTCCGGAGATAAAAGCGCTTCTGAAACGGATGCTGGCTATGGATCCCCAAGACCGTCCAACCGCATCGGAAGCTGTTTCACTTATGGAGGGCCTGTCGGTGACGGCCAGGAAAAGCATGCCCCCGCCGGCCGCTTTTGCGGAGACGGCCGGTCGACGCGGCGCCACCCTGCGCTGGCTGATGCCGCTGGGGATGTGGCTGGCCAAGAAAATAGGGGTCGAGTTCAAGGAGTTGCCCGCCGGCGCGGATTACCGGACTCTGTCGCCCGAATCCCGCGCCCGGTTCGATAAGGAATACGGCGCCAAAGTCGCGTGGGCGCTGGAGGAAACGGCCGTCTCCCTTTTGACCGTGGCGTTGCAGTTCCTGCCCGGCTTTTCCATGCATCTTGTGCTTGCCTACGCGTCGGTGAGGATCCTCTTCGTTCTGCTGCATGTGCCGGACTGGACCGGCCCGCCGACCCTCAAAAACTTTTATGACCAGTTGGGCGCCCCGCTCATCGTTTCCCTTGTCCCCGCGGCTGCTTTCGGTTTGGCCCATGTCGTCTCCCTCCCCGTGTCCCTCGTTTTTGCGTTCAATATCCTTCTTGGATTTCTGGCCCATCGTGTCGTCAACCTGGGGGTTTACGAGGGGTGGAGGGCTTTTCCTGCCCGCCCGGCAAGTCTCTTCTCGTTCGGGTCTAGAACGGCTTTTGAGTTGGAAATGGACGCGGCCCGCCTCTCGGCCCGCAAGATCCCTTCCCGGGTGCTGGAACTTATCCAAACCAGTGAGCCGATCGGCCGAGGGGCGGAGGCGTGTGTTTATCGGATTCCGGAGATGCCGAGCATCGTGGCGCGTGTCCCCGTGCAAATGGCGGATGAAATGCGGGGCGCTCCATTCGGGCATCTTTGGGCCAAGCGATTGCTGGAAGAAATGCGCCAGGGGAGGAAATGCGACGATTTTGTGAAGAACGCGGCCGGCGCCGCCATCGACGAAAAAAATGTCCGACCCCTTTTGAACGGAATCATCGCCTCGCGCGACTTCACATCTTCCGTCGATCTGGACCTCATCCGGTTCGATGACTTCGTGGGGCCGCTTGCCCGCAAATACAAGTCCGGCGTCCGATTGACGGATTCGGAGCTTCGGGTAATGAACCGCTATCTTCTGGTGAAACTGTATCCCGTGACCCTGAAAGATTACATATTCAAACACGAAGACAGCCAATGGTCGGCGCCGGTGGACGTCAAGGACAACGAGGAGTTGAGGAAGTTTCCGAACGTCGCGCGCGACATGGCCCGTTGGGGAGCGGTGCAGTTCAATACTTACCAACCCGGCGACACCCTTATGGATCTCCTGACGGCCGCCCGGGGGGGATTTAATCGCTATCTGGCCGAAGACGTTCCACAGTCCGCTTTCGATGAATTGGCTCGCACGATCCACGATTTGGTGGAAATGGGCTACGGCTGGGATCCGTATCCGGCGAATATCCTGTACGACAAGCAGAGCCGGCGTTTCCGGTTGATCGATGTGCGGAAAGCGGGGCGGTTCCCGGCGGGATATGGGAGCCAGCTGTTCGTCAGCGGGATCGGCCCCATGTTGGGGAAGATTTCAAGGTCGCAGGGCGATGCGGATATGGAAAAGATCATGAAAAAGATCCTCTCGGCTGTGACGGGGGCGGGTTTCGATCCGAAACAGGTGCATGAACGCGTGGAGGGGATTCTGAAGGACATCGGGCTGAGTTCGGAACGGGCCGTGTCGCTGAGACTTTATGCGCAGAAGATGACGGCGGAACAGCCTCGGAGGATCCCGGTGGCCATCCCTGCTCGTTCCTTGGGATCGGAGACGCCGGCTACCGCCACGGCAAAAAGATTCGACGATCTCTATAAAACGGATTGGAAGAGGCCCCTCGAGAACCTCGTGGAACAGGTCCGGGAGGCGACCGCCGGGGTAAACCGCGCCCGAATGACGTTGCTCGATCTGGGATGTGGCGACGGGGCGGGGGGGTCTCTGGAGTTGGCGCGGATGGGTTTCGGGCGAAGCATTCACGTGGATGCTTCGCATACCGCCGTGGAGAGGTTCAAAGGCAAGTTGGGGATGTCGTCTCCCCATGTTGAGTTGCGAGAGGCCGATCTCCGGGAAGTTTTGCGCGGTCTCGGCGATTCCAGTGTCGATGTGGTGCATGCCCATCTCTCCCTCCAGTATTTTTCGTGGAGAGACACCGTCGAGCTTTTCAGCGAGATCCGCCGGGTCCTTCGGCCGGGCGGCGTCCTCGTCTTCAAGGTGCGTTCCTTGGATGCCGATCGGAAAGGTTTTGTGAGAATAGTGAATGCGGGGGAGAGGGATTTCTATCAGCGTCCGGACGGCCGTCTCATCCGGCTGTTTTCGGAACAGGACGTGTGGGATGTTTTGTCGTTGGCCCGGCTGGAGACGGTATCCGCGCCCATCCAGGTCTCGGTGCCGGGATGGGATGACCGGCCTTGGGTGGCGACCGCACGAAAACCCGTGGGGCGATATCCGACGACCCCCGGGGCCATCTTCTCGATAAGCGCTCTTCATGTGGGGAAACTGACGACTCTGTTGTGGCGGGTGGCCCAGGAAACCGTTCGGCTGGGGATTCCGCTGGATGATCTGTTTGCCGAGCTGGGGCGGGATTGGCCCGGACAATCGGAAGATTTTGAGCGGCTGAAGAAAATGTTGGCGAGAAAATTGACAGCGGCGACGATCGCACAGCTGGAAAAGTTCGGCGATGTCCTGCTTGTTCCGGTGATGGCGAAGTTGTTGAGCGCCTATCTCGGCCGGAAGGAAATCAAAGCAAAGGATTTGAGTCCCGAAGAGGCTGAAATTTATGAGGCGGTGTCGGCCGGTTTTGCCAGGGCGCAAAGAGATTTAGAGTCCGTCGGCATTAATAAAATGGATGTGCGAATCCACGAGGGGACGGAACTTTTCCACGGGCCGGATGAATATATGATGGCGCCGTTCATCGTGAACCCGGACGGGACGGCTGTTTTCCATGTCAATAGGATTTTGATAGACGCTTTAATGTGGCTCGACGGGAAGAAGCGGGATGAATATATCGAGCTGTTGGTCCAGCGGGAAATCACCCTCCAGAAATACCTGAAAGAGGGCCTTTCTTTCGACGAGGCGCACGATAAAATATTAAAAAACACCGGACAATTGGAATTGATCGCGTATGTCGAGTTGTATCAAAGGACCAAATTGTCCGAACGGGGGAAGGTGCTGAAACATTTTGACGCGCTAAAGCGCGTCTTTGGTGAACAACGTTTTCAGGAATATTTGCCGGGAATCCTGATTTTGGCCAGAAATACTAAAAATCTGGACTTTTTGTTCTTACATACCTTGCCTGAATTACGATGGAGGTCGGATGATCTTTGGCCTTCTTTGGTCCGCGCCGGCAGGGTGGCGGATCCGGTTTATCTCTTTACGCCCGGCTTGCGTGCCCGAGTTGCCAATCCCCAAACCGTTAAGGAGGGAGAGACGTGGGCTGAATTGGCCAAAGTGGCCGCTTCCGCGGGGGAGAATTCGACTGTTTTGTTGCAAATGTTGGAGTCCCTGGTTTCAATGGAGCCCAGTATCCTTGGGGAAAATCCATTCAAAAAAGTGATTCACTCGCCGGATGATCTTTTGGCGGCGGCGAAAAGCCTTGCGGATGCCCTGAATAAATACGATTCGATTTCGTTGCGAAAATTTTTGGCAAAAATACGGTTCGAATTTGTTTGGGCAAGCGTCCCGGCGGGGCTCCTATCGTCCCGGGAGGATGTTCAAAAGAGTATCGAATTTACGTTGAACATTCTGTCCGCTCGTGCCAATAACCCGGTTTCGGCGTTGGGGGCTGATGAGTGGCGCAGGAAATCCTCCGATTTTTTGCGACAGCTTTACGCTATAGCGAACAACAGCGACGATTTGTCCCGGATAGCAGAAGAAGCCGTAAAGTTGCAGGCGACCTCTTTCGGTAAAAAACTCATGGCGGAGCATGACGGGCGTATTGTTATGGGGCTGATACGGTCTCCGGACGACTTGGGGAAATTGGCGGCGTCGGCGCCCATGCTGGATGAGGCATGTGAACTGTGGGGGTTCGAGACCTTGGTCGGATGGATCAGGCCATTGAATGATTGGCATAATCCATCGACTCGTTCAATAGACATTGTGACGACGTTGGACCGATGGCTGGCTCGTGCTGCGCGCTACAACAAACTTCACCGGGCGTGGGGGGATACTCGAAAAGACAGGCGGACGCTTCTGCAGATCCAGAGCCTATTTCTGAGGAAGGTTGCGGATGTCGATTCGGAGGTGGACGGTCTTTTTGAAAATGCGGCGGAGTTGAAGCGTTATTTTCGAGACGAATATATTGCCTCGTTATTTTTAAAAGTCATCTCGAAATCGGCCGACATAAAAGAACGCCACGACGACGTTCTGCGATTGTGCAATGCCTGGAAAAAAACAGGGGTGCCGCTCTCCGAGCTTTGGCCGATATGGGAAAAACTTGTTTCTCCGCAGAACGCCAAGGAACAAATCCGTTATTTAGAGGGCAATGTCGGCGCCGTTTCGTTGGTCGCTAAAAATGTATTCGAGCAGGACCTGTTTGTTCCGGATTACCAGCATCACAACTATTTTACGGCCTTGGTGGATTATGACGTTTCGGGCAATGCCGATCTGCTGACGCTTCGAAGTCATTTGCTGGCTAAAAAATATGCCGAAGCCAGGGATATTTTGGGCCGGTCCGCGAATGCGGCGGCTCTCGCGCTTCGGGCGATATCGGAAAATCATTTTAACGACATTATTTCCCAAACGTCTGATTTGATCCTTGAAAATACACATCACGGACTCATGAAAAATATGAAGTTGGGCAACATGCTTTGGCTGACCGGCGATCCTTTGTCTGATAACAATTCCCTGGTGGCTTTGGCCAAAAAGAGGCCGCTCTCCCCTTGGACGCTGGACTCAAGCATTGAGATGCTTGAACATTTGGGGGTCCGGCTGACGAGAAATGAACATCGGGAAATTTTGTCGAGTTTGGGATTCCGGACCTATAAAGTGAGGGGAAATGAAGTGATAGTGCCCACGGTGTTCAATACGTTCACCAGCGCCTATCGGGGGTCGGCGGAGGTGGACAATGTCAAGGCGAGTTATCTGACCTATGCCATGACGACGGCGTTCCTGCATTACGCCAACAAGGGTGGTGAAAACGCTAAAAATGGGGAGACGTCGGAGAGGGTCACCGGGGTAAACGCGTTACATGAGTTTTCAGAACCGGCTTTGTATTATGAGGGGCGTACCGGTGAACGAAGAGTGGATTCCAGCGTTTCTCTGGCATTCAGCTATCCTGAAGAGAACGGCATCTTGCCGGATTATGCCCGTAAACGGGTGTATCGTCTTGACGGAGGACACTTGCCACATTACGTCATTCAGGACCTGCTGAAACAACAATACGCGGAGCGGCGGGCCAAGCAGAATGTATTTAAGGTGTTTCGCATGATAGCAGAAGGGAAATTGAGTCGGACGGGACTTGGAAGAGCGGAAAATTTTGTGCGCGCGGAACTGAAACGGTTGAGGGGCGAAGCCAAACTGAGCGAAGAATATATGGAATATCTGTTCGGTGGGCTGGGATCTGAGCAGTTTTGGGAGAGGCTCGGAAAGGCCTATCGGCCTGGGACGGATAATGGGGCGGCGTTGCGGGAGAATCTCGGCGCCGAATTGGAAGGTCGAACGGTTGTTCGGGTGAAGGGGGTGGAGTCG
>JAKLDV010000089.1 GCA_022703335.1 Elusimicrobiota bacterium
GCGGGGGGCGGCGCCGCCGGCTCAGCTACTTTTTTTTTAAGCGTCGGCGCGTCGGCGGCCGGGGGGCGCCCCGGGGTCGTCGTCGGAAAGTCCGCGTCGCGGAGGTTCTTTTCGAGGTCCTCCAGGCGGGACAGGATTTCGTCCGCGGACATGGTTTTCTTGGACAACTCGAGACAGGCGAGTTCGAAGGTGACGCGGGACGCCTCGCTGCGCCGCATCTGTTCGGTTGTGCGGGAGATGATCTGCAAATTCCGTTCCAACCGCGGCAGGGTGTAGAGGCCGGCGAGTTCCTGCGCCTCCGAGGAGTTGGCGAAGAAACTGTCCGGCACGCCGCTCTTGGCGAGGAGCAGTCCGTGCCAGAACGACGTCAGATCGTGGGCCAGTTGGAAAAGGTCGAACCCGTCCGACACCGCCTTCTGCACCGCCGCCAGCGTTTTTTCCGGGACGCCTTCACGGAGAACGTCGGCGAAGGCGCGGACGGTTTCCCGGGGGAGAAGCCCCAGCAGGGCGCGGATGTCCTTGTCCGTGGCGCCGTCGGGTGAATAGGCGATCACCTGATCCAACAGCGAGAGGGCGTCGCGCAGGGACCCGTTGGCGGACCGGGCCACCTCCAGAAGGGCCTCGGGGGAGATGCGGATCTTCTCCAGGTCGGCGATCTTCTTCAGTTGCTGTTGGATGCCGGCCGGGGAGATGGATTTGAGCTGAAAACGCTGACAGCGGGAAAGGATGGTGGCCGGAAATTTCTGCACGTCCGTGGTGGCCAGCATGAAGACGGCGTGCGGCGGCGGTTCTTCCAGGGTCTTGAGGAGGGCGTTGAACCCGGCTTCGGTGATCTGGTGCGCCTCGTCGATGATGATGATGCGGTACCGGCTGCGGGCGGGGGCGTATTTGACGGTGTCGCGGAGGTCGCGGATCTGGTCGATGCCTCGGTTGGAGGCGCCGTCGATCTCGATGACGTCGTCGGGGGAGTTGCCGGAGGAGATCTCAAGGCATTGGGAACACTGTCCGCAGGGGTGCGGGGTGGGGCCCTGGGCGCAGTTCAGGGCCCGGGCCAGGATGCGCGCGGTGGTGGTTTTGCCGCAGCCGCGCGGTCCGGAAAAAATGTAGGCGTGCGCCAGGCGTTTGGCGTCCATGGCGTTGATGAGGGTGGTGGAGACGTGTTCCTGCCCCACCAGCTCTTCGAACGTCTGGGGACGGTACTTCCGGGCCAGGACAAGATAGGACATGGAAACCTCTCGGGGTGCTCGGCGATGCGGAAATCCGCCGTTACTCTACCAATTAAAACGCCGGCAGGTCAAACCGGCCGAGGGGAAGAGAGGGATTGGTCAGAATTTCCAGTCGTTGATCCGGCGGCCGGCGGCCGCGTGTTCCTCCCAGAGGGCTTTCGGAAGACGGTCCCCGAACTTCTGGAAGAACTCGCCCACGCCCTGAAGTTCCGTTTTCCACTCGGTTTTGTCCAGGGAAAGGAGCGAATTCAATTCCCCGTCGGAGAGGGGGAGCCCGTCGCGGTTGAGGGCCTCGGCGGGGGGCAGGTACCCGATGGGCGATTCCACGGCCCGGCCCTGGCCGGCCACCCGGTCCAGGATCCAGAGGAGGACGCGGAGGTTGTCGCCGAACCCCGGCCAGATGAATTGTCCGTCGGCGTTGGTGCGGAACCAGTTGACGTTGAATATTTTCGGCGGATTCGGGATGCGTTTCCCCATCTCCAGCCAGAAAGCGAGGTAGTCCGCCATGTTGTAGCCGCAGAAGGGGAGCATGGCCATGGGATCGCGCCGGACCACGCCCACGGCGCTGCCCTGCTGGGCGGCGGTGGTTTCGGAGGCGGCGGAGGCGCCGACGAACACGCCGTGCTGCCAGTGGAACGTCTGATACACCAGCGGCGCCACCCGGGCGCGTCGGCCGCCGAAGATGATGGCGTCGATCGGCACCCCGGCCGGGTCTTCCCAGCGGGGCGATATGCAGGGGCACTGCGCGGCCGGAGCGGTGAACCGGCTGTTGGGATGGGCGGCTTTTTCGCCGGACGCCGGCGTCCAGGGCCGGCCTTTCCAATCGGTGGCTTGGGCCGGGGCGGGGTCGTCGCTCCCCTCCCACCAGACGGTGTTGTCGGGTTTTTTGGCCACGTTGGTGTAGATGGTGTCGCGTTGGATGGTTTGCAGGGCGTTGGGGTTGGAGCGGCTGTTGGTGCCGGGCACCACGCCGAAAAATCCCGCCTCGGGATTGTTGGCCCAGAGACGACCGTCGGGGCCGATGCGCAGCCAGGCGATGTCGTCTCCGACGGTCCAGACCTTGTATCCCTTCAACGCCGCCGGGGGAATCATCATGGCGAGGTTGGTCTTGCCGCAGGCGCTGGGAAAGGCGCCGGTGACGTAGCGCACCTCGCCCTTCGGGTTTTCGATGCCGAGGATGAGCATGTGTTCCGCCATCCAGCCCTCTTTGCGTCCGAGGGCGCTGGCGATGCGCAGGGCCAGGCATTTTTTCCCCAAAAGCACGTTGCCGCCGTAACCGGAGCCCACGCTCCAGATGGTGTTGTCCTGGGGGAAATGGCAGATGAAGCGGCGTTTCTCGTCCAGATCGGCTTTGCTGTGCAGTCCTCGGGTGAAATGGGACGAATCGCCCAGTTGATTCCAGGCCACGTCGCCGATGCGCGTCATGATGCGCATGTTCAACACCACGTACCGGCTGTCGGTGAGTTCCACGCCCACTTTGACGAAGGGGGAGCCGGGGGGGCCCATCAGGAACGGGACCACGTACATCGGGCGGCCCTTCATGGCGCCGTCGAAGATGGCTCCGAGTTTGCGGTAGGCCTCTTTCGGGTCCATCCAGTTGTTGGTCGGTCCGGCTCCCTCCGCGGTGGGGGAGCAGATGAACGTGAGTTGTTCCGTTCGGGCCACGTCGTTGAGCGCGGTCCGGTGGTAATAGCAGCCCGGCAGTTTTTTCTGGTCCAGTTCTTCCAGCTCTCCGGTCCGGAGCGCTTCCGAAATCAGACGTTGTTTCTCTTCCTCCGAGCCGTCGCACCACACGACGGTGTCCGGCTTGCAGAGTTTGGCCATTTCTTCGACCCAGGCGACGACGGTTTTGTTGTTCGGCTTCATGGGAGTCCCTTTCTCGGCGTTGCGTATCCTTTTATTATAGGAAAATAAAAATAGCGTTCCTCGTGTCCTTGGAGAGAACGGTGCGCAGGGGGAATTTCTTCGAGGGCGGCGGGCGCGGCTACCTTACGCCCACTCGAGGACTTCGCGCGCCGGCAGGGTCACTTTTTTCGTCGGATACAGGTCGCCGACGATTTCCTCCGGGCTGAACCACAGCTTGATTTCGCGTTCGGCGTCTTCGGGGGAGGAGGACGCGTGGATGACGTTCTCAAAGACACCCTTGGTGGTGATACGGCCGTAGGCGCCCCGGATGGAGACGGAGTCGGCTTCTTCCGGGTTGGTGGCGCCGGCCATCTCGCGGATCTTGGGGATGGCGCCGGGGCCTTTGTAGACCAGCGCGAACACCCGCTCATACTGCGGGCCGTAGGGCTTTCCTTGGATGTATTTGATGAGGTCGGGGAAAAAGGGTTTGTCTTTCAGGTGCTGGTAGTGGGCCTCGGCCAGTTTGGTGGTCACGCGGACGACTTTGGCGCCGACGATGATGAAACGCGTCTCGGACAGCTTGGTGAGGATGTTGCCCGTCAGCGATTTCTTGATGCCGTCGGGTTTGATCAAAACGAGGGTGGCTTCACCGGTTTGTTGGGGCATAGGATTTCCTGTTTCCCGCGGATTGGACGCCGCCGCGCATGACGATTGAATGCCGAAGTTTATACCAAACCCTCGACGGCCGTGTCAACGGATTCCATAGAGGCCCGGCGCCGGCGGAGCGCTCTCCGTGTCTCCCCCGGCGGGAAATGCTAAACTGTGGCACACCCCATGGCCAACGACCCTTTGGACCCGCTTAAAAAAATCCAGTCCCACTTGGACGCCCTGCGGCGCGTGCAGAACATTCCCAACGTGAACATCACCACCCCCCACGCGGACGTCTCCAACCTTCAGATCCAGTTCAAAATGCCGGGCGGGCGGGTGTTCAGCCCCGTGCCGGTGGTCCCCGATCCGTTGGTGGAGTGGATGCTGGAAGACCTCGCTGCCCAGCCGTTCCACGACCTGGTGACGGAAACGGTGAACATGCAGAAGACGAAGGGGTACCGGCCGGGCCACGTGCCTCGGGCGGAGGGGCTGAAGGTCTTGAAGAAGCGATACGACAAGGACGCTTTTTTCCGGGCGCGGGTGGGCGGGTTGTGGCTGCAGTCGCGCAAAAAAGAGGAGGACGCCCTCAAACTTCTCAAGGCCGAGACCGTGCGCGCCAATCCCTGGCCGGTGGTGGAACGGTTCGGGTTCCCCCTGGCGGTGTGGCTTTTTTTTCTGACCGGCAGCGGGACGTTTCGTGGGGTGGCCGCCCAGGTCCTGAAGGAGTCGGCGGCCAAGGGGGGGAACCTGGAGGAGCTCGTCGCTTCCGCCGCGCAGCGGGCGCCGGAGGCGGAGAATCTGTGGGGCCTCCCGCCCCTGACGCACGACGCGGAGTCGGCGCGGCTGAAGGAGGAGATGTCCGGCCTGCTGGCGGAACGCGACCGTCTGAAGCAGGAGGCGGAGGAGGGGAAGAAACGGCGCGAATCGCTGGAGGAGGAACTCCGGAAGGCGCGGGAGGAGAATCAGAAGGTCGCGCACGCCCGCAACGCGGCCGAAAACGCCCGCGCGGCCGCCGCGGTCCGGACGCACGAACTGGAAACCCATCTGGAAAGCCTGCGCGGGGCGGAATCGGGGCTGAAAAAACTGGAAAAACAGGTGAAGGAACTCGAACACGAGAAGGCGCGGTTCATGAAGGAAAAAGAGGAGTGGGAAAAGAACGGCCGCGCGGTGCGCGAGGACCGCGACCGGCTGAAGGCGGAGTTGAAAGAGAAACAGAAATCTTTTCAGGTGCTTTCGAAACTGCTGGCCGGCAAAGAATTGCCGATCAAGGCGCTCTATCAGGGGCAGATCCTTTTCCTGGTGACCCGGGCCGACCCCGCGCCGTTTTTCGACGTCGCCAAGCGGGCCGGTCTCACGTTGCTGGTGCACGACGGCCAGGCGAGGAACGCCCAATTCGAAAATTTCCTCGAACAGGCCTGGCGCGTCTTCGTGCTGGGGGCGGAGGGCGATTTCCAGGAAGGGGCGCTCCGCGCCGTGCGCGAGTCGGCCGCGCCGGCGGCGTTCCTCCCCTCGCTGGACGAGCGGCAGTTCGCGGCGCTTCTGGCCGTCACCGCCAAGGCCTCGCTGTAAGTTTTTCCCGGCCGCGCCCCCTCCCCCTCGGCGGTTTGAGCCGTTCCATGAAACGCGAAAATGATTTCGGAAAATCGGACGGAAGGACGGCCGGATAGATGGGATTCTCTCGCACCACCGCACGGCGTTTGACTTCGGCGGCCGGCCTTCTCCTGGCCGCGGTGTTCCTGTATGTGTTTTGGCCGCCCCGCCCGCCCGTCGCGTCCCTTCGAAAACGGAACCCCGAGACCACCGCCATGATGGACATCCGCGCGCGCCAGGCGCGCCGAAAGGGCCGGCCGTGGCGCGTCTCCCGGCAATGGGTGCCGCTGGGGCAGATCTCCCCGAACCTCCAGAGGACCGTCCTGGCGGCGGAGGACGACGGGTTCTATCGGCACGGCGGCGTGGAGTGGCGGTGTCTCAAGGAGGCGCTGCTGTACGATCTCAAAAGAGGGCGCCTGGCCCGCGGCGGAAGCACCATCACGCAGCAACTGGCCAAGAACCTTTATCTGTCTCCGTCGAAGAACCCCCTCCGGAAAGTGCGCGAACTGGTCCTCACCTATCGTTTGGAAAAGGTCCTCTCCAAACGGCGGATCTTCGAGGTCTACCTGAACGTGGTGGAGTGGGGGAGCGGTATTTTCGGGGCGGAGGCGGCCGCGCGCGCCTATTTCGGCAAGCCGGCGTCGGAGCTGACGCTGGACGAGTCCGCGTCGCTGGCGGCGATTTTGCCCAGCCCCCGCCGCCACGACCCCCGGAGCGGCTCCCGCTGGGTGGAACTGAGAAAACAATGGGTCTACCGGCGGATGGCGGAAAGCCAGCGTCTGCCGGACCTGTCCGCGCCGTCGGCGGAGCCGGAGCCGCCGCCCCCTCCGCCGGAGGAGGACGAGCCGGAGACGGAGGAGGGGGAGGTGGCGGTGGAGAGCTCGACCGGACCCGAAACCGCCCCGGCGTCTCGGAACCCGGCGCCGCCGTCGCCGTTATAAGCATTGATTGGATGTTGTAAAAAAAAATCCTAAAATCCACGGCACACAAACGGAGGTGCCCCATGGCATACGCGGCGAAGGACTATTCGAAATTGATCGGGATGGAGGGTTTCAGCGAGACCCTGCTGAAGAACCATTTCACCCTCTATCAGGGATACGTGACCAACACCAACAAGCTCATCGAGACGTTGGACCGGTATCTGAAGGAGGACAAGGCCGGCACGCCGGAGTTCGCTGAATTGAAACGGCGGTTCGGATGGGAGTTCAACGGCATGCGCCTGCACGAATATTATTTCGACAACCTGGGCGGCAAGGGCGGACCCGACAAGAACGGCAAGTTGGCCAAGAAACTGGCGGAGTCGTTCGGCTCCTACGAGAACTGGGAGAAGGATTTCCGCGCCACCGGCGCCATGCGGGGCATCGGGTGGGTGGTCCTCTATCAGGATCCCGTGGGCGGCCAGCTGTTCAACGTGTGGATCAACGAGCACGACGTCGCCCATCCGGCGGGGTGCGCGCCTCTTCTGGTGATGGACGTGTTCGAACACGCTTTCATGATCGATTACGGCCTGAAGAGGGCGGACTACATCGCGGCGTTTTTCAAGAACGTCAATTGGTCCGCGGTTCAGGATAGGGTAAAATAGTTTTTCGATACCGAGACCGTTTCGGCCCCGCGCGGGGCCGTTAGAAGGAGGAGGGCCCTCTCCTTGCAGAACGGCACGATCGCGCGCCTGTTGTTCGTGTGCACGGGCAACGCCTGCCGGAGCGTGATGGCGGAACAGCTGTGCCGCCGTCATCTGGCGAAGGAAGGCGTGGAAGGCGTCACGGTGTCGTCGGCCGGCGTGGCGGCCCGGCCGGAGATGTCGGTCCCGGCGGAAGTTCCTCGCGCCCTGGCGCCGCACGGCGTCGACGAGCTTCGTCACCGACCCCGCCTCCTTTCCCGGGAAATGGTGGAGGAGGCCGACCTGATCCTCGTCATGGACGCCCAGCAACAGACGACGATCGCTTTGCGGTTCCCGGCCGCGGTGGGGAAGACCCGGGTGTTCAAAAGCTACGTGGGGTTGACCGGACCCTCCGGCATCGCCGACCCCATCGGCCGGCCCCAGAAAGACTACGACGCCTGCGCCCGGGACATCCTGGCCGCGGTCGTGAAACTCGTCGACCAATTGAAAAAAGGACCCGCGTAAAACAAGAGAGGAGAACGCATGACGGTTTTGCAGAAGACGGACGCCAAGGTGTACCGCGCCATCCTTCAGGAGACGCGCCGGCAGCAGGAGGGGCTGGAACTCATCGCCTCCGAGAACTTCGTTTCCGAGGCGGTGCTGGAAGCGCAGGGTTCCGTGCTCACCAACAAGTACGCCGAGGGATATCCCGGGAAACGCTACTACGGCGGGTGTGAATACGTGGACGTGGCCGAGACCCTGGCCATCGAGCGGGCGAAGGCCCTCTTCGGCGCCGAACACGTGAACGTGCAGCCCCATTCCGGCACCCAGGCCAACGTCGCCGTGTACCTCTCCGTGCTGAACATCGGCGACACCCTCATGGGGCTGGAACTGGCCCACGGGGGCCACCTCACCCACGGGCATCCCATGAATTTTTCAGGGAAACATTACAAGGTGGTCTCGTTCGGCGTGCACCCGGAGACGGAGCAGATCGATTACGACCGCGCCGCCCAGTTGGCGCTGGAGAACAAGCCCAAGCTGATCTGTGCGGGCGCCTCCAACTATTCGCGCGTGTTCGACTGGCCGCGCCTGCGGCAGATCGCGGATTCCGTCGGCGCCGTGCTGATGACCGACATCGCCCACTACGCCGGCCTGGTGGCGGCGGGGCTCTACCCCTCGCCGGTGCCGCACGCGGATTTCGTCACCACCACCACGCACAAGACCCTCCGCGGCCCCCGCGGCGGCATGATCCTGTGCCGGGAGAAATACGCCAAGGCCATCGACAGCGCCGTCTTCCCCGGCACGCAGGGCGGTCCGCTCATGCACATCATCGCCGCCAAGGCCGTCGCGTTCGGCGAGGCCCTGAAACCGGAGTTCAAACGCTACCAGAAACAGGTGCTGGCCAACGCCCGCGCCCTCGCGGCCGCCCTGCAGAAACGGGGCTTCCGCATCGTTTCGGGCGGCACCGACTGTCACCTCCTCTGCGCCGACCTGCGTTCCAAGTCCATCACCGGGAAAGACGCCCAGGAGGTCCTCGGCAAGGCCGGCCTCACCGTCAACAAGAACACCATCCCGTTCGACCCGGAGAAGCCGTTCATCGCCTCCGGCATCCGCCTGGGTACGCCCGCGGTCACCACGCGCGGGATGAAGGAGCCGGAGATGGAAAAGATCGCCGGGTGGATCATGGAGGCGGTCGAACATCGCGCGGACGAAAAACGCCTCCGGCATGTTCGAAAGCAAGTCGAAGACCTGTGCCGCCGGTTCCCCCTCTATCCCAAGCGGCGCAAATGACGTTTTAGACGGTAAATCACCGAAAGGAACGCGCCCGGAAAAACCCATGCCCAAAAAGAGACTGATCGTCCTCGACCACCCGCTCATTCAGCACAAGCTCACCATGCTGCGCGACCGCACCACCAATTCCCGCGATTTCCGCGACCTGTTGGACGAGATCTCCACGCTCATGGCCTACGAGGTCACGCGCCATCTCCCCACCCAGGCCCGGACGGTGACCACCCCGCTCATGCGGGCGCGGGGGAAGATGATCCCCGGCAAGATGCTGGGCGTGGTGGTGATCCTGCGGGCGGGGCTCGGCATGGTGGACGGCATCCTCAAGCTGGTGCCGGGCGCCAAGGTCGGACACATCGGGCTCTATCGCGATCCGCAGACCATGCGGCCCATCGAATATTTCTGCAAATTCCCGCCGGACGTGCCCAAGAGGTTCATGATTTTGGTGGACCCCATGCTGGCCACGGGTTATTCCGCCTCGGCCGCGCTGGACATCCTCAAACGCGCCGGCGCGCGGAAGGTCTCCCTCATGTGCCTGCTGTCCTGCCCGGAAGGGCTGCGCGTGGTGCAGCGCCGCCATCCGGACGTGCCCATCTTTACCTGCGCGGTGGACAAGAAACTCAATTCCCACGGCTACATCCTCCCCGGTCTCGGGGACGCCGGCGACCGCCTCTTCGGTACCCGCTGACGGGCATGTCTCGGACCGGCGCCGGTCTTCCCTCCTAGGAATCCGGGATGCTCCAGATCTACCTCATCGCCCTGTTCTGCGCGTTGGCCGGCGCGGCGTTCTTCACCCCGGCCGCCATCTGGCTGTCGGAAAAGTTCGGCGTGCTCGACCGGCCGGACCCCCGCAAGGTGCACAGTGTTCCCATGGCCCGCTGGGGCGGGGCGGGCATCTTCGGCGGCGTCCTCGTGTGCTGGGCGTCGCTCGGCGTCAGTCCGAACATGTTCTTCGCGCGCGTCGCCGAGGTCGTGCCGGAGCAGCATTTCTGGGTCGGCTTCTCCAAGGCGCCCGTGTTTGCCATCGTTCTTGCGGTAATTGGCTGTAAGCAGGGGCTCTCGGTCGGCGGCGACGTCGGTTCGCTCGGCCGCCGCGTCACC
>JAKLDV010000009.1 GCA_022703335.1 Elusimicrobiota bacterium
TACCCGGAGCGACTGCGGCGTTACGAAGAATTTTGCCGGCTCGCCCTCGAATTGGGGGTGCCGGAGACGTCGGGCGTGTTGTCCGTCAAGCCGGACAAGTGGTTCCTTTTGGGGGACTATTACAGGCACAGAAAACAGTTCGTCCGCGCGGCGGCATGCTATCTGCGGTCTTGGCGGAGGGAGTCGCGCAACAAGGAGGTGCTGGTCAAGGCGGCGGAGTGCTGCCGGGAACTCGGCGATGCGGCGCGGGCGCGGCGCTATTATGAAAAGGCCCTCGCCATCAACGCTTCGGTTGCCGGATTCGGCGAGGACCCGTACGACGCGGTCATCCGGAAGGCGTTGGAATCCCTCGGGCCGGCCGCGAAATCTTCTTCCCCGCTGGTGAGGGCGTGAGCACGGGAACCGTTTCTCCAAAGGTGGTCGACGCCCTGCGAAAACTCGATGCGGACCGTCGTTCCGCCGCGGAGCGGAGGTTCGTCCGCCCGGTTCTGGGGTTTCTGGGGAAACTGCGGAGAAGATATCTGCCGGAACTGGACGAAAATATCGTACGCCTCCTCTGGGCCCGCCGGGCCTGGCGCAAGTTGGCGAATTTTCTTCTGGTGGAATTGCAGGCGGAGAACATGGGGACGCGCGTGACCGGGAAACCCTATTGGCTGACCATCGACCCGACCAATTTCTGCCAATTGCGGTGCCCGTTCTGCCCCACCGGCGGGGAACGCCACATCCGTTCCAAGGCGGTGCTGAAACTGGAGGATTTCAAACGGCTCATGGACGAGCTGGGGCCGACGCTCCTGCACGTGGATTTCATGAACTGGGGGGAACCCCTCCTCAACAGATATATTTTCGAGATGGTCTCCTACGCGAAGAAATTCGACATCGACACGAAAATGGACACCAACCTCAACGAGTTCAGCGAGGAGATGGCGGAAAAGATGGTGCGGTCCGGGTTGGACTGCGTCAGTCTTTCCATCGACGGCTTGACGCAAGAGACCTATTCCAAATACCGCGTTCGCGGGGATTTCGACAAGGTGATGCGGAACCTGGAAACGCTCATTCGAAAGAAGAAAGAGCTGGGAAGTTCCCGGCCGTACGTCATATGGCAGTTCCTGGTGTTCAAACACAACGAACACGAAGTGGAACGGGTGAGGCAGCTGGGAAAGGAGATGGGGGTGGATGTGGTGGGGGTGACCCCGGCGTTCCTCCCGTTCCGGCCCGGCATCAAGGACGAGTGGCTGCCGCTCAAACCGGAACATCGCCATTACGATCCCGAGACGTTCCCGGACCGGCCTCCCTGGGAGTGGGAGTCGGCGCCGAAAACGGAGGCCCCGTCCCTGCCCGATCCGGCCCCGGTCGCGCCTCTGCCGGAGGAGAAACTATCGGCGGCCGCGGTTCCGCACGTGGAGGTTCTGCCCCCGCGCGGCGGGGTCCGGTCGATAATAGAACGGTTCTTCGGCCGGAAAAGGGGGGGAGCGGGAAAAGAAGAGACCCCCGTCATCAACGTGCAGGTCTACAAGGAACCCGAGAAGCGGCCCCGGTGCAACTGGCCCTGGGCGGGCATCGCCGTCAATCCGAACGGTTCCGTCTCCCCGTGCTGTTCGGTGGAGGAAGAGATCTACGATTTCGGGAACATTTTCACCGAGGGATTTTCCGGAATATGGAACGGGCCCAACTACCGTCGTGCCCGGCGCCACATCCGGGATTATGTGAAACATCGGCAGGACGTCAAGACGCGTTCGGAACACGCGTGTGAGCGCTGTTTCAGCATCGGCCGGGCGAATTTCACGTTCCAGCCCTGGTGGCGGTTCAGTCAGTTCGATTGGTGGTGGGGGCTGCGGGAGAAAGACCCCCGTTGAAACGGAGGGAAAGGAAAGGTCATGCAGGATAACGCGTTGCTTATGACGGACGAACACGTTCAGCGGAAATTGAACATCGCGCTGAACCGGCTCGAATTCGAACAGAAGAGGGCGGTGGTGTCGTCGACGCCGGAGGTGATCACCATCGGCGCGCACAACCACTGCAATGCCCATTGCATCTGGTGTCTGGAGGGGGACATCAGCGTCTTCGACCTCGACCGGTACAAGGAATTTTTCGAGAAGTCCCTCGGGCACGTCATTCGGAAGGCGCGCCACGTGTCTTTTGTGGGGTTCGGCGAGCTCCTCTGGCTGCCGCGGGTGGAACAGTTCCTCGACCATCTCAACGAGACCATCCCGGACGTCGTCAAGCAGTTCACCACCAACGGCACCCCGCTGCGGCCCGACAAGATCGTCGAGAAGCTTCTGGTGGGGCGGTATTCCATCCGGATCTCCCTCCACGCCTCCACGCCGGAACTGCACGCGAAGATCACCCGCATCCGAGAGTTGGACAGGATATTGGAGAATCTGCGGTATCTGGTCAAATTGCGGGAGCATTTCCAGCGGCGAAAATATCTCCACGTGGAGCTTTTCAACGTGCTGACGAAGGACAACATCGACAACCTGCCGGACTTCGTCCGTCTGGCGGCGGAGCTCGATCTGCCGCAGGTGGTGTGCAGCTACATGACCATTTTTTCCAAGGAGCACATCGAGATGTCCCTCTTCTTCGACCAACAGCGGGCCAACGACCGCCTGGCCGAGGCGGAAGAGGTGGCGAAAAAATTGGGCGTCATGGTCCAGCTCCCGCCGCGCTTCGGACAGGGGGGGCGCGACCGGGAGCGGCCGGCCGGCGAATGCAGCGACCCGTGGCAATATTTTTACGCCGAAACACAGGGGTCCGTCCTCCCCTGTTGCTACGCGGGCGGCCACGTGGGTTATCTCGATAAACAATCTTTCGAGGAATTGTGGAACGGCGAGTTCTATCAAAACCTGCGGAAGGGGCTGGCCGGCGAGATGCCCGCGCACGAGTGGTGCAAGAACTGCGTGAAGTTCAAGGGGCATTACACCGTCAACAACGTGCTCTGTCATATCACCAACCGTCCTGAGACGCAAAAGATGATCGTGGAGGAAATGGAGCGGCGGGGTTTGCTCAAGCCGACGGCCGCCGGAGGAGAGGTCTAATGGAAACAACGCCGCCCACCAGCCTTGAACGCCCCCAACGCCAGGTCGTTTTCGCCTGGGACATGCACTACAGCTGCAATTTCCGCTGCCCTTACTGTTTCTATACGCTGACCGGATGGCATGAGCTGGCCAAGAAGAGCACCTATAAATCCGCCGAGGAATGGAAGCGGGTTTGGCACCGCCTGTACGAAAAATACGGCAGCTGCCACATCCGTATCACCGCCGGAGAGCCGTTCACGTATCCCGGGTTCGTCGACGTCCTCGCCGCCCTTTCGCAGGAACATTGGGTGCAGGTGACCAGCAACCTGTCCCTGCGGCCCCTGCTGGAGGATTTCGTCCGGCGGGCCAACAACCGGCGGGTGGAGTTGGACTGCACCTTCCATCCCTTCGAGGCGAAATTCGAGGACTTCCTTCAGAACGTGCTTTTGCTGCGCGGTCGCGGCTTCATCGCCAACGTGTGCTATCTGGCTTACCCGCCGCAGATGGCCCGCATGGAGGAGTTCAAGAGGCGTTTCAAGGAGAACGGCATCCACATGAACATGGCGGTGTTGTGGGGCCGCTACGCCGGGAAGGAATATCCGCACGCGTACACTCCCGAAGAGAAACGTTGGATCAAAGAGGTGATCGGCTATGAGATCGGGCCGGAGACCGTCGGCCTGGAACCCATCCCCACCAAAGGGAAGATCTGCGGCGCCGGCCAGCGCTACGCGGTGATTCATGCCGACGGCCGGGCCGTCCGGTGCGGCCAGCTGGGAGAAGAGACCATCGGCAACATCCTTGACGAGAACTTCGAACTTTTTCAAACGGGCCGGCCCTGCCCGTCCGACTACTGCCGTTGCAAGGAGTTCCAGATGGCGTGGGAGGAGGAGGAGAAGCAGGCCTTGCTCCAACGAGGAGAGGTGAAGGTTTGAGGACTGTCCGGGAGATGGGGATCGTATGAAAATCGCTTTGGTGCAGTGCCCCGTCTGGGGGGTCGCTGATCCGCCGCTGGGGCCGGCCCAGTTGGCCGGCTGCCTCAAAGCGGCGGGGCACGAGGTTCGCGTGTTCGATTTGAACGTGACTCTCTGGAGGAAGGCGCCGCCCCGGCATGCCAATCTGTGGCTTTGGGAGATGTCCCGGTTCTGGAATTCTCCGGAGATCGTCGACCGTTTTTTCGCGGACAACCGCCGCCTCATCGAATCTTCGGTGCAGGCGATATTGCGTTCGGGGGCGCGGGTCGTGGCTTTCTCCGTCAACGACGGGTCCCAGTGGGCCTCCCTCAAGGTGTCCCAATGGATCAAGGAGGCAGACGCTTCCCGGGTCGTCGTCTTCGGCGGCCAATATTTTTTCAAGGGGACCGCGGCGGAGGAGATTTTAAAGGTTTCGGGAGTGGATGCGGTACTTCGGGGTCCGGCGGAAGAATCCTTGCCCGCGCTGGCGGGCGATGTGGAGACGTTCGGCCGACCGCGTCGGCGGCCGGGCCTCCTTTTCCGGGAGAACGGCTCGTTGGTCGACGGCGGCCCGGCGTCCGTCCCCGCTCTTCTGGACAAGTTGCCTTTCGCCGATTTCACCGGGTTTCCGTTGAAACTCTACGCCGAACAGGGACGGATCCCGCTGAGCGCCTCGCGGGGATGCGTTTGGGCGTGCCATTTTTGCAGCGCCGGCCGTTTCTGGCCGAACTACTCGTACATGAGCGGGGACCGGATCTTTGCGGAAGTGAAACATCAGAGGTCGCTTTTCCCCTCTCGCCGGCACGTGGAGTTCTACGACATCACCGCCAACGGCCGGCCGGAGGCCCTGCGCCGGTTTTCCGAGTTGATGATCGAGGAGCGGTTGGCCGGCCGTCCCGCCGGCCACACCGGGTGGAAGATCAACGCCATCGTCCGGCCGGAGATGACGCCCGACCTCCTGCGCAAAATGAAAGCCGCCGGATGCCTCTCCGTCATCTATGGGATCGAGAGCGGTTCGCCGGGCGTTTTGAAACGGATGAACAAACATTACTCCCTTCCGTTGGCCGAGCGGGTGCTGGCCGACACGCACGCGGCGGGGATTCACACCACCGCCAATTTTATGGTGGGTTTCCCCGGAGAAACGGAGGAGGATTTTCAGCGGACGCTCGATTTTTTGAAACGGAACAAGCGTTCCCTCGACCGGGCCTATCCCAGCGCCACCTTCACCAGCTTGGAGGAACACAGTCCTCTGGCGGAGAATTACGCCGCTTTCGGGATCGAAAGCGAGAACGGCCGGCGACCGCACAACCTCTATTGGAAGATGCCGGAAGGGAACGACTATCCGGTTCGGCTGGAGCGGTACAAAAAATTCCGGGCGCTGGCGCTCCGGCTGGGGATCGACCGCGCCAAGGGGCTGCACGGCGATCTGGCGTCCCATGCGGCGAGGGACCTCGCCGCCTATCATCGATACGCCGGCGCCCCGCTCCGCGCCCTGGCGTTGTACCGGGCCTATTTGCGGCGGGACCCCGGGAACGGACCGGTGCGGCATGAAATGGAGGAGTTGTTGATGGAAATTTCCGGCAAGAAAGCGTCCGCCGCGGTGCCGCGGGGCTGTAAGAAACGACGGACGACGTCCCGTCCCATCGCGAGGACGGTGGCATGAAGGTCGCCCTGGTACAGATGCCGGTGTGGTGGACCCTCGACCCTCCTCTCGGGTTGGCCCAGATGGCGGGATGTCTGCGCGCCGCCGGCCACGAGGTCTCCGTTTTCGATTTGAACATACAGCTTTGGCGTCGACGCTCGCCGCAAAGCCATGCTCTGTGGTCGTGGGAGCAGTTCCATTTCTGGAATTACGAGGAGCGGGTGGACAAGTTCTTCAAGGAGAACCGGGCGGCGTTGGAATCGTTCCTCGAGTCGATCCTTAAGACCGACGCGCGCGTCATCGGTTTTTCGGTCAACATCGGGTCGCAGATCCCGTCCCTTCGGATGGCCGAAATGATCAAGAAGGCCGATCCGTCCCGGTTGGTGGTTTTCGGCGGACAGTATTTTTTCCTGGGAGACAAGACCGCCGAGATGTTGAAAAACCCTCCGGTGGACGTGGTGTTTCAGGGCGCCGCCGACGAATCGTTCCCGCTTTTTCTGACGGACTACGCCCGGACCGGCCGGGCCGTCCTTCGGCCGGGCGTGGGCCTGCGGCAGGGGGAGAAGATCGTCCTGGGCGGGGCCGTTTCCCCTGTCCCCCAGCTCGACAAGGTCCCGTTCGCCGACTTCTCGCTTTTCCCCATGGACCTCTACGAGGACCAGGGGCGCATCCCGTTCGCCGCGTCGCGCGGTTGCGTCTGGGCGTGTCACTATTGCAGCACGCATCGTTTCTGGAACGGATACAGTTGCATGAGCGGCGATCGGATGTTCGCTGAGATACTCCACCATCGGCGGTTGTTCCCGCAACGGACCCACGTGGATTTTTACGACATCACCGCCAACGGCCGGCCGGAAAACCTGTTTCGGTTCGCGCAGCTGGTGCGCGACCACCACCAGCGTTCGACCCTGATGACCATCGGATGGAAGATCAACGCCATCGTCCGGCCCGAGATGACGCCCGAACTGTTGTCCGCGCTGTACGAGGCGGGGTGCATGGAGATCATCTACGGGATCGAGAGCGGTTCTCCGCGGGTTTTGAAGCGCATGAACAAGAATTACAGCCCGTCGGTGGCGGAACGCGTGTTGCGCGACACGCACGCCGCCCGCATCACCACCACCGCGAATTTCATGCTGGGCTATCCCGGCGAGACGGAGGAGGAGTTCGGGATGACCCTGGATTTCCTTCGAGGGAACGCGGCCTCCCTCGACAAGGCTTACGCCAGCGCCACGTTCACCAGCTTGGAGGAAAACAGTTACCTCACCGAACATCGCGCGGAGTTCGGCATCCGGGACCCGGGCCTGAAGGTGGGGCATTCCCTTTATTGGGAAACGGAGGACGGCCTGAACTCCTATTTGGTGCGGATGGACCGTTACGTGCGTTTCCGCGCCCTGGCCGAACAACTGGGATTAGAGGCCTATAAGGGGATCAACGGCGAGGTGGAGCTGGAACGGCTCTCGAAACTGGCCCAGTATTTTTTGTATACGGACAATCGTCTCCGGGCAACGGAGATGTACCTTCAATACGCCCAGAGGGCCGCCGACAGCGAGACGGCGCGGGGAGACCTTCGGGAGTTCCAGAGGGAACTTGAAGCGTTCCCGCAGGCGCTCCGGCGGTTTGAACGCTGGCGCAACGGTCATTCGGAAGTCCCCGCGTCGGCGCAGGAGACGATCTGGGAGAAGGCGAACGCCTGGTTGACCGACGACAAACCGTTTCGGCTGGAGGAGTGCCCTCAATTGGCCGAATGGCTTCGGGAGAACGGCCGCTACAAAGACTACGTCGATGACATGCTGGAGACCCACGCGTTTTTGCAGGGATTGAAATGCCATGCTTTTCTGCGCTGGGACAAGGGGTTCCGGCTTTTTTGGGGCCGGGACGTCGTGGAGGGGCCCGGCCGGGTCGCGGGCCTCCTTGAAGAGGTTTCCGCCGCGCTGGGACAGGATGCCTCCGGCGGGAAAGTGAAGGACGAACGGATGGTGAACAGCCGATGAAAGTGGCGTTGGTTCAGGCGCCCGTGTGGTGGACGATCGACCCGCCGTTGGGGTTGGCGCAGATGGCCGGTTGCGCCATGCAGTACGGGCACGACGTGAGCGTGTTCGACCTGAACATCCTTCTCTGGAAGGACCGTCTGCCGAAATATCAGAACATGTGGCTGTGGGAACAGTTTCATTTCTGGAACAACCCGCAGGTGGTCGCCGATTTTTTCAACGACAACCGCCGGGCCATCGAAGGCCACGTGCAGTCCATCCTGCGGACGGACGCCAAGGCCGTTTGTTTTTCGGTGGCGCTGGGCAATCAGCTGGCCAGCAGCATGATCGCCCGCATGGTCAAAAAGGAGGCTCCCAAAAAATGGGTCGTCTTCGGGGGACAATATTTTTTCAGGGACAACCAAAAGGCGAAGGAGGTCATTCTCCTCGATAAAAACGTGGACATCGTCGTCCGGGGGGCCTCCGACCACCTTTTTCCGAAACTGTTGAGCGTTCTGGAAACGCGGGGCGAGCCGCGCCCGATCCGGGGTCTGTTGTATAAGCAGGGGAGGGTGGTCACGGACACCGGATTCATCGAACCGCTCCGGCAGCTGGACAGCGTCCCGTTCGCCGATTTCACCAAGTTCCCCATGGAAGTCTACGAGGACCAAAACCGCATCCCCATCGCGGCGTCGCGCGGCTGCGTCTGGGCCTGCCGGTTCTGCAGCTCCTGCAATTTCTGGCCGGGGTATTCCTACATGAGCGGCGAGCGCATCTATGCGGAGATCCTGTTCCATCGCCGGCTTTTCCCCCAGCGGTTCCATGTGGAGTTCTACGACATCACCGCCAACGGCCGTCCGGAGAGCCTTTCGAAGCTGTGCGACCTGATCATCGAGCATGAATCGCGCACCGGCTGGAAACATTTCAAGTGGAAGATCAACGCCATCATCCGGCCGGAGATGACGCCGGAGTTGCTCATGAAAATGGCCCTGGCCAACTGTCAGGACATCATTTACGGGATCGAATCGGGCTCGCCGCGCGTGCTCAAGCTGATGAATAAACACTACAACGTCGACGTCGCCGAGCGGGTACTGCACGACACGCACGCGGCGGGGATCAAGGCGGTGGGGAATTTCATGTTCGGGTTCCCGGGGGAAACGGAACAGGATTTCCAGATGACTCTGGATTTTCTGCGCAAGAACCAGAAATCTTTCGACCGGGTCTATGCCAGCGCCACGTTCACCAGCCTGGAGGAGCACAGCTATCTGACGGAACATCAGGAGTCCTTCGGGGTCGTCAAAAGCGAAGACAAACACAACAGTCTTTACTGGCAGAACAAGGACGGTTCGAACAACTACCTCGTCCGCCTGGACAGGTACAAACGGTTCCGGGATCTGGCCATCGAGTTGGGCATCGACGCTTACAAGGGGCTGGCCGGCAGCGTCGAGCTGGATCATGTCCTGAACCGGGCCAATTATTACGAATACATGGATCACCGGTATCAGGCCGTGAGCGCCTACTCCGACTACCTGGCGATGGATCCCATGAACGAACCCATCCGGCACCGTCTGCGGGAGTTCCAGAAAGAATTGGCGGGTCTCGCGCGCGGGTTCGAGCTGTTGCGGCGGTGGGAGCGGGAACAGGGAGTTTCGAACCCGCTCGGCCGCGAGGCGTGGCGGGCGCTGTCTCCGCACCTCCTGAAGGAACGGCCGATACGGGCCTTCGTCCTCGGCCGGAAGGCGGGGGCCGCCGTGCGAAGTTCCCGGGGCAGGAAATACCTCAAGGCGTTGCTGGCGTTGCATAACGCGCTCCAAAAACTGAAATGCCGGGCGACGCTCCGGCGTTCCGGGAGCCGGGTCCGGTTGTTTTACGGGACGGACCTTTTGGAGAACGAGGAACAGGTCGCGGGCCTGACGAAAAGAGTGGATCGGATCGTCGTCGCCGCGCCGGGCGTTTCGGGGAAGGGGGGCGTTCCCGGATGAGAGTCGCCGTCGTTCAGGCCCCCGTGGATTGGGCGGACGTTCCGCCCAGCCGGCTGTCTCAAATCGCCGGTTGCGCCAGGCAGTACGGCTGCGAAGTCGTCTGGTGCGACTTGAACGCGATTTTTCGAAAACGGGCGCCGGAGTCCGCGCGGCCCGGCTGGGGATGGAGTCATTTTTTGTTTTGGGAAAACTCGGACGTTGTGGCCCGGCGCTTTCGGGAAATGCGGGATGTGGTCCGGGAGCAGGTCGAACGCCTGAAGGAGGCGGACGTCGTCTATTTTTCAGTGACGAAATTTTCACTTCGGGCGAGCCTGCTCTTCGCGCGGCGGCTGAAGGAATCGGCCCCGAAAGGCCTGATCGTTTTCGGAGGGCCGTTCTTTACCGTCGGCAACCTGAGGATGCACGAGTTCATCACCAATGAGCCGGACGTGGACGTCGTGCTCCAAGGGCCCGGTGAGTTTTTATTCGCGAAATTGCTCCGCGATATGAAGGTCTTCGGAAGACCGAATCTTCAGCCCGGCCTGCATTACCGGCACGGGAAGGAGCTGGTGATGGGGGATCCCGTCGAGGGGTTCGGGGACATGGACGCGCTGCCGTTTGCGGATTTTTCGGGCCACGCGCCGGAATTATACGATGACGGGGAGAGCATTCCGATCCGCTTGAGCCGCGGTCAGTCCTTCCGGTGCCCCGCGTGCGGGGCCGAGGAGCCCCGCCTGCGGCCCCGCTGGATGCGCGGGGAGCGGCTCTACGCGGAGGTCTTGTTCCACCGGAGGAATATGCCCCGGCATACGAAGCTTTTGTTTGAAGACGTTGTCGACGAGGAGGGGGCTCGCACGTTGGATTCGTTTTCGGAGCTCATGTGCCAGGACGCCGCGAAGGCCCTGTCTCCGGCGGCGTGGGGCGCGGAATTGGACCTGGCCGCGACCGCGGGGCGGGGATCGTTGGCGACATGGGCGCGCTCCGGGTGCCGCCGGGTGACGGTGCGGTTTCAGGAACGCCCCCTCACCGACGCTGAAAAGCGGGCCCTCTTGGAATTTTTCGAACACGGCCGCGCTTGCGGCATGAAGATGGTGCCGAAACTTTTTTTTGCGGCCCCGGGACAGGAGCCGCGGGATGTTCGGGACCAGGCCGAGTTCGTCGCGGGAAATGCGCGGTTTTTCCAGGACGGGTTCGAGATGGGCTCGCTTTTCTACGATGCGCTGGCGGTGGACGTCCAGCTTCAGCACGAAATGGAAAAAACGGCGGTCGGTCGGTCGGACCCGAGCCCCTGTCATTTCGGTTTCGGAGACCGATGGACACGCTCGGGCGATGATTTGAGGTCGGACCCAGCCGCCCGCTGTCTGGAGCTGAAGAGCGTCCTCCGGCGGGCGGACCTGTCCCTGCTGGAAAACCGTCGGGAGACGGTGGAGAACGACTACGCGCTGATGCGGAACCAAATTTGGCGATGGCACGGTCATCCGATACGGCAATTGGAAGGGTTGTTGGCGTTTTTTGAAAGAGAGTCGGAGGACTCGATATACCACCAGGCCGTGATCAAGGAGAATGCTTTTCTGGGGAGGATATGGGAGCGTTTGTCGGCGGCGGCCCGGCTGGCGTCGGCGGCGCAATTCTACATCGCGAAGGCGTTCAACAGCCCGGATTGGGACCCGTCCGATTGGGAGATCCCGGAAGACATCGGGCGCGTTTTGCGGGAGGGGTTGCGGCGGGATTGCCTGGAACGCCTTCGGAGAAGAGGGATCCGGCGGGGAAACCGGGTGCAGACGATTCATCGCTACCTGCTCCTGATTCGAGCCCTCCTTGGCCGCTCGAATGCCCTGGGAGACGTGAAGTTCGACTTCGATGTGCCGGCCAACCGGTTCCGGATCGTGTGGGAGAACGACGACAGCGACATGGCGTATGCCGGCGATCTCGGCCGGAAGCTTCTCTCGATATTGCGAAAGACAAAAAAACTCGCCCCGGCGACACGGCCCGGCGTTCCGGCAATCCTCTCTCCGAAAGGGGCGCCCGGTCGGCTTAACGTGCCGGGCGACCATTAGCGGCCCGGGAGATGCCATGAGCCTGGCGTTCGTATCGCTGCCGTTTCAGGATACCGGCCTCCCCGACGTGCGGCTGGCCCAGTTGATCGGCATCGCGCGTCAAATGGGGCAGGACGTTTCGGTCCACGACTTCAACGTGCGATGGCGCCGCCGGCTGAGGAAAACCGAAAAAAAATTCTGGCTCCCGGATTCGCGCGTCTGTTGGCTGGAAAAAGTGCTGGCCCGGCGGTTCTGGGAGGATTTGAAGGGCGAGTTTCAGGCGGACGTCGACGGACTCCTGGACGGGAATCCGTCGCGCGTCTTTTTTTGGATCACCGCCTCCAGCCTTCAGTTGAGCCTGCTCCTGGCCGCGGAGATCAAGAAAAGGGCTCGTCGCCCCAAAATCATTTTCCTCAACCCCCATTTGTTCTTGGGGGCGTTTATGGACGAGGATCACCGGGCGATTTCGGATTTTCTCCAGACGGAGCCGGTCGACGGAATCCTCCAGGGGCCGCTCTACAACGATTTCGCCCGGATTTTGACGCAGAGGGAGGAATTGCTGGGGAGCGCCTCCGGATTCCATTGCGTCAAAGACGGCATGGTGCATCTGGGAAAAAAACCCACCGTTGAAAAAGGCTTCGACAGCCTGCCGTTTTCGGATTATTCCCTTTTCCCGCTTCACCTGTACGATGACAAAGACGGGTTCCCGATGCAGGTTTCGGACGGTTGCGCTTGCGACGCTTGCCGTCGGGCCGGTTTCGGGCCGGATGCCATCCTCGCTTCCGGGATGCGGATTTTTTCCGAAGCGGCCTACCACCGGCGGATGCTGCCCGGCCGCCATCAGATGAAGATCGTCCGGCCGGCGGGAGAAAAGGTTTTTCCTTCCCTGCAAAAGTTCGCCGAGCTCCTTTCGGCCGACATGGAAGCGGTGGGGAAAAAATATTTGGAGTGGGAGTTCCTGACGCGCGAGCCGGAGAAAATGACGTCGGAACAGTTGGGTTGGATGATCGGGGCGGGCTGTAAAAGGATCGGCGTCGTTCATCGGACAGGGAGGGGGCTCCCTCCCTGTCCGCCGGAGCCGCCGCGCGGCCGGCGGATCATCGCCGAACTGCATCATTACCTCGTGGAAGAGGACGACGGGACGCGGGACAGTGTCCCCGCCGACATGGGCCCTTCGGGAGGATATAAGAAGATTATTCGGCATGTCGTCGAACAGGACGGATTGGACGCGCACTATTTGCGGAATCTCTCCCGGATGGATTACGAATTGAAATCTGGCCGACCCGGCGGGGACGGGGAATTGCCCCAAGAGATCTCCTCGTGCGCGCGCGGGCCGGAGGGGCGGGAAGAGGGGCTGTCGCGCTCGGCGTTGGCGATGGCTTCTTTCCTGAATGCGCGCAAAATACTCTTCGACCGGCGCCATCCGTTCGACGCGTTCGAGTTTTTCCGGTCGCTCTCGCCGGAACTCCGCGGTGGCCGGCTGATGCGTCTTTTTTATCGCCACCTGGCCACCGACGCGCGGAGGATGATGTCCATGGCGGACCGCCTTCAGGCGGCCGAACAGATTTTCAATCTGCTGCCTCAGGAGTCCCGCCGAAAGGCGTGGATGGGTTCCCCGACGTTCCATCAGGAGGGCGATCACAGCACCTATTGCCGGCATCGGATGGGGATGAAGGTATTCAAAGATTACATGCCCCAACGGGGGGAACGCCTGCTGATCGCGGCCCTTGCCCGGGCGACGCAGATAAGAATGTTGCGCGCCGCCGTCGTCTTGGACGAGGACCGCAACGAATTCCTCATCCGTTGGGGGGAAAGTATTCTTCCGGCGTCCCGGGTGCGCCTTCTTTGCCGGGACTTCCTCTCTTTGGGGCTCGGCGTTGCCGCCGAGCGCGCGTCCGCCGGCCCCTCGCCGGCCGGAGTCCCGGCGTGAAGGTGGGGCTCGTCCAGTCGCCGGTGTGGTGGACCATCGACCCTCCGTTGGGGCTCGCCCAGGTGGCGGGATGTCTGCGCGCCGCCGGACACGAGGTCGCTGTGTGGGATTTGAATATTCTTCTCTGGAAGAACCGGCTTCCGCAGTATGAGAACATGTGGCTTTGGGAGCAATATCAGTTCTGGAACCACCCCGACATCGTCGACCGGTTTTTCGAGGATAACCGGGAGTTCATCGACAAGACGTTGGAGGGGATGCTTTCCAGCGACTGCCGCCTCTTCGGGTTTTCGATTTATGCCGGCACCCAGCGGGCGGCCCTCCGGTTGGCGCAGCGTCTCAAGGAGGCGGACTCCCGCCGCCGGGTCGTGTTCGGCGGACAGTATTTCTTCCGCGGGCCGCATGCCGAGGAGATGCTCCGGACGGGTTTTGTGGACGCCGTGGTGCGTGGGGCGGGGGATGAACTTTTTCCTCAGTTGGCGGCGGACCTGGAACGGACCGGCCTGCCCCGGAAACGCGCCGGCCTTCTGTTCCGCGACGGGGCCGACATCGTCGACGGCGGCCCGGCGGAGTCGCCGAAAAATCTGGACGCCTTGCCGTTCCCTGATTTTTCCGGGTTCCCAATGGACCTCTACACGGACAAGACGCGCATCCCCGTCGCCGCCAGCCGCGGCTGCGTGTTGGGGTGCCGTTTCTGCAGTTCACGGGAATTCTGGCCGCATTACAGCGGCATGAGCGGCGAACGGATCTTTGCGGAATTGAAACATCAAAAGGCGATGTTCCCCCAACGGGCGCACTTTGAGTTCTATGACCTCACCGCCAACGGCCGGCCGGAGAATCTGTACCGGTTCGCCCTGCTGGCCGCCGATTTCATGATCCAGCATCGGCCGGAGCGGAATTTTCGTTGGAAGATAAACGCCATCGTTCGTCCGGAAATGACCCGCGACTATCTGGCTGTCCTAAAGGCGGGGGGATGCCAGGATATCATCTATGGGATCGAGAGCGGCTCCCCGGACGTTTTGTGGCGGATGAACAAAAATTACGACCCGGCGGTGGCCGATCGGGTGCTCCAGGCCACCCATGAGGTGGGCATCCGCACCGTGGCCAACTTCATGTTCGGTTTTCCCGGAGAGACCGAGGAGGATTTCCAACTGACCCTCGATTTCCTCCGTCGGAACCGCCCCTGGCTCGACATGGCCTACGGCAGCGCCACGTTCACGAGCCTGGAAGAGTACAGCTATCTGGCCGAACATCCGCGGGAGTTCGACATCCGCCAGGAGACGGCCCATACGGCGCACAACCTCTACTGGGACAGCCTTGACGGGAAGAACACCTATCCGGTCCGCCTCGACCGATACGCCCGGTTCCGGAGGACGTGCCGTGAACTCGGCCTGGACGCCTATAAGGGGCTGGACGGCGCCTTGGAGCTGGACCGCCTTGCCAATCTGGCGCACTATTACCAATACCGCGATCGACGCCTGGAGGCGATCGGCGCCTACGTGGACTATCTGGAGCGCGACCGGGCCAGCCGCCCGATGCGCGAGCAACTCAGACGATACCAGGGCGACCTGCGTTTGCTGGTGAAGGCCCTCCGTCTCGTGGAGAGGGCCAACCGCTTGCTCTTGTCCGCCAACGGCGCCCTTCGGGAAGGGCAGGAACTTTTGCGGAGGACGCTGGAGAGCGGAGAGCTTTTGGCGATGCCCGGTTCTTCGCGAGGCGAGATCGACCGGGTCCGCCTTTATGTCGCGCGCGCCCAGAGATTCCTGCGGCGGTTGACGCACGGCGGCGGGTTGCGTTGGGGAGACCGGGGACTCGTCGTCTGTTGGGAAAAGGAACCGGCGCCGCCGCTGGAAGAGCTGCGGGCGCTGCGGTCGAAGGTGGACAGGCTCATCGAACTTTCCGAGTCGGAAGAGGCCCGGACCTCGCCCGCGGCGGTTGTTCCGGGCGCGCGCTGAGGCCGCGAAAAAATGGGGGAAACAATGAACGTTCCGAACACGACGGTGGAGCCGGGGAGTCCCCGGGACCTCCGTTTGAAATTATTGGCCGAGAAGGCCGAAGACAACATCCGGCGCAACAACGAGGAATATGCCCAGCGCCGGGTCGTCTTGGCCAGCACGCCGCAGAACATCTTCGTCCAGATCAACGCCGTCTGCAACGCCAACTGCGTTTTTTGTTCCAAGGGATACGATTACCCGCTTTTCCGCCTGGACGATTGGCTCAAACATTACGGCGACAAGATCACGCCCGCCCTGGCGCAGGCCCGGCAGGTGATCCTGACGGGCTCCGGGGAATTCCTCGGCCTTCCGGACGCCCAGCGTATCTTGGAATATTTCAATTCGGAGTTCCCGCACGTCGAAAAATACGTGGCCACCAACGCCACCTACCTGACCCCGAAGATCGTCGACCTCATCTGCTCGGGGTCGAGCAAATACGTCGTGCAGCTTTCCCTGCACGCCAGCCGCCCGGAAATCCAGCGCGTGATGATGCGCTACGGGGCCTATGACCGCGTGCAGAAGAACATCCGGGCGCTGATGGAGGCCCGCGATAAGAAGAACGTGAACGTGCTCTTCATGTTCATCATGACCACGCTCAACATCGACGACCTGCCGGATTTCATCCGTTACGCCTCCCGCATGGGGGCCGACAAGGTCGTCTGCGGATATTTTTATATCTACGAATCGAACCAGAAATACCTGTCGCTGTATTTCATGCAGGAGAAGGCCAACCAGCGGCTGGAGGAGGCCCGGCGGGTGGCGGACGAACTGGGGATCACCCTGCAGGCTCCGCCGAAGTTCGGTTTGACGCCGGAAGTCTATAAAGCGTTCGACGTCTGCCAGGAACCGTGGTACCAGTTCATGATGAGCAACGACGGCTACGTGCTCCCGTGCGACGCCTACGGGAGTTTCCCCAGGGAAGAAAACCTGAACGTCATGTCGTTCTCCGAACTATGGAACGGCCCGACCTACCGGAAAATAAGGACGGACATCGTCGACGGGAAAGGATGTCTCCTCACCTGTTCCCGGCATAACCCCAAGAGCGTCAACGATTGGAATTCCCACGTCATCCACCGGTTCAAGGAAGACAGGCAGATCATCAAGGAACACCATGAATCGCTTCGAAGGCCGTAATCGATGGCAGAGACCGAGACCCGAAAAATGATGACAGACCCACCGTCCGCGCCGCTTTATCCGCGGCGGCATGCCCCGTTTCGCGTTCATTGGAACTGGTATCTGCTGCAGCAGTGCAATTACGGGTGCAGCTATTGTCCGGAGGTGGAGTATAAGAGAACGAAAACCGCCCCCTTGCCGATCCTCAACGTGAGCCTGGACGATTGGACGCGGATATGGGATCGCCTGTTCGGGCTTTACGGATCGGCCCTCATCCGTTTCGCCGGCGGGGAACCGTTCATCTTCCCCCATTTCATCGATTTTTTGGCCATGCTGACGGAACACAACGCCATCGATGTGACCACCAATCTGAGTTTCGATGTGGACGAGTTTCTGAGGAAGGTGACGCCTGACGCGCTGGCCATTTCCGCCAGCTACCATCCGGAACACGTCTCTTTGGGGGAGTTCCTGGGAAAACTGGAAAGACTGAAGCGCGAAGGGTTCTGCGTTTCGGCCGCGTTGGTGGCCTATCCGACGTTCCTCGGCTCCCTAAAAAAGACGATTGAGGGTTTTGACCGGGCCGATATCCAGCTGAAGCTCATCCCGTTCCGCGGGAAGTATCAGGGGCGCGACTATCCGCTCGCCTACACGCAGGATGAAAAGGACGTCATGCGGCTTGCCACGCAGACCCGGAACACCGACGGAAACGTCATCAACGCGCAGTGGTTCCGCGAGATGGTGGAAAAAGAGGAGAAACGCCAGGAGGAGATCCGGGCCTACAACGAGCGCCGTCCCGATCCGTCCCCGCCGCCGGCGCCCGTTCCGGAGAGCGGGAACGGAAAGTCGGCCCCGCCGCTTTGCCGCATGGGGGAGAATTACGCCAAGATCTATGCCGACGGGACGGTACGCCGGTGCTGTTGTCCCGGCGTCCCCGTCATGGGCCGCATCATGGACAAAGATTTCCGATTGCTCGACGCCGCCGGCCCATGCGATGTCCCCTGTCTGTGCTGGAAACCCATGAAGCTCGGGGAGTATGAATCCCGGTGGGAGACGCTGTGGCAGGGACTGGTGCATCGGAAACATCCGTTAAAAACCGAGGGGGATTAGAGGGCGCGCACGATGACGGACGGAACGGCGGCTTCCCAAAGCGGAGTATCGGAAAACGGCGGCGCGGCGACGATGCCGTCCGCCGGACCGAGACTGTCCGAATTTCATCGCACCATGCCCGTTTTTTACAACTGGGAGATCCATTATTCCTGCAATTACCGTTGTTCCTATTGCCCCTTCACCGTTTCCGGTTGGCATACCTTTTCCTCCAAAAACGCCTACCCGCCCCTGTCGCGTTTGGAATCGGCGTGGCGGCGGCTTTACGAGCGTTACGGCAAGGGACATATCGCGATCTCCGGCGGCGAACCGTGCACGTATCCGGAGTTCGTCCCGCTGGTGCAGACGTTGACCCGCATGCATTCGGTGGAGCTCAACACGAACCTGAGCTTCGACGAGGAGAAGTTCGCGGCCGCGGTCGACCTGAAACGCATTCGGTTGGCCGCCAGTTTCCATCCTCAATTCGCCGCGTTCGAGGATTTTTTCAAGAGGACCGTGTATTTCAAGGAGCGCGGGGTGGATATTTTCGTGAATTACGTCTCCTTTCCGGAGCAGCTGGAGGAGATGTGGCGGTATAAAAAGGAGTTCCAGGCGGCCGGCGTTCCGTTTTACATCATGCCCTTCAACGGCAAATACGAGGAACGCGTCTATCCCCAGGGCGCCACGGAACGGGAAAAGGCGTGTTACGACGCGGCCATGAACGGGGTGGACCCGGAAACGTGGATCAATCGTCAGCGGCGCGAATGGCCCGGCCATCCGGGGCAGTATTTTCCAAACGGGGTGACGCCCAGCGAGGCCGCCCGGTTGGAACGGCAAGGCGAAAAAAGGGTGGTTCCCCCGGTGGTCGCGCCCGAACTTGCGGCCGCCGCGAAACGGGCCCCGGTCCTTTGCCTGATGGGATACCGGTACTGCAAGATCCGTCCGAACGGGGAAACGTATCGCTGCTGCGCCTGGTTGGCCGGCAACACGGACCTGCCGAAACCCATCTACCTGGGAAACCTCTACGAGGATGAAAAATTTTCTTTATTGGAGGAGCCGGCGATGTGCGATTACACGCCCTGCCCCTGCGAACGATGCATGGTGGTGGGGGAGGAGGACCGATGGAGACATCGCTGGGTGACGACGGAGTGAGGGGACGTTGAGCATGGAAAAGGCCGCCCAAAACAGACACCCCCAGGTGCGGTTCACCTGGAACATCCATTGGAGCTGCAATTATCGCTGCAGCTACTGTTTCTTTGAGACGCACTGGGAGGAATATGGGAAACGGAACGTCTATAAATCCGTCGATGAATGGATGGGTTATTGGGAAAGGGCCGCCGAGCTCTACGGCCGCTGTTTCATCACCATCAACGGCGGGGAGCCGTTCACGTATCCCGGATTCGTCGACCTCATCGCCCGGCTCTCGCGGGTCCATTGGCCCATCAACATCACCACCAACACCTCGCTGCATCTCAAAGAGTTCGTGAAAAAAGTGGACCCCGAACGGGTTTCGTTGTCCGTCAGCTATCACCCCGAATACCACCGGGTGGACGATTTCCTGGAAAAGGTTTTTTTCCTGCGGCAGTCCGGTTTTGTGGGGGGGTGCGTCAATTTTGTCGCCCACCCGAACCACATCGGAACCCTGCCGGCCCTGTTGGAAAAATTCGTCGGCATCGGGGAGAGCCTGAAAGTGAACCCGTTCATCGGGGAGCACGCCGGCCGGCGGTACCCCGACGGGTACACCCCGGAACAGAAGGAGATTTTGGGGATGCGCGATTCGTGGATGGACGACAAGCGGCACAAGGGGATGCTGTGCCGGGCCGGGAACCTCTCCGGACTGCTCTTGCCCAACGGCAACGTGGCCCGCTGCGGACAGATCGGCGACCGGCACATCGTCGGCAGTTTTTTCGATCCGAAGTTCCGTCTCTTGCCGGAACCGCTTCCTTGCGACGTGGAGTTTTGCCCGTGCGACGAGTGGAAAGTGGTGCCGGACGAAAAAGAGCCGGAAAACGCGGGGGCGTGGCTTCCCTGACGACGGGGGAGGCGATGCCGAAAGGAGGGATATGCGCTCGCGGTTGAGTTTTACGTGGGACCTGCTCTATCACTGCAACTACCGGTGTTCCTATTGCTGGTGGGACCCGCATTGGCTCAAGTTCGCGGAGAAATACGCCGGATACCCGTCAGCCCGACAGTGGATCCGGGCTTGGGAGAACGTCCGACGTCTTTCCGGAGAGGCCGACATCTCCGTTTTGGGAGGGGAACCCCTGATGTACGCGGGGTTTTCCGACATGGTGCGCGCCCTGACGACGGCGCAGGGGCATCATGTCTGCATCACGACGAATTTATACACCGGCTCCCGGCAGCTGGCGGATTTCGTGAAGGGGATTTCGCCAGAAAAGCTCGATCTGTCGTGCAGCTACCATCCGCATTTCGCCTCGCTGACAGAGGTCCTCGAAAAAGTGAAGGCCCTGAAGGAACTGGGTTTCCATGTTCCCGTCTATCTGATCTCCTTCCCCCCGTTCCTGGAGGAGTTGCCGTCGTACGAGGAGACGGTGCGGCGGGCCGGCGGGGATTTCCGATTGCGTATTTTCTGCGGCGAGTACAACGGGAAGACGTATCCTCGGGATTACACGGACCCGGAGCGGGCCCTCCTTTCAAAGATGCTCGGCAATCCGGTGCAGGTGGACTACCAAATCGATCAGAAGACGACGTTGGGTGAACGGTGCTATTCCGGGGCGGTCTACGGCAACGTGAAGCCGACCGGCGACGTGTACCGTTGCGGACAATCCGCTATCGACGGAAAACCCATGGGCAACATCTTCGACGAGGATTTCCACATGTTGCCGGGGCCGACGCCGTGCCCGTTCACGCACTGTTCCTGTCAGGAATACGAATACGTGGCCAAGGAATACGAACGGAAACGCGCCCTCCGGGCCGGGATGTCGGTCGCATGAGGAGCTCCCGGGGACGCGGGGTCCTTTCGGAACGCCATGAGTGATCAAGAGAGGGCGGCCCACGTCCGGGCGTGGTTCGAGGGGGAGCCGGCGGGTCCGTTTACCATTCAATTGAACCCCACGATGGCCTGCAATCTGAATTGTCTTTTTTGCCGTCGACAAAACCAGCTGGAAGCCTTCTATCGGGATCATCGGGAACTCCCGGACCAGAAATACATGGAAATCGTGGAGGAGGCCGTGGCGCTGGGCGTGAAAGCCATCAACATCAAGGGGGGCGGCGAACCGCTGATCCGGCGGGCCCTGATGCGGGAGCTCGTTCCGCTGATCCGCCGGAACAAGGTGCACGGATCGCTCATCACCAACGGGACCCTGTTGGACGAACCGTTGGCGGAGTTGATGGTGCGGTGGGAGTGGAACGAGCTTTCGGTGAGTTTGGACTCCCCGGAGGCGGCCACGCACGATTATTTGCGGGACAAGCCGGGGACGTTCGACCGGTTGATGGCCGGACAGAGGTGGATCAACGAATTTAAACGCCGGCATAAGGCCGCTTTGCCGCACGTCAAGTGGCACTCCGTGTTGACGAATCGGAACCATCGCCGGGTGGCCGATATGCTCCGCCTGGCGGCGGAGAACGGGGCGGCGGAGGTGGAGTTCGACTCGCTGGATTTGAGCGAACCGTCGTCGGCCGTTTTGAAACTGGACGAAGGGGATGTAAGGGAGTTTCAGGAGGGGCTTCCTCCGGTCCTGGCTCTCGCCGAGCGTTTGGGGATACGCCACAACCTCCAGAATTTCGATCGCCGCGATTACGCGGTGCGGGGAGGGGCCAACGGCGTCAAGACCGGCGATAAAACATCGCCCGCCCCCGGCGGTTCGCCGTATGAGCGGATCCCCTGTTTCTTCCCCTGGTTCCACTGCGACATCACTCCGGACGGCAGCCTCGTGCCGTGTTGCTACGGGGAAGGATACGAGTCCCGGGAAAACCTCCATCGGATGTCTTTCCGGGAGGCCTGGCGGGGACGGGGGATGAAAGAATACCGCGACAGCATGCGGGACGGGACCATGAAGCCGTTTTGTCGGAATTGCACCGCCTGTTACCGGGACCAGAACGACCGCATCCGGGAAGCTCTCCGGTGCGGCCCGGCGGGCGATGCTCCGCGCCGGGAGAAAGTTTTTTGAAGAACGACATGTTGTTCTTCCGAGGTTGAAGGATGCCGGGAATGTCGCCGAACCGTCCTATGGATTACTTCTGGGTCGTCATGACCCAATGTGATTGCCGGTGCCCCTACTGTATCTACGGTCTGTACCCGTTGGACCGGAGGAAGGTGGGCTATTTTTATACCGCGGAAGAATGGCTGGCCGGGTGGGAGCGGATGTATAAAAAATACGGCGAAGGCCGCATCGTCCTTACCGGCGGGGAACCGACCCTTTATCCCGGTTTTACGGACCTGGCGGTCCAGCTGAGCCGATGGTACCAGATCAACATCGACACGAATTTCCAACTTCCCTCCGCGGAGCTGGAGCTCCTTCTGAAAAGACTGTCTCCCCGGCGGGTGGATTTCAGCACCAGTTTCCACCCGTTCATGGCCAAGACGGACGAATTCATTGCCAAGATCCATCTGCTCAAACGAAACGGGTTCAACTACCTGTGCCGTCTCGTGGCCTTTCCGCCGCTGGTCGAAAAAATCCCAGCGTGGCGGAAGACGTTCGGGGACGAAGATATCATTCTTTTCGTCAACCCGTTTTCGGGCGAGTGGAATGGCAGGAAATATCCCGAATCCTACACGCCGGCGGAAAAGGAGATCATCTTCGGCCAGAAGAACAGCCGGGAGAGCGCCCGCATCCATCCCGCCGACAAGGAATTCGTCCGGCAAATGTTGAACATGGAATCTCCTCGCGGTCGACCATGCCGTACCGGCAGCGAACACGTGCGGGTGGAGGACAACGGATGGGTCTATCGCTGCGTTTCCTACGCCGCCATGGAACGGGAACCGCTGGGGAATTTCATCAAGGACGACATCGTTTTGTGGGATCGGCCGCGCGTCTGCGAGGCGGACGCGTGCGAATGGGAATACCGCTATCTCGTCGACGAAACGGACCGATTCAAGAGCGATAAGGTCCTGCGGGACGCCACGACCCGCGGGGGCGTGTGACCATGGGACAGGGACCCGAAAACCGAACCACGTTCGGCTGGGACCTGACCTACGTGTGCAATTATCGCTGCCCGTATTGCACCGTCTGGGACCAACCCACGCCGATCAAAGACATGGACGTGGCCGCCTGGCGGAAGATATGGGACCGGTTCTACGAACTTTACGGGGAATGTTACATCTACATGTCCGGCGGGGAGCCGTCCGCCCATCGCTGTTTTTTCGAGCTGGTGGACATGCTGTCGAAAAAACACATCGTGGACATATGCACCAACCTGTCGTGGGACGTCGGACGGCTGGCGGACGCCATCCCTCCCGGCCGTCTGCGCATCGCGGCCACCTTTCATCCGTCGCAGGTCCTTTTTCGGGAATATGTGGAGAAGGCGGTGCGCATCAAGGAGTATCTTCCGTTGAGGCCGGAGGGGCCCACGGTCTATTATGTCGCCTATCCGGCGCAGATCCCGGAGATGGAGGAACATGCCCGGCTTTTCCGGGAGAGGGGGCTCGCGCTGGTCCCCCTGCCGTACGTGGGGCATGAGAACGCCCTGGGGAATTCCGCGGACGAAAAAGAAAAAATCCGGGCCATCTCCCCCAACAAGGGAGACCCCCTGAAGAAATTGGAGTTCCAGCTGAAAGAGCTGTCCCCGAAGGGCCGGTTATGCCGCGCCGGTCAGAAATACGCCATGATCCGCGGCGACGGATCCGTGGACCGGTGCAGCCAGTATCGGGCGCATCAGATGGGGGACATCCGGGACGCCAACTTTCAACTGTGGGATTCACCCCGTCCCTGCACGCTGGCGTGGTGTCCCTACGAGTCGCAATGGCTCGTCCGAGAGGAGACCCGTTCGTGAAGGGAAGACGGAGATTTTGGGGCGGCCGTTTTTTGTTGGTGGCGGCCGGAGGGCTTCTCCCCTTGCTTGTGGCGGGAATCGCCGAGTGGAATTTGCGGCGCGACGGGTTCCAGTTTGAGCCCTGGCGGTATTATCGTCGGTTCGGAGCCAATTTCGAGGCGGAGGAGATCGAGTCCTACGCCAAAGACCCCGACCTCTTCTGGCGGTTCCGGCCGTCGCAAACCCTCCGGACCTGGTGGGTGGAGGAGGCGACGATAAACCGATACGGCTTCAGGGGAGAAGATTTTCCGGAAAAGAAAGAACCCGGGGTTTTGCGCGTGTTGTGCGCGGGCGATTCCGGCACTTTCGGCTGGGGGGTCAGAGACAACGAGTCGTTTTCCGTCTATTTGCAGGAGTTCCTGGGGCGGCGCTGGGGGGAAGGGAAAGTCCAGGTCGTCAACGCGGGGGTTCCCGGTTATTCTTCTCATCAGGGGCTCCATGTCCTGAAGAAATGGGGGCCCCGGCTTCGTCCGGACATCGTTATTTTTTCGTTCGGCAGGAACGATCATAATCCCACGGCCTGGCTGACCGACCGCCAAAGGAAAAAGATCCCGCGCCCGCTGGTGGAACTGCAGAACGTGTTGCTGCGGACCCGGCTGTATCAGTGGTTCTACATGCGCACCACGCTCTATATGTACATCGAACACCGGGAAAAATTTCTGGGGAGCCGGCGGGAGACGGTGCGGGTAACGTTGTCGGAATATGAGGAAAATCTGCGTCGGGCCGCGGCGCTTTGTCGCGACGGAGGGGCTGACATCGTTTTTGTTCCACGGAGTCAGCAGATGGCCTATATCGACGTGATGAAGCGGGTGGCAAAGGAGACCGGGTCCCGCTATGTGGATTTGGAAAAATTTTCCTCCGATCGAGGGATCAAGGACTACTCGTTGGGGGAACATCCGGGCTGGCCCGCCTATAAACGCCTGGCGGAGATCGTCGGCGAGGAAGTTGCGCGCTTAAAGACTCCGTGACGGAGCCCCCGCATGAAACCTGAGATGGCGGAAGAACTCATAAAGAAACTGTATCGCGTGGGGCCCGCGGGCGTGTTGGTCGACGGAAAGCGGGTCTTGTATTTTTCCCCGGCCGGTCTTCCGGCCGGCGCGCCGCCGGCCGACGTGATCTTCATCCCCGGCGAGTCGTCCCGGCACCGCTCATTCCCCGACATCAAAAAAATCGCGACGGCCCAGACCATCGTCGTTGGCCGTCCGTCCCATATCAGCCGCTTTCCCTGCAATCTGTTGTCGGTGGAAGCGGAAAAGAAAGGGGCCGTGCTGGGAATGCCGATCGTTTCCCGAAAGAATCCGGCGGCGCCGGGAGAAACGGATTTTCTGGTCACGGTGGACGGGCTGCGTCTCGCTTACGTGGCCTCCCTTTCGGGAGGATCGTCCGCTTTTGGGGAGGCGGACGTCGTTTTTTCGTCCGCTCCCGAAAAGGAGGTTTCTTTTCAACAGGCGATTTCCGCCATGAAACGAATGAGGGTTCGGTTCTTTGTTCCGCTGGGCGATTCCCGCCTGCCGGACGCGTTCGTTCAAAGACTGGAGGCGGAGAAGATAGGGGTATTGCAGCTGCCGGGGCTGAACGGCAAAAACCGGCCGGCGGGGATATCGAAAGAAAAAACAAGCCGTCCGGCGGGCCCCTCGACGACAGCGGTCGGGACATTGTATCGTCCGAAAACGGCGGCCGATCGGATCACGTTCACCTGGAACATACACCACAGCTGCAATTACCGGTGCCCCTATTGTTTCATGGCGACCGACCCCATCCACACGTTTCGAAAGAACAGCTATCCCGCGCTGGACCAGCTTGTGGGGGTGTGGGAAAGGATGTATCGCCTTTACGGGAGCTGTGTCCTGAAAATTTCCGGCGGGGAGCCGTTCATCTATCCGCACTTCGTCGAACTGTTGGAGGGACTTTCCGCCCATCACTTCCTGGATTTCTCCTCCAACCTCTCTTGGGACGTCCGCGGGCTGATCGGCCGGTTGCCTCCGCGCTCCGTCCACATCGATCCGAGTTTTCATCCGGGTTTTTATAAGGACATTGAGGAATTCGCTGAAAAATGTCTCCTCCTTAAAAAACAGGATTCCCTCGGGTCCGTGCATATCGTCGCCTACCCCCCGTTTCTTCAAAAGATGAGGGGATACAAGGAGGTCCTCCAAAGGAAAGGACTGGACATCGTTTTCTTACCGTTCCGGGGGCGCTATCGGGACAAACAATATCCCGAATCCTACTCGCCGGCCGAAAAAGAATTGCTCCGGGATCTGGCCCGGTCGAACCGGGACGAAACGAAAAACCCGCCGGCCGCCTCTGCCCCGCCCGCGGCCGCCAAGCCGTTCATTGAGAAGGTCAACGAACAATATTTCTCCTGGTTCGTGGAGAACAAGAACGCGCCGGGGCCGCAGGGGGGGCGTCTCTGTTGGCAGGGGGCGCGTTATGGGAAGATCTATTCTAATTTGGATGTTTACCGGTGCTGCACCCGGGAGGATTCGCCGGAACTGTACGTGGGGAATTTGTTGGACCCCGAGTTCCGTCTCTTGGACGGTCCTCGTCCCTGCCCAATGACGGACTGCGCCTGCTGGAAGGCGATGTTGTGCGGGCAGGAGAACACATGGAAAACGCTTTGGAACACGGAGAATTTTCCCATGCCGGCGCGCCTGAAGACATGAACGGCGCCGGGGCTTGGGACAACGAAAAGATGTGGGAATACGGGAAACGGGGAATGCTCCGGGACATCAAGGACTGGTGCACCGTCGATGGCGCTCTCGGGCGCCTTGGCCCGAAACAGTTTTCGGAGGGTCTCATTGCCGGTCAGGGCGACGCGGTGGAAAATTGATTGGAAAGGGCCTTGGGATGAATTGCGACAAAGCGAAGAACATGAAGTCGTGCAACTGCACGTATCCGTGCGCCCGTAAGGGGAGATGTTGCGAGTGCTTGGAGTATCACCGGCGTTCCGGCGAATTGCCGGCGTGTTATTTTACGGCCGCCGCGGAGCGCACGTACGACCGCTCCGTCGAAAATTATCTCCGCTCCCGCGGCGGGTAGGAAGGGCGGAACGATAAATCATGCTGGCGAAAATCTCAAGCGCGACGGTTCAGGGGATCGACGGGTTTCTCGTGCACGTGGAGGTGGACCTTTCCGCGGGGCTTCCGAGTTTTTCCACCGTGGGACTGCCGGACGCCGCGGTGCGCGAATCGAAAGACCGCGTGGTGGCCGCCGTTCGCAATTCCGGCTTCGATTTTCCCATCCGGAAGATCACCGTCAACCTTTCTCCCGCCGACATTAAAAAGGAAGGCACCGCGTTCGATCTGCCGACGGCCGTCGGCGTTTTGGCGGCCCAGGAGGCCGTGCCCTCGGCGCGGCTGAACGGATACGTTTTGGTGGGGGAACTCGCGCTGGACGGCCAGGTGCGCCCGGTGCGCGGGATGTTGCCGATCGCGTTGGCGGCCCGGGATGCGAAATGCGCCGGAGTGATTTTCCCGGCCAACAATTGGGACGAGGCGTCGGTGGTGGACGGCGTTGATCTGGTGCCGGTCTCCACGCTCACGGAGACGGTCCGGTTTTTGCGGGGGGATTGGCGCCCCGCCTTGCCGACTCGTGTGCCGTCGGCCGGGGGAGGCAACGGTTTTTGCGGCGCGGACTTCGCCGACGTAAAGGGCCAGATTTTCGCCAAACGCGCGCTGGAGGTGGCGGCGGCCGGGGGGCATAATGTGCTCATGGTCGGGCCGCCCGGTTCCGGAAAGACGATGCTGGCCAAACGGATGCCCGGCATCCTGCCCGCCATGGGTTTTGAGGAATCTCTCCAGACCAGCAAGATCCATTCCGTGGCCGGCCTGTTGGGGCGGGGACATGCGCTCTTGTCGGCGCGGCCGTTCCGAAGTCCGCATCACACCATCTCGAACGTGGCGCTGGTCGGCGGCGGCAATTTCCCCCGTCCCGGGGAAGTCTCGCTGGCGCATCACGGGGTCCTTTTTCTGGACGAACTGCCGGAGTTCAACCGGAACGTGTTGGAGGTCCTGCGGCAGCCGCTGGAGGACGGTTGCGTGACGGTTTCTCGGGCGGCCAGTTCGCTGACATTCCCGGCGCGGTTCATGTTGATCGCCGCCATGAACCCGTGCCCTTGCGGATATTACGGACATCCGGAACGTCATTGTGTGTGCACCCCGTTCCAGGTGCAGAAATACCGCGCCAAGGTTTCCGGGCCGCTGTTGGACCGCATCGACCTGCACATCGAGGTCCCGGCGTTGCGCGTTTCCGAGTTGACGGAGGGCGCGCCGGCGGGGGAGAGCACGGAAGTGCTCCGGGAGCGAGTGATGGCGGCGCGCGCCCGTCAGGGCGCGCGCTTGTCCGCCGCGGGGTTGTTCTGCAACGCCCAGATGAACGCGCGGCAGGTGAAGGAGTTCTGCGCCGTGGACGCCGCCTGCCGCGAACTCCTGAAGATGGCGGTGTCCCGGCTGGGCCTTTCGGCCCGCTCGTTCGACCGGATATTGAAAGTGGCCCGCACCCTGGCCGATCTGGCCGGGGTGGAAAACATCGCCCAGGAACACGTGGCCGAGGCCATCGGGTACCGGTCTTTCGACCGTCCGCCGGAGTATTGACCGTCGTGTGGCCCCCGCGTCGGAACGAGTTCCTCGAAAGGACCAAAGGCGTGATGGCCTTTGGCGGGTTGTTGGTGTTCTTCGGTGGGCTGGGGGTCGTCGGCCATCAGTTGTGGTATTGGCTGCAATTCGGGAAATGGAAAAAGGTCCCCATTTGGTGGGCTTTGGAGAAAATAGGACCGCCGGAGACTTCGCTGGGGGGATGGTTGGCTCACCCGAATTCCTGGTATGGCCTGCACAAGACGCTCGCCGTCTTCTCGAAGACGACACCGTTGTCCGTGACGCTTCTCGTCGTCGGCGGGCTGATCTTCGTTGTTTTTATTTCAAGCATGGATTCGAAGAGGTTGGAATAACGACATTTTTTCGAGGGATGACGGCATGACTTTCGACAGGGGCAGTCAAGGAAATACATTAAAGCCAAGCCTCCCTTCTCTTCGCCGGACAGCGATGTCCGGTTTTTTTTGTTTCGCGCATCTCGTTGTGTTTGCTGCGATGTCCCCGGATTTTGAAAATTCCTGGAATTTCTACAAAAAAAGGGTGGCCCAAGGGGTCAGCCACGAAGAGAAGATATACATGCTCGAAAAAATGGAGAGGTCCTATGGGGACAAGGGGATCGATCTGAGCGATCTGCGGAAGGAAAAATCGCGGGTGGTGCACGACGTTCGGACGCAGATATCGGCCTCGTGGGCGTTCTATCTCCGGCGGGTAAAAGAGGGGGCCAGCAACCGCGAGCGGTCGTATATCCTGGAAAAGATGCAGAAAAGATACGGCGAAAGCGGCGCCAACGTGGGTTTCGTGAGGGAAGAGATGGAACGGGTGGAGGCCCTGGAGAGAGAGAAGAACGTTTTCGGAGAGACTGTGGATGCGGAGTCGGTCGCCGCCCCCGCGCCGCCGCCGGAGAAGACAAAAACAGTACGGACTCAGTTGAGGGATGTCCTTTTTCTGCAGATCGAATATCTCCCGGACGAGGACGTTCTGGTGAGGAACAAACAGGACGCTCAGGGGATGTTGCCGGGCCTGCTGGCCGCCGGGTACGACTTTGCCGACGCGGGGACCCACGTGGCCGACGGTATCGGCTGTCGGCTCGGTTTGATGTGGCCGGTGATGAAATATTTCGGATGGGGCGGCAGCGGTGAGTATATCATCGGGCCGAAGGAGGAGACGGCGGTGAACGGCGTGAGCCGCGTGGCGTTGGACGGCCGTCTTCACCGGACGACGGAAACGAATTTTTTCCGGTTCCTGGCGCAAGGGGAGTTCCGGGTGCCGCTGTACGGGAGATTTTCCGGAAGATTCGGGGCGGGGGCGGGATATGCCACCTGCAAGTTGAGCGAGAACACCGGCAACTCGGGGACCTTCGTTTCGGCGTTGGGGGCCCCCATCCACTCCAAGATTTCGGAGCGGTGGGACGGCTGGACGTGGGAATTCTCTCCAGGACTGGTTTGGCGGGGAGACAACGTCGTCTTGGAGGCCGGGATCGTCTCCGTATTTCTTCCGACGATGAAACAGCGGGAGGATCTGAACGAGTTTAAATGGAACCCGACCGGGATAAGATTACGGTTACAGTTTTAAGGAAAGATTTCCCGAAGATTCAGTGAGGTAAAACCGGCGCGACCGCGTTTCGGCGGGACCAGCCTTTCAGCCCCTTCTCGGGGACCCCGATCTCCGCCCGCTCCCCGCGTGTTTCCAACAACAACACCTTCTGCGCCTGGGGCACCACGAAGCCCACTCGATATTCGTCCCCGGCCCCGTCCGCGCCTCGAGGCGCGGGTCCAACACGATGCCGTAATTTTCTCCCGGACCGTTTTTGCGGCGACCGAAACCGCCGAGGGCCAGAAGGCCGAGGAGGGCGCCCCGCCGCAGGAGGATTTTCAGGAAACTCAGGAGAGGCCCCCGTCGTTTTCCATGGAGGGCCTGTTCCCGGCCTTGTTTTTCCGCTTCGACGTGGGACTGTGAGGGGATCGGTCCGGTCGGGCGATTGCCAATCGTCCTGTAAATATTTAGTATATCTCTACGGTCGGAAAAAAGTCAATTTTTCAGACGGACGCCCCTTGACAGAAGGGCGTTTTTCCATTATAAAAGGGTCGAATAGGAGGGAACATGAGATTTTCACCTTTATTTATCGCGGTTTTTTCAATAGCAGTGGGTGTCGGCGCCCAGGATTGGGTGGACACAAAGTCCACAGAATCCGAAACACCTTTGCCGGCCGGGGAATCTTCCACGGAAGTTCCCTCCGCCCCGGCCGACCTGCCGGGTGTCCCTCCGGCCACCTCCCCCGCGGTGGAACCCCTCGGGAGCTCCCTGCGGTCCCCGGACGTTCCCAGCGGTTCCTATGAAGTCCAAAAAGGGGACACCCTTTGGGATTTGGCGAGCCGATTTTATCAGAACCCCTTCGATTGGAAACGCATTTGGGAGGGGAACAGGGAATTGATCCAGAACCCCGATTTAATTTACCCGTCGCAAAGGTTCCATATTCCGGGAAGGGAGATGGCCCGGCCTCTCCCGCCGGTTCCGCCGCCGGCCGAGCCCGCGACCGCCGAAGTTTTACCGGAAGAACCTGCCCCGGCCGAGCCCGAACCCGAACCTGAGGAGAAACCCGAACCGGCGCCGGAGAAAGTGCCGGTCCCGAGTCCGTACGGCGCGAAAACGATGACCAGCAACACGATGATGGCCGATGCGAAATGGAAAGGCGACGGCCAGATCATTTCGGATGTGGCCAAAAAGGCCTTGATCAGCCAATACGATATGGTCTACCTCAATATCGGCAGCGAAGGGGGGGCCGTCCCGCGCCGCCGCGGCGACATTTACCGGAAGGCCCAGAAGGTCCGGGCCCCCCAGTCCGGCCGCCCGCTCGGCGTGGTATACCGTCGGGTGGGGGTGATTGAGATCACTCAGGACGTGCAGAAGAAGAGCTCGGCGGCGGTCGTCGTCACCAGCCACGAACCGGTTAAAATCGGGGACATCATTAAGCTCCGGGATTGAGGCGGTCCGCCGCCGTGGGTCGCGCCCTCGCCCTCGCTGTTTGTTGCCTGGCCGCCGTTTTTTGGTGGCATAATTTCGTTTCGAGCGGGCGTTGTCTGGCCCAGCTGGACGCCCATCCCCATCGGCGGGGCACCGCCACGGCGCTGTTCTATTTCGCGCGCTATTACGAGATTTTCAACAAGAACGACGTGGCGCTGGAACATTACAAACGGATCGTCGAGCGGTATCCGCGCTCCCGCTATGGGATGGAGGCGCAATACGGCGTGGCCGCTTCCTACGAAAAGATGAAGCGGTTCCACGACGCCATCGTGGAATATGAAAAATTTCTGGAAGACTATCCGGACAACAAATACACGGTGTCCGTCCGCAACAACGTTGAAATATTGAAGTCTCGCTGAAGTCCGTCGGCCCGGCGCGCCGGGCCACGACGGCGGCCTGTCCGCCCCGCAGCAGAAAGTCCCGGCGATATAAGTATTTTACTAGGACGAATGTTTCTGTCCTCGGGGAGAGGTCTTTCCCCGGAGGGAAGGAGCCGGTTTGGTGAGTTTCGTTCGGTTGGTCCGCGAGCAGATGAAGGAAAAAGGGCTGTCCATCCGCCAAATATGTCGTTCGGCGGACATCGACCCGTCGTTCTTCGCCAAAGTCCTCCGGGGGGAACGCCGGCCGCCGGACGATGAACCGGTGCTCCGCCGGCTGGCCCAGGCGCTTTCCGTCGATCTTGTGCGGCTGATGGTTTCCGTCGGCCGCCTCCCGGAGTCCTGGCGGGCCCAATGCGAACGGCCGGACGTCATGGCCGCCCTGAACGGACTTTTCAGTCCGGAGAGGGCGCTTTCCCATCCGCCTCGGCCCGCCGCCGAGAGGACGAAGAAAGTTTCGGTCCCGTCGGCCGTCCGGAAAGCCCCGCCGCCGGAACGGGTTCCGGTGCGCCTCCCCGCCTCGGCGTTGTCGGAGGATCTGCTGTGAGCGTGAATTTGGACGAGCGCCGGGCGCGCGTCTTGTTCAATCTGGCCGACAACATGACGCCGGTCCGGTTTCGAAAAATTTTGGAGAGGTTCGGTTCCGCCTTGGCGGCCTACGAGGCGGACGCGGAGGAGTGGGACGGGCTGGAGGACGTGTCGTCGGCGCAGGCCCGCAAACTCCACCGCCATTGCCGCGAAGCCGCTTCCCGCCTGCCGGACGAGTTGGCTTTGCTCGAAAAGCATCGCGCCCGCGCCCTCATTGAAACGGACGAGGAGTTTCCCGTGGGCGTCCGGGCCCTGTCCGACGCCCCCATCGTCCTTTACGTGAAGGGGGATTATCGTCCGGCGGATTCGCTCGCCGTGGCGATGGTGGGGACGCGCCAGTCCACGCCGTACGGCCGGGCGGCGTGTGAAAAACTGGCGCGGGAACTGGCCCAGGCGGGCGTCACCGTGGTCAGCGGTCTGGCGCGCGGGATCGACGCCGTCGCCCACGCCACGGTCCTTAAATTTGACGGACGCACCATCGGTGTTCTGGGGAGCGGTCTGGCCCGGTTTTATCCGCCCGAGAACAAGCCGTTGGCCACCCGGATGGTCGAGCGGGGGGCCGTGATGAGCGAATTTCCGCTTGCCACCCCGCCGGATCGGGGGAACTTTCCCCGGCGGAACCGCCTCATCTCCGGGCTGGCGTTGGCGGTTGTGGTGGTGGAGGCCGATGAGACGAGCGGCTCCCTCATCACGGCGCGGCTGGCGGGAGAGCAGGGCAAGGATGTTTTTGCCGTCCCCGGGTCCATCTTTTCCAAATACAGCCGCGGCCCGCACCGCCTGTTGAAGCAAGGGGCGCATGCCGTGGAAGGGGTCGAGGATATTCTGGAAGCCATCGAGGTTTTCAAGAACCTCTCCCGTCCCGTGAAGAGACCCGCGCCCGTTCAAACGAATTTGACCGCCGCTGAAACCGCCCTGATGGAGTGCATTCGCCTCGACCCCGTCGGGATGGACGAGCTGTCGGTAAAAGCGCACCTGCCCGCGTCGGCGCTGTCATCGGCGCTGTTGGGGCTAGAACTGAAAGGAATGATCAAGGCGTTGCCGGGGCCGGCCTACGTAAGGTCGGAACATTCCCTCTCGTCTCCGCCTGTCTGACAACCATGGCCAAATCGCTTCTCATCGTTGAGTCTCCAACAAAAGAAAAAACCATCGGAAAAATCCTGGGGAAGAACTTCGTCATCAAGAGCTCCTACGGACACGTTCGGGATCTGCCCACCAAGGAGTTCGGGGTGGACGTGGAGAAGGGTTTTGCGCCGCACTACGTCGTTTTGCCCAAAGCCAAGAAGATCATTCCCGAGCTGACCCGTCTGGCCAAGGACGCCGAAACGGTGTATCTGGCCACGGACTATGACCGGGAGGGCGAGTCCATCGCCTGGCACCTCAGCGAGATACTGAAACTGGGGAAGACCAAAGGCCGGCGCATCACCTTCCATGAGATCACGCCCTCCGCCATCAAGGAGGCCATGAAACATCCGCGGGCCATTGATCAGGCGCTGGTCAACGCCCAGGTGGCGCGCCGCGTGCTCGACCGGGTGGTGGGTTATCGGCTTTCGCCGCTTCTTTGGAAAAAAGTGCGCCGCGGCCTTTCCGCCGGAAGGGTGCAGTCGGTGGCGGTGCGCCTGCTCTGCATCCGGGAGGAGGAGATCGCGCGGTTCGTGGCGGAGGAATACTGGACACTCACCGCTTTTTTGGAGAAGTCCGGCCAAGTTTTTTCGGCGGCGCTCTACGGGGAGGGCGGGAAGAAATTCGACAAGTTCGCCTTCCGCCACCGCGAGCCGCTGGACGAGGCCGTAAAGAAACTGAACGGCGCGGCGTTCACGGTGTCTTCCGTGGAGCCGCAGGAGCGGCGCCGTTCCCCCGCCCCGCCCTTCACCACCGCCAGCCTGCAGCAGGACGCCTCCCGCCGGCTTCATTTCTCCACGTCCCGCACCATGATCGTGGCGCAACAGCTCTACGAAGGCATCGAGCTGGGGGCCGAAGGGGCGGTGGGGTTGATCACTTACATGAGGACGGACTCCGTCCAGGTGGCCAAGGAGGCCCAGGCGGAGGCGCGGCAGTGGATCGAGAAAAAATTCGGGAAAGAGCACGTGCCGCCCAAGCCGCGCGTCTACAAGACGAAGAACAAGGTGGCGCAGGAGGCCCATGAGGCGATCCGGCCCACCAAACCGTCGCGGACGCCCGACGAGGTCCGGGACTTTTTGACCGATGAGCAGTTCAAGCTCTATCAGCTCATTTGGCAGAGGTTCATGGCCGGCCAGATGGCGGACGCCGTATACGACACGCTCACCGTGGACATCGGCGCCGCCGGATACGTTTTCCGCGCCGCCGGCCGGACCCTCCGGTTCGCCGGGTTCCTGGCCGTCTACGGGGAGTCGGAGGACGAGAAGAGCCAGGAAGAGACCCCGCCGTTGCCGCCTTTGGCCGCCGGCGACAACCTGGCGCTGAAGGAACTGAAGCCGGAACAGCATTTCACCGAACCGCCGCCGCGCTACAACGAGGCCAGCCTCGTCAAGACCTTGGAGGAACACGGCATCGGGCGCCCGTCCACCTACGCCCCCATCATCCAGACCATCCTCGACCGCGGCTATGTGCGCCTGGAAGACCGGCGTTTCTATCCCACGGACCTGGGGAAGATGGTGGATAAACAGTTGACGGACCATTTCCCGGACGTCGTCGACGTGGGGTTCACCGCCAAGATCGAGGACAGCCTCGACCGGATCGCCTCCGCCGAAGAAGACTGGAAAAAAGTGATCAACGACTTCTACGCCCCGTTCGTGAAGGACCTGGAGCGGGCCGAGAAGAAAATGGAAAGGGTGCAGATCAAGCCCGTTGAAACGGAGGAGAAATGTCCCCGTTGCTCCGAGCTCATGGTCATCCGGGAGAACCGGTACGGCCGCTATCTGGCCTGCCGGAACTATCCGACCTGCCGCACCACCATCGCGCTCGATCGCGACGGAAAAAAGATATTGCCGGAACCCACCTCCGAGTTGTGCCCCAACTGCGGCAAAGCGATGCTCATGCGGACCCGCGGCCGGCTGCGGTTCCTGGCCTGCAGCGGTTATCCGGAATGCCGCACCACGTTTTCCGTGGACAAGGACGGGAACAAGATCATCCGGCCGAAGCCCGAGATGACCGACCAGAAGTGCGAAAAATGCGGGAAACCGATGCTCAAACGCGTGGGCAAACGCGGGCCGTTCCTGGCCTGCTCCGGATTCCCAAGATGCCGCAACATTAAAAAGATCCCCGCTTGACCGCGCGTTTTCGCCGCGCGCGGCGGCCGGGCGCTTATGGAGCTTAAAGAAGGCATTCAACGTTTTCTGGTCTATCTGCGGGGGGAGCGCAACGCTTCCCGCGCCACGCTCCGGGCCTATGAGGCGGATCTCTCCGCCTTCGTCTCTTTCGTGGCCGCCCGATACAAGTCCGTCCGGTTGCTCGACTGCGACCGGTCCCTGTTGCGGTCCTACCTGGCGGAGTTGCAGTCGAAGGCCGCCAAACGGAACACCCTCCTTCGAAAGCACGCCTCCCTGCGATCCCTTTTCCGCTTTTTGCAGAGGGAGAACTACATCGCCCAAAACCCCATGTTGGCGTTGAAGACGCCGAAACGGGAGCGGCGCATTCCCGGGTTCTTGAGTGAAAAGGAGGTCTCCTCCCTCCTGGAGATGCTCCCGCCGCGGCCGCAGGCGCTGGCCACGCTGCGCGACAGGGCCCTCTTGGAGTTCCTGTACTCCACCGGGCTGCGTGTGGAGGAAGCCGCCGCGCTCAACGTGGAGGACGTGGACATGTGGGGGGCCTCGGCGCGGGCCCTGGGAAAAGGCGCGAAGGAACGGATCGTCCCCGTCGGGGAAACGGCCCTGAGGATTTTACGGGAATACCTGAAGATGCGGAAGATAGACCCGCTGGAGAGTTCCCGTGTCGCCCCGGCCCGGCCGCTTTTCACCAATCCCCGGGGCGGGCGGCTCAGTTCCCGAAGCATCCGCAGCGTGGTGGACCGATGGGCGCGCCACGCGGGGCTCCGCCAGCACGTGCACCCGCACATGTTGAGGCATTCTTTCGCCACGCACCTGCTGGACCACGGATGCGACCTGCGCGCCGTTCAGGAGATGTTGGGACATAAAAATCTCTCGACCACGCAGATTTACACGCACATGACCAAGGAACGTCTTCGTAAAATCTACGACAAGGCCCATCCCCGTGCCTAAGGGACCGTTGCATCAGGACAAGATCAGCCTCCTCATGGAGGAAACCGGATGTGACCAAAAACAGGCCGAGTTGGCCATGACGTCGGTCGGCTACAATCTGGAAAAGGCCATCCGCACCATCGGCACGCTGCTGAAGAACATCGTGGTCGTCCGGGTCAAGTTCCACGTCCCCAGCCAGCATCTCTACGGGCTGGTGATCCTCCTCGCCGACGTCCGCCGTCGCAGTTTGTTCCGTATCCGAGCCGTCGTTTCCTACAACCCCGCCCTTTATGAGACCCCGTTGGCGGGCGACTGGTATGATTTCGAAAAGACCATCTACGCCTTCCGCCTGCACGACGGCACGCTGCAGCAGGTGACCCAAAATCTGGAGAAAACGCTGCAGGAGTGGTTCGAAAAGAACTCCCAGGAGGGGTTGTACGACGTCCTGACCGTCGAGCGGATCGAGGGGTTGCGGGAGATTTTCCAAAAATCGCTTTTCGGGTATTTCACCGACAACGCCCTCGAGATGCAACTGTCCAGCGACGAACTCAATCTGGAGCAGTTCCGGCGCTTCAAGCTGGAAGAGGAAACCGTACCGTCCCGGCCGGAGGGGGGGCCGGACGACCATTCGGGGAGCAAGTTGGTCTTGAACATCGATCTGCAGCAGGACGCGGACGGCATCCCCGCGCGCGAGGTGAAGGCGGGAGATTTCGTCTATGCCCTGTTGACCGACGGCCGCGACATCGCGCAGTACCTCTCGAAATTACTGGGCGGCAGCGGGGAGCACGGGCTCAAGCCGCTGCCCGCGCCGGTGGAATCCTCCCGGCGCGACGGTGAGACCATCAGTTTTCAGATACGTCTGTCGGGGACGATCGTGGGCGTGGCGGAGGTCGGGGCGGACAGCCTGGTGCGGTTGCAGAAGCGGACGGCGATGTCGTGGTGGAGGCGGCTGGTCCCTTTTTGGGAATAGAAAAGAGGACTGGGCGCGGAGTCGCCGCGGTCAGTTTGCGGTCTGTTGTCGGATCCAGTCCAGAATACGTTTTTCCAATTTCCCGTCGAAAAGCTGAACCCCGTGAGCTCCCTGGGGCCCCCCCTGTTCAAGAAGCATCTTCCTTAAGTTCGGGTTGTTGCCCGTCGAAGACAAGAGGCGCAGGACGCTCGAATAGGCGTAGGCGTCCGGTTTGGCGGCCAGCAGCAGGGCCGGCCGGGACAATCCTTTGACGGCCGGCTCGGCGGCGATGCCGGCGTATTCCATCCCCGGGGAGAGCAGTACGGCGGCGGGGATGTCGGCTTGCAAGGCCGCGACGTTCAGGGAGACGTTGGCGCCCAGGCTGGCGCCGACGAGGATCATGCGTTTTTTTGAGAGTTTTTTTTGTTCATTAAGGGCGGTGACGGCATCGGTCAGGTCCGAGACCATCTTGCGCCAGAAGAGGGGGTTTTGGCCGAAGGACGGGTCGCGGTAATCCACCGTTGATCCGCGGCGGGTCAACCGGCTGGCGCCGTGGCCCCGGGCGTCGTAGGCAAAGGTTCCCCAGCCGCGTCCGGCCGCCTGGGCCACGAGGGGGGCCCATTCGCCCCGGGTGCTCCCCAAGCCGTGCAAGAGGATGAGGAAAGGGGCCTTGTCGGTTTGGGGCGGTTCGAAATCGCCGACGATCAGAACGGGATCGTCGCCGTCCGACGATGTGAGGTAACGGAAGATTTCTCCCTGGGCGGGGGTCGTCCCCGCCAGACCCAGGAGGAGCGCGAGGACGATTTTCGCGGCCGAAAGGGAGTTCGGCGTTCTGGTCACCGGTAAAAATTCCTCGGCCAGGAGTGGGCTTTGAGTTTTTCCAGGAGGTCGGAAGAGAACGGAGGAAGGTCGCTCGCCCGGACGTTGGCTTCCACGTGCGGAGGTTTTCGCATCCCGGGAATGACGGTGCTCACCGCCGGATGGCTGAGACAGAATTTGAGGGCCGCCGTTGCCATGTCGGGCGCCGACTCGGCGAGGAGGGGGCGGAGACGGTCGATCCGTGCCACGACCTCCCTCAGCCGGCCTTTGAAGTAGTCGCCGCGGAAATCCCCGTCCTCGAAGACGGTGTTTTCCGTGAACGCGCCGGTGAGGGATCCCTCGTCG
>JAKLDV010000090.1 GCA_022703335.1 Elusimicrobiota bacterium
TAGGCCGTCCGCAGGGTTTCTTTTGGGAACGTCACGCCGTTGTGCCGCTGGATGTCGGCCGCCTCTTTTTCGAGGAGCGGGAATTCATCCTTGAATTTCAATTCGTAGATCTGGAAGGTGCCGGCGTAAAGCGCGGAGATGTCCCGCAGGGCGAGGTGCGTCTTCGGGGAACTCAGGAAGACAAGGGGCACGCGCATGTCCTCGTGCAGACGCCAATAGGAGAGGATTTTTTCCAGGATGGAGGTGTCGAACGAGCCGAATTTGGCGGCGAAGGCGTCGAGGTCCATCAACAGGACGATGTGGCCGGCCCCCTGGGCCAGGGAAACGACGTTGAGGAACTGCCCTATGGCCTCCCCCATGTTCGTGGACATTTTCGAAAAATCCACCGAGAGGCACCGATATCCTTTCCGTTTGTTCGGCACGGCGTCGTCCCACAACAGGCGCCGGGCCACGGCTTCCGCGAGGGGCCCTTTGGTGGCGAGGGACGGGGCGACCAGCGTCAGGGCGCGTTCGGTCCGTTGGCCCAATATCCGGACCACGGTGTCCGTGGCCGGACGGTAGAGTTCGTCGACGTCGGTGAGGCCTTTCTCGCGTGAAATGGATTTCGAGATGTCCCGCACCAGGCCGTTGTTTTCCAGTCCGTGAAGATAAAAGTTGGCCACGTACGTATCCCAGACGATCTGGATGTGGGCCCGGGTTTCCTTGTGCGGATCGAAGGCCTTGAGGATTTCCTGCATGCGTTCGATTACGCGCGTGTAGAGATAGGAATCGAGGAGGTTTGCCTGTTCTTCGGGGTCTCGGCTCATCTGGGGGAATTCCAAGTCCAGCACTTCGCGTTCCTCCCGACCCAACCCCTCTTCGATGCGTTTGAGTTGCTCTTGCAGCCCCGCCAAGGCTTCCTTGGGATCGTTCTTGAGGAGAGACATCGTTTTCTTGGCGTTTTCGATGGAGGCGTTCAGGTGCTTCAACATCTCTTCGGGGGAAAAAGATCCCGGAGGCGCTTGGAGAGGCGAACGGCCGGCGGTCTTTTGCTGTTTGAGGATATTGCGAAGCCGGGCGGCTTCCGTTTCGGTCGCTTTGAGGTCTTCTTCCAGGAACGCCAGCAATTCCGTCCGTCGTGCGGCGAGGAAGGCGTCTCGATTCTTGGGAGACAGAGATTCCGCTTGGGAAAGGTCCGCGGCGAATTTCTCGAGGAGTTCCTTTTGCTTCAACACGGTGGAGCGGCGTTGTTCCAGATAGTCCTCCCGCAGGGCCAGTCGGGTGGCGAAGAGGAGTCTCCCGAGGGTCTGGGGATCAAAGGCGAAAAGCAGGCGGTCCCGGTAGCGCGAGAGGTTGGCGAAGGAATCGAACAGTTTCCCCGCCAGCGGCTGGCTGTAACTCCACACGGTCTGGAGGAACGTTTTCGCCGTTTTTAAGCCGTCGGGGGTGCCGGCGTCCAAGAGGGAGCGGAGCTGTTGTGTTTTCGTTTCTTCCGGGACGTTCGGCTGCGCGCCGGCGGGGGCGTTCATGTTCCCCAGATTCGAAACGGCCACCCCGCCGATCAGGAGGGGCCACGTCAGAACGCTCATCTTCGCCGGCGAAAGGGTTCCGGCGAAGGCGAGGGAGGATTGCGTCCAGTCCATGAGGATCGGCCAAACCGGGAGGAGCAGGAGAACCAGGGCGGCCAGGCCCGCCAGGACGAAGAGGACGGGGAGGGAGACGGCTCCGCGGGAACGGGAGGACCCCGCCGAAGGCGTGGGCGAGGTTTCCGACGATTTCGAGGGGAGCAGGGCCTGCTCGAGGACGTCCTCCACTTTTTCCGCCAGGACGTAGGTGAGGGGGCCGGCCAGCTGAGGGAACCGTTTCAGGAATTCCCGCATGGCGTTGCGGTCTCCGGCGAGGGTGATGCCGTCCTCGGCGTCGCGGCGCGTCAACCCTTTGGGGCGGTTGCGCCTCAGTTCCTGGAGGAAAGATTTCCATTCGCCGTCGGACTCCATTTTGGGGACGAAGAGGGTCTGCCGTCCGCGGGATTCCAGGACGCCGCGGAGTTCCGGCACGGTTTTGAAGACGTCATCGATGAGCATGCCCCGGTTCTTCAGTGGCACGAACACGGTCTTGACGCCGGCTTTTCGTGCGGCCAGGAGTTTCTCCTTCAATCCGCCGATGGGCAACACGTTGCCTTTGGCGTCCACCTCGCCGGTCATGGCCACGTCGCTTCGGACCGGGCGGCCGGAAAGTTCCGAGAGGATGGAGGTGACGAAGGTGATCCCCGCCGACGGTCCATCCTTGGGGATGGATCCCTGGGGGACGTGGACGAAAATCCGTTTTCCGTTGAACCGGGCGGCGTTCAGCCCCCATTGGCGCATTTTGTTCCGCGCCACGCTGAGCGCCAGCGCCGCGCTCTCCTTCATGGTGTCCATCAGGTTGCCGGTGATGTCCACCGAAAGTTCCCTGCCGGCGTCGCCGGTGTCGAGAAGGGTGGATTGAACGTAGAGTATTTCGCCGCCGACCGGGGTCCAGGCCAACCCCACGGCTTCGCCGACGGTGTCCTCCTCGCGGATTTTCTCCCCCTCCCTCGGCGCGCCGAGGTATTCCGCAACTTTCGCCGGCGTGAGGACGACGGGGGAACGTCGGTTCAGGCTCCATTCGTGCAAGACCTTGACGAGAATTTTCCGCAGGCGGTTTTCCAGTTGCCGGGCGCCCGCCTCCTGGGTGTATCCGTCCACCAGGGTTTCCACCACGGCCGTCGGGTCGGGGATCCGCACCTGCGTCTCCGTGAGGCCGAGGGTCTTCGCGATCCGGGGCAGGGTATAGTCCCGGCCGATGACGATCTTCTCGTTGGGGGTGTAGCCGGGGAGTTGCACGATCTCCATGCGGTCCAGCAGCGGGCCGGGAATGGTGTTGAGGTCGTTCGCGGTGAGGATGAACATGACCTCCGAAAGGTCCACGCCGACCTCCATGTAATGGTCCTGGAATTCATGGTTCTGTTTCGGATCGAGGACCTGCATCAGCGCCGCCACCGGATCGCCGTGGGAATCGGACGACATCTTGTCCACCTCGTCCAGGAGGAAGACGGGGTTGCGCGACTTGGATTTCTGAAGGCCTTTGACGATGATTCCCGGCATGGCGCCGATGTAGGTGCGCCGGTGTCCGCGGATTTCCGCTTCGTCTCGAACGCCGCCCAAGCTGACGCGAACGAACTCCCGGCCCGTGGCCCGCGCCACCGTCTCGGCCAGGGTGCTCTTGCCGACGCCCGGCGGGCCGACCCAGCAGATGATTTTCCCCTGCTTCTTGGCGGCCAGGGTCCGCTCGGCGATGTAATCCAGCACCTGTTCCTTCGCTTCTTTCATGCCGAAATGGGAACGTTCCAGGACGTCTCGGACCTTCCCCAGGTCGGTTTCCTCGGCCGATCGCTTCGTCCAGGGGATCTGCACGAGGTTTTCCAGATAGTTGGTGATGACTCCCCGTTCCGGACTGTTGGGCGGCAGACGTTTGAGGCGCTCGAGTTGTTGGCGGGCGATCTGGCGCGCCCGTTCCGGCATCTGCTCGGCCAGGTGGCGGAAACGTTCCTCCAACGGCAGGTTTTCGGCGGCGGGGAGATCGGCGACGGCCTTGAGCACCTCGTTCTCGGAAAGTTCGTCGCGGCCGCGCGCTTCGGCCTCGGAGGCGGCTTCCTGGAGGACCCGGATGGCCATGGCCAGATTGAAGGGCCCGCTCGAGAGGACGCGTTTCAGGAGGGTGGAGACGATTTCCGCCGGAATCCGGATGTCGTTGAATTTTTCGATCTCGGCCGCTTCCATCCCCAGCAAGGTCCTCTGGGTGTCGGCCGAGAGAGCCAGGTCCTGCCGTTCGCTGAAAACCAGGGGATAGAATTGGGAATGATTGAGATAGACCTCTTGGGTGTTGGGGGAACCGAACGCCACCAGGGGCGGCGGGTTGGGGAGTCCCTGCCAGTAGCCGAGGATGTTGTCCAGAGCCTCGACGTCGCGCTGGAGGAAGAAAGCGGGGAAGATGTCCAGGTCCAGGACGATGGCGGTGTCGCCCATTTGATGGGCCGCCCGCAGAAGCTCTTTGATGCGTTCAACGGCCTGTTCTCCGCCCTGCGGCAGGTTCTTGAAAGAGAGAGAAAGGATCTTTTGACGTTTGTGGGTCGGCCGGTAACGGGCGTCTTCCAGCAACCGCCGGGCCATCAGATAGTTGAGCGGGGCTTTGGCTTTGTCCGTCGGGATGGACACCGCGATGGCGGGGTTGGTGCGCTGGCGCAGGGAGCGGTAAATGTGGGGAAGCACGGAGTTGTATTCCGGCAGCTTGTCGAGCCCGGCGGGCGCCGGCACGCCGTCGGCGATGTCGCGGGCCGCTTTGGCCGACAGGTCCACCAGTCCGCTTTCGAACTCGATGCTTTCGGTGACGGCCTGCGCCCCCTTGAAGACGTCCCAGATGCGGTTCAATTTCGTCTCGCCGTCCGTCCGGGCGTAGAGCGTTTTTTGGATGAACTCCACCTCTTCCTGGATCTTCGCGGCGATCAGGGCTTCGACCCGTTCGCTGTTCTGCGCGGGGGTCAGGGAGATGGCGGGGTAGCGGAAAACGTTGATCTCGTCGTTAATCAGGGCCAGGTGTTTTTCCAGGTCCGACATCTGTTTCCGGATCTGGTCGACGGAGACCTCACCCCGTTGAAGACTCTGGAGCCGCCGTTTCATGTCCTGAAGTTCCGCCTGAAAGTTCTGTTTGTCCGTTTCGGCCTGGTTCTTGAGAGAGGGCGGGTTGTTGCCGATGCGCGGGATGGTGTTGCCGTCGATGAGCGTGCTGTATTCGGCGAGGAGGTCCTCGTGTTCGGCGATGTCGTCCTCGAGTTCCTCGATCTGCGGGGCCAGCGTCTTTTTGAGGAGCTCCTGGGAGGGTCGCTTGCCGGTTTTCAGGTCGGCCAGGATCCGTTTCATATCCGCCAGCGTCACGGAGAGTTCCGCCCGTCGTGTCCGGAGGGCGTCCAATCGCTCGGTGCGGGCCAGAACCGCCCGCCCGTTGAGCAGCCGGCCGATGGTGTGAGCGTCGAAGGCGATGAGGAGGGCTTTTTTCTGGTTCGGCGCCAACTCGCCGTAGAGTTCGGCGGCGCGTTTATCGTCCATGGCTTGGAGGAGCTGGATGATTTCTTCCGCCGCCGCGTGGGCGGCGGAGGTCTTTTCCGCGATCAGTTGCGAGAGGACCTGTTTCTGGGTGTCTTTGTCCGAGGCGTAGGCGGTTTTATAAGTGTCCACGGTCTGGCCGCCGGCGGTGACGATGACGGTGCCGAACAACCCCGCCAGTTGCAGGGAGACGGGACTTTTGGCGGCGAGCGCGTGGAGAAGGTTCTGGAAGAAACCGGGGAAAAGGAGATAGGAGACGATCACCGCCCCCGCGAGGACGACTCCGCCGATCACCAACGCCCGGCCCAGGGAGAGGCGCGGAGACCGGGGCGCGGAAGGGGCGGGAAGATCGGCCGAGCGGGCGGACGAGGCGGAGGTTTCGACTTTTGCGGTCGGGTCCGGCGGCAAGCCGAGGAAGGCGGGGAGCGCGTCGTCTTTTTCCAGCAGGTGAGGCCACATCCGTTTGAGACGGACGCCGAGCCCCCGGCGTTCCTCCACGGCGAGGTCCGAGACCTCCGCCGGGCCTTCCGCCATCCATCGCCGGATATCCGCGTCGGCATGCAGGGCGCGAAGACGGGGTTCCTGCGCGGTGCCTTCGTTCCAAAGGACGAAGGGAAGCCGCGCTTTCCTTCCCTGGATGGCGCCCAGCACGTAGGTTTGTCCGCGGCGGATAAACGTCCGCGGGAAAATGGCGACGTTGGCCACGGTGTCGTCGTCGGCCGAGGAAAGGCGGGAGAGCCAGTCGTCCGCCAGTTTTTCCGTTTCTTCCGGCGAAAGGGAGAGCGCGGTCAGACCCAGGAGTTCTGCCGCCAAGGTCTGCCGCCCGAAAAGGTCCTGGAATCGGCTGGCCGTACGGAGCGCGCCGTGGGCCGTTTTCACCGCTTGCAGAAAGGAATGCAGGGTGTCGCGGCGTTCGGCCCGTTCGAACGGGGCGTTGTCCCGGTCGAGACGCGGGCGAACCACCACGTAGGAGGCGCCTTCCTGGCGCAGGAGACGGGCGAGGCCGGGCGTGTGGAATCCCCCGGCGATCAGAATGACGCGGGACGCTTTCCGACGACGCGCTTCCGCCAGCGTGTTTTGGACGAGGGCGTTGTTCCGCCGGAGGGCCAGCTCGAAGAACCGTTCGGCGAGCGGTTCCGCCCGGCGGATGACGGGCCGCAGGGAGACCCATTCGTCCGAAGCCGCGACGGTGACCCCCGCCGCGGCTTCCATTTCGGCCAGATGGGTTTCCACGGTCTGCCAGGAGTCGAAGGTGTTCCGCTGCGGGTAGACCGCCCATTCCTGAGGGCTCATCTCCAGAGACCAAAGCTTTTCCTTGAGGGCGATCCATCGGTCGGCCTGGATGAGTCTTTTCTCCAGAGGCCGCGTCGCCAGGCGCGCCCCGAGAGCTTCCGTGAGGTTCTCCAGTTCGGCGCTCAGGAGGCCGAGGTCGAGCGTCTCGTATTTCTCCAGATAGCGGACGAACCGATCAAGTTCCGGACAGGGGACCCCGGCCGTCTGGGCGGCCGAGAGCAGCATCCGGTGGTATTGCCGCGGGCTGAGGCGGCCCATGCGATAGTCCATGGCGGCGGAGAGAAGGGCGGACAACGTGTCTTCCGGGGCGGTCCGGCCCAGCGTTTCGACCAGCCGCCGGCGTTCGCCCTCGATGCGCGCGGAGTCCAGGTTTTTCTCCAGGGAGACCAGCTCCAGTATTTTCCGGGCGTTGGGATAGGCGGCGGGCAGTTCGTCCCCCCAGAACCGGCGCAGCCCTTGCGCGTACTCTTTCAGGGGAAGGGTTTGGGTCCCGTGGGCGGCGGAGAGGCGGTCCAATTCCAGCAGGGTTCGGTTGAACACGCGGGGTTTCAGCTGGTCGAGGCGGGCCGTCAACCCCCGCAGATACGCCAGCACGCGCCGGCGGTCTTCCCGCGTTTCCTCCCGGGCGGCGTTGTTTGCAAAATAGAGTTCCGCGTCTTCCACGCCGAAGAGCGAAAGACCGTTCGCCGGCTGGGTGACGGCCAGATATTCTTCCCCCGAGATGTCCCCCTCGCGCAGAAGGACGGCGGCGAGTGAATCGCGGAGGTCTTCCTGCGGGAAAGACGAGAACCAGCGGGTGTTGAGTTCCCCCCAGGCGCCTTCCACGGCGACCAGGGTGACGGGAGGGGTGTCGTGCAGAAAATGGGAGACGATGTCGGCGGCGTTTTTCTGCGCCGCGAAAACGCCGTGGGCGTCCTGCAGGTGGATGACCAGCGGTTGGGCGAGATCGGATTTCAGGCTGACCGGCGGCCAATAGGTTTCCGTGATCGCCCCGCTTTTCTCGGGAAGATCCAGCCCGGCCAGGGGGAGGTTCGAAAGACGCGAGTCGCTCCGGGAAGCCAGGAGAGACGCCTGTTTTTCCTGCCGCCGGTCGGTGTGGGCGCGTTGACGTTCCTGCCAAAAGTTGGCTTCGGCCAAAGGCGTCGACACCACGGTGAAAACGAAGACGGCGGTCAACGCCGCCGCGAAACTTTTTTTCCAGAAAGAATGCCGGCGGAGGTTCCACCAGGCGATTCCAAAAATTGCCATCCTTTTGTCGCTATTGCTAAAGAGACTCATGGAGAAGAGGGACGGGAAGGAGGTCATTCGGGGCGAACGGACGTGAAACCGGAAAGACCGGGGAACGGAAAGGAACGGGAGAAACGATGTTTTCTGTTCATGGGATCCATGGGTTTTTGGCTGCCACAAGGATAGACCAAATTCTTATATAGAAGAATAAACAAATTGTAACATATATGTAAACATATTCCTTTGAAGCCCGGGAGATCTTTTGGCCGGACGGGCGTGACAATTTCCCCCTTGACGGGTGACAAAAAGCTCTGGTAGACTGAAAATACATTGAAAGTTACTCTTCGACAAAAGTTCACTCTCTTTGCCAGCCTGCTCGTCCTTGTCGTCGCCTCCGGCGTCGGCGTTTCTCTCTACTTGGCGGAACGGCTCTATCTGGTGCAACGCATCCAACAGAGCCAGATCGAGATGGTCCAGGTGCTTTCCCAGATCGGGCGCGAGGCGCTCGCCAACAACAGCGAACTTCTTCTTTCGAGTTACCTCGCTTTGGTGCGGCGCTCCCGCGCCCTTTCCTACGCCATGGTCCTCGCGGCCGACGGCCGCATTCTGGCGCACAGCAACGTCATCCTGGTCGGCCAAAAACCGACGGATCCCATCACACGGAAAGCCCTGGAGACCCAGTCTCTCCTGCGGCAGGTGATGGACGTGTCGGGGGACCAATTGATCGATCTTTCCCTTCCCATCTACGTGTCGGGCCGCCGGGGGGCCACGGCGCGGGTCGGGTATTCCCAGTCCGCCACGCGCCAGTTGGTGGACGAATCGCTGGCCGCCGCCCGCCGGCGGATCGCCTTCGCCACGGCCATCGCCCTGCTGTTCGGCCTGGGCGGCGCCCTGCTCCTCGCCTATTACATCGCCCGCCCGATACAACACCTCCGCGACGGCGTTCGGGAAATCGGGGAGGGCGCGTTGCATCACCGGTTGGAGGTCACCTCGCGCGATGAGTTGGGCGATCTGGCCGAAGAGGTGAACATCATGGCCCAGAAACTCGAGGAACTCGACCAGATGAAGCAGGATTTCGTCTCCAACGTGACGCACGAACTCCGTTCCCCGTTGACCTCGCTGAGGGGATATGTCGAGTTCCTCCTGCGCGGCGACGCCGGCGCCCTCAACGAGGAGCAGACCGAACAACTCATCGTGGTCAAGAACAACGCCGCCCGGCTGGCCAAGTTCATCGACAACCTGCTGGACGTGGCCAAGATCGAGGCCAGCAAGACGGAGCTGCATCCCGAATCGGTCTCCCTGCAGAAACTGTGCCGGGAAATGCTGGTGCTCTTCCGGCCCCAGGCGCACGAGAAGAACATCGAGTTCGCCGGCGCCGTGCCGGAGAACGTTTCCCCGGTGTGGGCCGACGCCGACAAAACCTCGGAGATATTGATAAACCTCCTCAGCAACGCCTTCAAATTCACCCCCCCCCAGGGTCGCGTGACCTTGAGCGCGTCGGACGAAGGGGAGCTCGTCCATGTGTCGGTGCGGGACACGGGCATCGGCATCCCGGCGGCCTCTCTGCAGAGCGTCTTCAACAAGTTCGAACAGGTGAAACCCACCGAGGGGCTCGTCCGGAAGACCAAGGGCACCGGTCTGGGGCTCACCATCGTCAAGGGGTTTGTGGAGGCGCAACAAGGCAAGGTCTGGCTGGAAAGCCAGTTGAACGTCGGCACGACGGTGCACTTCACCCTGCCCAAATTCAAGCCGGACGCCGGTCACGCCTTCGATGACGGCGAATCCGAAGAGGCGGACCTGGCCCGCCCGGTTTGAACTTTTTCTTCCCGCGTCGTCCTTTACAAACATCCGAAAAATTTCCTACCATTCGTCATACGTCCGAGGCCTTTGAGGAGAAAGTATGCTGAAGAAGCGCATCCTGGTAGTAGACGACGATAAAGACATCCGCCGACTGGTGGAGAACATCTTGATGAAGGACGGCTTCGTGACCGTCGGGGCGGAGAGCGCCGCGGACGCGTTCAAGAAGATCCAGGCGTCCAAACCGGACCTGATCATTCTGGACCTGCAGCTGCCGGACAAGGACGGGTTCGAGGTCTGTAAGACCCTTCGGGGCGATTCCTCCACCAAATACATCCCCGTCGTCATCCTG
>JAKLDV010000091.1 GCA_022703335.1 Elusimicrobiota bacterium
CTCCTTTTGCGGCGTTTCCGACGGAACCGTCGGGGCTTTGAGGTGCGGCGCTACGTCGTGACCGGCGGCGAAACGGCGTTCCGGTTCGTCCGTCTGCTGGGGCGCGGCTTCTGGCGTGTGGCGGACCGCGTGGAACGGGGCCTGCCTCTGTGCGTGGAAGACATCCAGCGCTCTCCGCGCCGCCGGCCCTGTTGGATGGTTCTGAAACCCGGCGGTTTTGGGAGTGAAACGGCGTTGATAAAAAGTGTTCGGAGGCTTCAGCGTGTTCTCTGATTTTTTCACGTACGGACGTGTGCTTTGGGAGGCGGGACATCTCCACGTCACCTCCGGCAATATGTCGGTGAAGAAGGGGAGCGTCATCTACGTCACCCGTACCGGCAGTTCCCTGGCGATGCTGACGGCCCGGGACATCGTGCCGGTCAATTTGGACAACGATCTGCGCGACAAGAACGCCTCTTCGGAGACGCCCGTGCATCGCGCGATCTACCGGGCGTTGCCGGGCATCGGCGCCGTGGTCCATTCGCACCCGCCCTACGCCACCGCGCTGTCGTTCGACATGGACGAGGTGCGGACCATCGATTCGGACAGTCTTTTTATTCCCGTCATCCCCGTGCTGAAAGACTGCCCCTACGCCGAGGGGAGCGCTTGCGTGGCTTCCGGGTTCCCTCGGACGCTGGATTCGCACAAGGTCGCGCTGGTCCGCGGCCATGGCGCCTTTGCCGTGGGCGACAGCCTCGCGCAGTGCGCGGCGCGCTTGACGATGATGGAGAATCAGTGCCGCCTGGTTTTTTTCCGGCGGCTTTTGGAGCGCCGCTGAGAGGCGGCGGCATAATCGAAGGGAGGTGGCGGCGTTGAACAAAAAAGAGAGGCTCGAGAAAATATTCAGGATGCGTGTGGGGCAGGCGGAAATACCCGATTGGCAGTTCCGGAAGTATCTTCTCCTTTTTTTCGTTTCGGCGGCCTTTGTTTTCCTTTGGACGCCCACGCGATGGCTGATCCGCAGTTGGCACGATTTTAAAACGTTCGACGGTCTCACCGCTCCGGACTTGTCTCCGGCGGTCCCCGCGCTCGGAGGGGCCTCCGGTTTGCCGGGGGAAGCGCTTCTGAGCCGGGATACCGACCGGGGCGCGACGGCCGCCAAAACGCCGAGAGCCGTTGTTTTTCGCCTGTTGGCTCCCGCCGCGAAGTCCGTTTTCTTGGGGGGGAGTTTCAACGGTTTTGATGCCCGAAAACACGCGCTCTCCCGCCGACCGGATGGGGTCTGGGAGATCACGCTCGATTTGACTCCCGGCCGGTATCTCTATAAATTCAAAGTGGATGGTCGTTGGGAACTTGATCCCACCAACCCCGATAAGACCCCACAACCTCGTTCGAGTTCCATCCTCGCCATCCAGTAGGGATGTCTAGAGTGTCGTTCGGTAAAGCGGTCATCGCCTGCGCTTTACTTTTTTCCGCATCTCCGCTCCTCGCCATGGGGCGCGCTCGGCGGGTGCCGCCCCCCGGTTCCTCCTCGACCTCCCCCGTCGTCTCTCCGGTCCCCGTTGTGGAAGCTCCTTCCGCCCTGGAAAGCGTCGGTGTCGTTTGGGTCCCCTCCACCGAAGAGGAAGTCCTTTCGGGGGCCGAGTTCATCCGGGCCAACCCGTCTTTCCGCGCCACGGTGGTTTTGCCGGAACGGTTGTTCAGCAGCGAACCGGAAAAAATGTGGCCGGCTTTTCAGATCATTTCCAGCGCCGTGGTTCAGGGACAATTGGAGCCGGTCCTGGATATTTCAGGGAACCTGCCGCTGGCGCTGATCCAAGACACGGAGTTGGCCCGGGTCTCATCCGGCCCGGCGGCGGCCTTGCCGCTGCGCTATGCCTGGCCGGACGACGTCATTGGCCAGATCGCCGATGCCCAATTGGCGTTCAAGAAGAGGTGGCGCCGTCCGGCGCATACGTTCAGGATGCCCGCCGGGGTCTTTACCGGGACGGAGACGCCCATGTTGGAGAAGATGGGGATCCGGGGAGTCCTCCTGACGGAGGGCCCCGGCCGCCCCGGCTATTTTAAAGGTTTGCCGCTCGGCGTCGTTCGGACCACGGTTTTTCCGGACCGCCCGCAGATGCAGGCTTTGTGGCTTTCCTCCTGGATCTCCGGAAAAGGGTCGCCGGTCGCCGACGCCGCGTTTGCGGGAGGCTCGACGGCCGGCGGACCGGAGGTGTCGTTTTTGTCTCCGGTGAAATTCACCGCCCTCTCCGCTTTGCCCGCGTTCCAGGGAGCGCTGGCCGCCAAGACGACGTTCCATTGGACGTTGATTTCGGAGATGTTGTCTTCGGCCGAGGTGTTTCCCATTTGGCCGGACGCGGAGGAACCCCCGCCCGACTTTTCCCCTTGGATCGGAGAACCGGAAGAGAATAATGCCTGGGAGCTGTTGGGCATGACCCGGCGCGCCGTTGAGAACTATAAAAATTCGGGGGTGGCGAACGTAAAGGCGCTGGATATGGCCATGCGCGAGATCCATAACGCCGAACGGGGGGAGTATTTCTATTATTTCGGGAACGACTACGATTCGTCCCGGGATCCCGACTTGGAACGGGAATTCTTGGCGACATTGGCCCAGGTGTATCGCCTCATGGGACAGAGCATCCCCCCGGCCCTTTTACAAAGTTTTGCGGCCGCCACTCCCCGCGTCACGGAACAAGAGGCGGGCGACACCACGTTTGTGCGGCAAGGCTCTGTGTTGCGCTGGACGGACCCCGCCAAAGACGATCGTGGTCCGGGGGATTATTTCTATCCCACGGCCGCCGAATTTCCGCCGGGCGCTTGGGACATCCTTTCGTTCGAAATGATCGAGCAGGAAAAGACCGTTTCTTTTGTATTCGAATTTTCGGCCATGGCCAACCCCAAGAACGCCCCTTACGGTTTCAGCGGCCCGTTGGTGGATGTTTACATCGACATCAACCATCTGCCGGGCGCGGGGAACGAATCTTTGCTCTCGGGTCGGCCCGGCCTGGTCGAAACTCAGAACGCCTGGGAATACGCCTTGAGCTTGGACGGCTGGGGTGTCGGCGTTTATCAATATGGTTCCGGCGCCTCCAATCGTCGGTTGGCACATCTGCCGGTTCGGAAAGTGGCGGTCTCCACCGTTCGCGTGGATGTCCCCAAGGCCCTGCTCCGCGGCAGTCCGGACCGATGGCGATGCGCGGTGGTCGTCATGGGACATGAGCCGGGGGAGGTCTCCCCCACCGCGCGGGATGTGCCGGACCGCCCCATGCGCGTTTTGAGCGAGCCGGGACCGCGTGAGTTCGGCGGCGCCTGGGCCGGCACCGCTTACGCCGCCTCCGACCGCGAGGCCCCGCCGTTCATCGATCTCATCGTTCCGCCCCAGCAGACGCAAAGCCAGGTCCTCAGCATATACAAGCAGGGGCGGGAAGTCGTTCTCCCGTTCCTGTCTCCGGAGTGAACGTGTTTTTGGGGAACACTCCGGCGCGGCGGTCGATTTTTTCCGGAGGAGGTCTTTTGTTGTGCGCCGGGCTTTGCGCCGCCGCCCCCCAGGAGCCGGAGCCTTCTCTGAATTCCAGGGCCGCGGGATACCAGGAGATGTTCGTCCGGGTCGCGGCCGCCGTCAAACCGTGCGTGGTCAACATCACCACTCTCCAGGACGGCTCGGACGGCATTTTTTCCGACGACGAATTCGATTATTTTCCTTATCCGGAGGACGATTTTTTCGGCGCTCCTCCATCTTCCCGTCGTCCCGCCGATCCTTCCCGGCGGCGCTACCAGGGAATGGGCTCCGGCGTCCTCATCAGCACCGACGGCTACATCCTGACGAACGAACACGTGGTCCACGGGGCCTTGTCCATGGAAGTGACGGTCCTTTCCCCCGTCGAAAAGGTCTATGTCGGACGGGTGGCCGGACTCGACTCCCGCACGGATCTGGCCGTGATCAAAATTAATCCCAAAGAAAAACTTCCGTGCGTCGAGCTGGCGGATTCGGACAAGGTCCGCGTGGGCGATTGGGCCCTGGCGGTGGGCAGCCCGTTCGGACTGGAACAGACGGTCACGGCCGGCATCGTCTCGGCCGTCCGCCAATCCCTCACCATCGAAGGACACACCTACAGCGATTTGTTCCAGACGGACGCGGCCATCAACCGGGGAAATTCCGGAGGGCCGTTGATGAACTTGGACGGACGATTGATCGGCATCAACACCGCCATCTACGCCCCCACGGGCGTGTTCTCCGGGGTGGGGTTCGCCATTCCGTCGAACCGGGCCCGGGAAGTCATGACCCAGCTCATCGAAAAAGGACGGGTGGTGCGCGGCTGGATGGGCGTCGAGATCATTCCGCTCGACGACGTCCTGGCCGGCCAGTTCGGCGTCCCCGATGCCCGGGGGGTCGTGGTCAACGACGTCTTGCCGGATTCTCCCGCCGCGGCGGCGGGGCTTCGGCGCGGGGACGTCCTCCGAAAGTTCAACGGACAGGAAGTCCTTTCCCTGGAATCGTTGACCGCCGTCGTCGGCCGCACGCCGCCCAAGACCACGGTGGAGGTCGTTTTCCTGCGTGACGGAAAAACGGAGCGGACGGGGCTCCTCACGGGCGAGATGCCGCCCGATCCGTCCGACCGGGCGGTTTTGCCTCCCCAAGAGGCGCCCCGCCGCGCACGCACTCCCACGGGGACGTGGGGTGGGGCCCGGTGGGGGGATTTGACCCCGGCCCTGGCCCGGAAATACGCCTTGCCCCGGGATCGCAAGGGGGTGGTCGCCCTCCGCGTCGAGGCGGACGGGTTGGTCGAACGGATCGGCCTGCTGCCGGGGGATCTGGTCGTTTCCATCAACCGAAGGGAATCCCCGGATGTGGAAACATTTGTTAGAATGATGAACGAGGTTTCACTGAAGGAAGGTGTGCTGTTGGATGTGAATCGGCGTGGCCGCTGGCTTTATCTCAGTCACCGGGAAGGAGAATAACCGCTTGGACGCCCGCGTTTTGTTGGTGGAGGACGATCCCGAACTGATGGAGTTCGTCCGCTTCATGCTGGAGCAGGAAAAATACCGCGTCATCACCGCCTCCGACGGCGAGGATGGTCTCAATAAGGGGCGGACGGAACGCCCCGACATCATCCTCCTGGACGTCCTGCTGCCCAAGATTCATGGGTTCGAGGTGTGCGAAAGGTTGCGGCAGGATCCCGCGACCTGCCTGATCCCCATCATCATGGTGACCTCCCTCACGGCCATCAAAGACCGCCTGACGGGCATCAAGTTGGGGGCCGACGAATACGTCTCAAAACCTTTTGAACCGGTGGAACTGCTGGCCCGCGTGGAGAACCTCATCAAACGGACGCGGCAGAACGTGGCGGCCAACCCGTTGACGGGGCTGGCCGGTGACGTGGCTTTTCAGCAGGAACTTCATCGCCGGCTCCAGGAAAAAACGGAATTTTCCGTGGCCTACGCGGACGCCAACGGGCTGAGCGACTATAACAAACTCTACGGTTTCGAGAAGGGGGACGGGATCATCCGCCTTTTGGGAACCATCATGCGCAGCGCCGCGGTGGAGTTGGGGAATCGGAACGACATGGTGGTCCACTTGGGGGGAGACGATTTCGCCCTCATCAGCACGCCGGCGCGCGCGGAAGTCATCGCGGCGCGCATCTTGGAGAACGTGGAATACCTCATGCCCATGCAATACGACGAGAAGGAAAGAGAACGTGGCTACGCCTTCCTGCATGAAAGCGCCGGGAAAGAGAAGAAGCATCCCTTTTTGACGTTCTCCATCGGCTTGGTGGATGTGATGCCCGACCTATACCAGCATCACGCGCAGATATTGGATCGCGCCCGCGCCGCCCTGAAAGAGGCCAAGTCCAAGGGCGGCAATCAGCTCGCCCGCCTTACTTGAAAAAATCCCTTACGTGAACATTCAAAACAGGTTGATCGCGGCGTTCTTCGCGATGCTGGGCGTTTTGCTGGCCGGCGTCCTGGGATACCATTTCATCGAGGGGTGGAACCTCTTCGATGCCCTGTATATGACGGTCATCACCCTCGCCACGGTGGGATACGGCGAAACGAATCCACTGTCGCCCACCGGACGGATGTTCACGATTTTCCTGATTTTCGGCGGGATTGGCCTTCTGACCTACGCTTTTTCGACGTTCACGGCATTTTTGGTGGAAGGAGAATTGGGGGAAGCCCTACGGAGGAGACGCATGCAAAAAAAGATTGATTCCATCTCCAATCATTACATCGTTTGCGGCGGCGGTCGAACGGGGAGCTATATCATAGATGAATTTCTGAAGGTCAAGACGCCGTTCGTGGTGATCGACCTGAACCCCGACGAGGCGGCGGCGCTCTCCCAGCGGGGGGTTCTCGTGTTGACGGGCGACGCCAGCCACGACGACGTGCTCCGTCAGGCCGGCATTGACCGGGCGCGCGGCCTCATTACCTGCCTGCCGACCGACAAGGACAACATGTTCGTGGTCGTCAGCGCCAAGGGCATCAATCCTCGCCTGCGGGTCGTTGCGAAGTCCGTGGACAAGGGGGTTCGGGAAAAGTTTTTCCGGGGCGGAGCTGATTCCGTGGTGTCCCCCAACTTCATCGGTGGTCTGAGGATGGCTTCGGGAATGCTGCGCCCGGCCGTCGTTTCTTTCCTGGATACCATGCTTCGGGATACGGAATCAACGTTGCGCGTTTCGGAGGCGACCGTGGGCGGCCGCGCGGCCGGAAAGACTTTGGAAGAGACCGTGCACCGTTTGGGGTTGGACCTCGTCGTCCTGGCGGTCCGGGCGGCTTCGGGACAGGATTATGCTTTTAATCCAAAACCTAAAACAAGACTGGTCCAGGACGATGTGGTGGTCGTCATGGGGCCGGTCGACGAGGTCCACAAGCTGCAACAAGCGTTGGCGTGACCGTTTCCAGAAGATCTTTCAACGGAGCGCGGTCCGTCGCATGAACAGGACCGCCCCGAACCCCAACCCCAACAGCGCCGCCAGGCCGATCCCCAACCCCCTCCGGAACATCTTCGGCCGATAGAGAAACACCGCCGTCCAGCCGCCCGGCGGCGTTTTCGCCGCCTGGAACGCATGGTTGGCCCGCATCAATCGGCGGTGTTGTCCGTTCACGTATACGTTCCACCCGGAATGAAATGTTTCCCCGCGCACGACCCAGCCCGCGCCTTCCCCGGCGACTTCCAAATAAGAAGACCTTTCCTTTAGGCGCCGGAGCGGTTTTCCGGGAACGGGGGCGATTCCGGCCGATACGCTCTCTTCCTCCTCCAGGATCACCTCTTTTGTCGGGTCCCACGGAGACGAAAGAAACGACAATCGTTCCTGCGGATCGGCGATTTTTCGGGAGAGGGGGACCCAGCCGACCAACGGCAAGGGATCGTCGAAAGAATAGAGAAGGGCATGCGGGGCGCGGGCGAGGAGTTCCGCCGGCGGCGGCAGGGGCCGGGTGCTGAGGACGTGGTCTATTCCGAGGAAACGCGCCGGCGCCCCGCCGAGATTGTCCGACGGGATGTTTCTCCGGAATTCGGAGAAATTTTTTTCCGGAAAGACCTCATACCCCCACGTGGAACGTATGCGGAAAGGCAGCTGGATGTTGGGATAGAGCGCCTGTCTCAGGCTCTGATACCCCGCGGCCAATGTCTCGCCCGCCATGAATTTCGGGCCGCGCACGGTTTCGGGATCCACGGCATACCGCCCCGGTGCGGCCTGCAGCTTCTCCTGGAGAGTCACGGGTTCCTTGAAAAAGTCCATCGAGACGGTCGGGTGGAAGCCGATCGCAAAAAATCGAAGTTCGGCGAGCGTCAGAAAAACAAATCCCCAGCCGCGGACCCGGGCAGGGCAAAGGGCGAGAGCCCCCGCCCCGAGAAGAATAACGGCGGTTTTTGCCGCCGCCCCCGCGACGTGCCTGTCCTGAGCGGGGGACAGAAGGGCCGTGCCGAGGAGCTTTTTCAATGTGAACAGCCGGCAAGTCGGGAAGGCGGCCAGGGCGATCACAAGCAAAAAAGCGCCGCCCCACAGTCCCCAAAAGACCAGGGGCTTCCGCGCGGGGGCTTCTCCGCCGTCCGCGGCCAGAAAGACCAGCGACACGACGGTCAGGAGGATCAGATGGGAGAAATGCGTCATGTAGCGGAACCCGGGGATCAGCGTGCGGGCGGCGCTGAAAACGGGGTCCCATCCCATGGCCATGGCCGCCGAGAACAGGATGACGGCGCCCCAAAAGAGGTTCTTTCGTTTACGGAAATCCGTCAGCGCCGCCAGTGCGAGCAGGAGAGGGAGGGTCCCGATGAAAAAAGTGTTGAGCCAGTTCCGTTGCACCGGCCAGAACTCCGCGCCGAACGCGTGCGATTGGAAGGGCAGGGCGACCTTGTCGAATATCTCCGGAACGAGGAATTTGATAAGGAAGATGGGCGTCAATAAATAGTTTCGCGCCTCGGAAGGGCTGATCATCGCGCGGAGGGAGTGTCGTGCGGCTTCCCAGGTCGACAGGATCTGAGGGGCGCACGCGGCGATCCCCGCGCCGAGGGCGGCACTCCAAAAGAGGAGGGTCTTCCAGTCGGGAGAGCGGCGGTCCCCCCGGCGGAAAAAAACCTGAACCCCCATCCCGGCCGCCCCGAGGAGGACGGCATAGTAGGCGAAAGGAGTGTAGCCGGCCAGAAGAAGCAGGGAGAGGCTCAGTGAAAAACTCAGCCATCGCCGTGTCAGCCCGAGGATGAAGAAAAGGAGGAGGAACGGCAGGGAGGCGACGGCGCCCGGGAATTCCCACAAGACCGTCACAAAACCTCCCCACGTCATCGAGACGGCGGCCAGAAGAACGCTCGTCGTACGGAGGTTCGTCTTGTAAAAGGATCGGACCGCCAGCCCGGTGGCCGTGAAGAGGAGCCATTGGTGGAACGCCAGGAAACTCGTCCAGCCGACGGGAAAGGGGAAAGTCCAGAAAAACAGGGCGCCAGGATAGAACAGCATGATTTGCGGATTGCCGATGAAACTTTCTCCACAGGCCGAGAACGGATTCCAAAGGGGAAATTCGCCGCTTTGGATGTTTTGGGCGGCATAGGTGAACCAGGGGTGGAAGGAATAAAGGATGTCCCCTGAAAAATGTGTTTCTCCGGCAAAAAGGGGGAGGAAGAAGAGCAACAGGGAACCTCCCCCGAACCACAGGAGGAGGTGGATGTCTCGGCGCGTCATTCGGTCATTGGATGATGAGCAAAAAGATGGCGACGATGGTGCCGATGGTGAGCAATCCGACGGCGATGGAGGTGAGGGCCCCGCTCTTGGCGCGTCCCTCTTCTTCTTTTTCCTCCTCCGGCCGTTGCGCTTTCTGGAATTTCCCTTTTTGGCCCGGCAATAAACGGTAGACCACGCGTTCCGTCTTGACCTCGTTGCCGCTGCCGTCCCGCGAGGCGAAGACGAAGCGGTTCTTGCCTTCCCGGAGATAGAGACGTCCCGTGAAACGCCCTTCGGAATCGACGGACAGACCGTCATAGACGGTATTCCACAGCCAGGTGAGGGCTTTGAGCCAGATCTCGATAAAGGTCTCCTGGTAGTCGGCGGCGATTTCGTAAAGGT
>JAKLDV010000092.1 GCA_022703335.1 Elusimicrobiota bacterium
CAATCCTTTGAAGAAGCCCACCAGCATGCCCTTGACGCCCAGGGGAAGGACGCCACCGCCGAAGTCGTTTCCGCCCTCAAAGATTATCTGAATGCCCCCACGAAGAGCTGGGTGGACCTGAACGCCCCGCTCTTAAAGGATTACACCCAAGTCAGCGTCCAATTTGAACAGGGGCCGGATCGCGGTCTCTTGGATGAGGTCAACCGCCGGTACGGCGAACCCACCCATCCCGACAAACGGCCCTGGATCACCCGCTACATCGCCCAAATGTTCATGACCGGCGGGCTCGGCGCCCTGATGCACGATCTCGTCGTCGCCTGGAAAAAGAACGGCGTGGACAGCATCTCCGTCAACCCGTTGTATAACAACAATATCAAGGGCGTGGTGGACACCAGCAAACTCCGCCTGAAGCCCGGCCAGGTGCTCGGCGACGTGTTCCGCGACGTCCTCGGCAAACCCATCATGTCGTTCTCCTTCCCGCTGGGCGACGACGACGCTTTCCGTCAAGGGGCCCAGGCGTCCAAGTCCCGCGCCATCATCGGGAAAGAAATCCACGTAAACGTGCACCGCCGGTTCACCAAGGTAGGCGGCACGCCGTTGTATTATCTGGACGCCTACTACCTCGACGACGGCGGCAACCAGGTTCGCGTCTTCGACGAGCTTTACCCGGACAACGACTACCGCGGCGTGCAGATGGCCATTTACAACAAGGCCTCGCAGCGGATGCTTTTGGAACTCCAGAAGAAAGGCGCCGTCAAAAAGAAGATCATCTTCACGGAGAATGAAGTCTTCGTAAGCCTGCCGAAGAACCTGTTCCCGGACGCCATCCGCCATCACATCAACCACACCGTCTGGAAGCCGGGCATGTACCGGCCGCCGACGTATTTCTACGGCCTGATGGATTTCCCGGAGGAGTTGCGCGACCTCATCACGCGAGACGGCAAGATCGCCATCGAGGAATTCGCCGCCATCACCGTGGACGTGCTTTCCGGCGTAGGCCTGTACGAGCACACCCCGGTGTTGCGGAAAGAGGTCTTCCCGCTCTACACCCACAAGATCGTCGGTTACAATCAAGGCGGACTGCGCAGCACCAACGGCGCTCTGCTCGACCAGTGGCAAGGGCCGGAGATACGAGGGTTGATCGATGCCTACAAGAAACTGTTGGGCATGGATCCGCTGGTGGACGACATCCAGTTTTATGCCGCTTTGGCCCGAAACTCCGTCCTTTCCGAAGAATTCAGCGCCCGCTTTGAAGCTCTCCATGCCCTCTACGCCCTGGACCTTCTCATCTGGCTGCACGATTATCAGGACCAGCCCTTGGGCGGATCCACCTGGCTGACCGACCTTCTGAAAGGGACATCTCTGGACCCCGCCGCCCTCCGGGCGTTGCGGGATGAATATCGGACGGGGATCGAGCAGGCGCTGAAAGACGTCGGCCGGTGGAACGCCGTTCTGTCGGAACTGAACGCGGCGCGGCCCGAACTTTCGCCCCTCCTGGAAAAAGTGCTACGGCACCCCATGGCGGCCAACGTGCGTCGGCAGGTGGCGTACAAGGGGCCGGACAAGTACGAGGAACTTTTCCAATGTTTCATCCTGGCGGACATCCTCCGGACGAACTCGCGGGCGATCGAACAATTCGAAAAATTGCTGGCGGAAGACACCGAATGGCTCCGGGCGGACTGGAACGCCATCGATCCGCGCCTGGTGGCGTTGTGGAAAGACCTTCTGAACATCCAGGAGGGGGACAGCGACGAGGTCATTAAGGACAAGGTCCAGAGACACAACTGGGACGACACCAAAGCCAAGCTTTACGTCCGGCTGGCCACGGTAAAAGAAAATCCGAACATGCTGAACGAGTTCCGCGAGTCCGGCACCCGGCTGATCCTCGGCGGGCGGACCTTCGGCTCGGACGCGCGCCATCTTTTCGACCTGCTCAAGGGGATGGCCAAAACCTTGAACCTGGACAACCAGGTGGCTTTCATCGAGAACTACAACATCGAGGACGCCCCCACCATTTTCCGCGGCGTTTCCGCCTCGGTCATGATGTCGGACGAATTCCTGGAAGCTTCCGCCACCAGCATGATGAAAGCCGTCACCAACGGCGCCGCCCTCATCGGCGTGTGGGGCGGGGCGGAACCGGAACTCTTCACCATCATCGAAACCGCCACCGGTAAAGAGGTGGACGTGTTCTCTCCCGGCGTCACCCACGACCTGATCGCGGCGGGGCTGAAGGACGGCACCTACAAGATCGTCAACGGATTCCTCGTCGAATACATGCGACCGGAAAAACTGACCGGCAAGGCCAAAGAACTGGCCATGAGCCGGGAAGAGATGGGCGGCCGCCGGCCGGACGCCCAAAGCCTGCTCCAATCGTTCGTTACGCTCGGCCGCATGGCCGCCAATCCCGTGGAGCGGCGGAACCTCGCCTATCAGACGCTGGCCAGTTCCCCCAAGGTCGACATCGAGCGCAGCCAGGCCCGCGCGCACATCAAGATGTGGGAAGCCGCCATCAAAGCCCGAAAAGCCTACGACGCTTTTGTTCAGGCGATGCCCGTCAAAGTAGAAGAAGTCTCGGGTGCGCTGAACCTCCGGGGGGGAGGGTTCGGCTGGAAATATAAAGAGAACGGCGTCACTGAGGTTTTCCTGCCGATCGCGTGTGAACCCGGTCTGGTGGGTTTCCTCAAAAGTTTCCGTCGTTTGCGTGCCTTGGGGGATCGGGCCGTCTGGAGTTTGATGCACCATGCCTCCCCCGCCTATCCCCAGAAAGTGTCAGGCGGCGATGTGTTCGCCTACCTGGATTCCCTGCTCGAACAGACGCCCACATTAAAACCGTTGCGCGACAAACTGCAGGAATTTGGCAAAGCGGTGGCCGCGGCGGACAGCCCGCAAGCCAAGGTGCAAATCACGCTGGCCGCTTTGGATTTCGTCGAACAGGTGGTGCGCCGTCTTCAGTCGCCGCGGGCGGGACTCACCCGGGCGCCGCCAGCCGAGGCTCCGTGGTACCGGAAAAACCTCCTGCAAATCCGTGTACGTTCCTATGGGGCGCGGCAGGAGGGGGACACCGTCGTTCCCGGTCATTTGAAAAATATCCGCGCCGACCTCAAGAAATTCAAAAAAGACGGTTTTTCAACGCTTTATCTCCTCGGCCTCATAGCGCCCAGCGAGCTTTCCCGAAAAATCAATCGCGGCGAGCATGATGACCCGGCCCAGGGGCTTTACATCTCCCGGGATCCGGCCACCGGCCAAAAAGTGACCGTCTGCCGTAACATGTGGGGCGGCGACAAAACCCGGGAAGGATCGCTCTTCTCCATCTCGGATCCGAAAGCCCTCAACCCCCAGCTCGGCACTCTGGATGACCTGAAACAGTTGATCGACGAAGCCCAGCCGCTGGGGCTCAAGGTCATCGTGGACTTTGTGCCGAACCATATGTCCGTGGATTCTCCGCTCATCCGGGAACACCTCGACTGGTTCATCCACCGGCGTTTGACACCGGCCGAGGAAAAACTTCCCGACGAAGAACTCCTTTCGCGTGTTCCGAATTATTTCATCCATTACGCGAAGAACGGCCGGCGCGTGCTGGTGGCGCACGGGAAAGACCCCAACTTCGATGGCTGGACAGACACCGCCCAGCTTGACTATTCCAACCCCGAATTGCGCGCCTACATGATTTCCGTCATCAAACATTGGGCGTCCTTGGGAGTAAACGGCATCCGCGCCGATATGGCCATGATGATCCTGAGCAACCAGATTCGCGGCCAGTGGAACCGGTCGATGCCGGAAGGGTATGAGTTCTGGCGGGAAGCCGTCCAATCGGTCAAAGCCGATTATCCGGATTTCTTTTTCCTTGCAGAAACCTACTGGGCCAAGGAGGGGGAACTTCTGGGGCTGGGCATCGACGCCACCTACGACAAATATTTCCTCGACATCCTGCGCCGGGGCGACGTGGAGGAAATCCGTAACTATCTGAGCCGCGTCCCGCTCGACTACCTGCAGCGACTGGCCCATTTCCTGGAAAACCACGATGAGCAACGGGCGGCCTCAACGCTGGGTTTACCGGACGGATCCCTCGGCAAACTGAGAGCCGCTCTCCTCCTGTTGGTCACCGCCCCCGGAATGCCGTTCATCCATGACGGCCAGATGGACGCTCGACAGATTTTCAGTCCCGCCCAGCAAGTGGTGATCCCTGACGAAAAACCAAACGAAAAATTCCGACGGTATTTCTCCAACATGTTGAAATTGGCGGGGCGGGCCGTGATCCGTAGCGGTGATTTTAAGGTGGTCCCCCTGCCGGGAACAAACGTGCTGGCTTTTACACGGACCGCCGGAAACCAACGCGCTCTTGTGGCGACAAATTTTTCCAACGACTGGCAGAGAGTGGTCATCCCGCTGCCTCAGGAATGGCGCAACCGCATCCAACGCGGAAGGACCTATACGTTGGATGACCTCTATTTTGATTCCAAGCCGGCCGTTGAACAGGATCGGCCGGGAGTGTCGCCGCGCTACACATTCACCGGCGATGAACTATTGGACAACGGGATATACGTTGACCTGGCCCCCTGGGACTCGCATGTGTTTTCCAACCTCAAGGCCGAGAATAAATTTGAAAAACTCGGGAAGATAATTTTCGGCACGGATATAAAAACGCCGTCTCCGGCCGGCGCGTGGCATGTGGGAGACGCGGTCCGATTGTTGGGCTGGACGGGGCGTTTCACTTTCTACTGGACCACCTTTGGCACGGTCCTTCTTCCGCGCGTCCTCAACTGGTTCCAGGACAAATTGATGGACTCGTGGCTGCCGTTCATCTTCATAAAGATCCCCCGGAGTCTTGGCAATCTGGTGCCCACCGACCTGTTGAAAATGGCCTATGGGCTCATCTTCTACCGATACGCGATCATCGTCGGCTATTACGTCATGCCGGTCATCTACTCCGCCGTTTTCTTCGGCCACCGGCGTCCGTTCAACGTCTCGGCGCCGGAAGAAGTCAAAATGTCCCTGCTCCACAAACGGGCCATCAAACACTTGGTGGCGTTCCAGTCCAACGACCAACGGCGGGCGGTGTTCGACATGGTGAAACGCGTGGAGCCGACGGCCGAGTGGGTTGAGTCTTCGGAGGATTATCTGGTCGTTCAATTGACGCGCGGGGTCAAGCTCCGCGTCGTCATCGCGTTGTCGCACGTGCCGTCGCACATCAAAAGGCCGGACCTCCACGCGCTGGCCACCACGGCGGAAATGCCGATCCCATTTAACGTCGCCACCGGCCGCACCTATATCGTTACCCTTCAAACCGCCCTCCTCCGTTATCCGGAAAACGCCCTGTACACGGTCCTCGAACACGAGATCGAGGAGGCGCTGATCCACACCCAAGAGGGCATTGATTTCGGCGGAGCCCATGCCCGCGTCGCCGAGATGCAAGGGCCCGAAGCGGTGGAGCGGGTGGCGGAAGCCATCCGGCAGGACAACGAAAAAACGGCTGAGACGGACGCCAAAAAACCGGCGTTGATCACCCTGGAAGGCGCGAGCGGGACCGGGAAATCCACCACCGCCAAGGCGCTCAGCCAGCAGATGGGCGCCGCCTACCTCTCCATGGGACAGATCTACCGCACGCTCACCTGGCTCGCCCGTCGGGAAAACATCGATCTCGCGGCGCCGGAGGCCCAGGAAAAACTGGCGGCGTTGGGCCAGACCCTGCACTATGAGACGGTGGATGGGGAACTCCATCTTTTCGCCGGCGACGTGGACACCGTCACCATCGATTCCGAGATCCGCGCCCGGGAAGTGGAATCCACGGTCCCGCGGGTGGCGGAACTCGTTCGGGAAACGGTGGTCGCTCCCATGGTTTCCCGGTTGTTGAGCACGTTGCTGGTGCGGGGCATGCCGGTGGTTCTGGAAGGCCGCGAGGAGATCCGGGCCATTCAGCCGCCCGAAGGCCGCGTTTTCAACCTCCGTCTCGTGGCTCCGCCGGAAGTCCGCGCCGAACGGCGTCTCGGAGACTGGCTGAAGAAGGCATCCCTCGGGGAGTTGTTCATGAAATTCTTCCCCGGCGTCACGCTCCCCTCGGAACCCGAGATGCGGGCCCGACTGCTGAATTTGGTCCAGGAAGACCTCACCACGCGGGACGAGGCGGACCTGCGGCAGGTCTCCGACACGTTGAAGAAGATGGGCGTCACGATGATCGATACGGCCCGGCTCGACATCTCGCAGGCGGTCCGCGCCATCACCGATCTTGTTTCCGGAAAACTCCCCTTGGCCGGCACATGGAGCGTACGGTCGGCGGAACTGTTAGCCAAGGAAGTGCTCCCGGCCCTCCGGGACGGCACGTTGGCCGTCACCTCGGCGGGGTTGTCCATGCTCCCTCAGATATGGGACCGGCTGGAAGGCGCCCTCGTCGACCGGGAAACCGCCTGGAAAGCGTATGCGGACAAGGTCTCCGGCCTGCCGTACGAAGTCCAGGCGCAGATCCTGCACGAAGTGGCGTCGGCGCAAGAACACCGGCAATCCTTCTCCCAGGACCAGCAGACGCGCGTCGTCGAGCTTTTGGAGGCCGTCACCGGCGTCGCCGCCGTGACCATCGATTCGTTCGACCCGACAACCCAGACGCTGGCGCTCACCATCGCCCCGCAAACGGGCCAACCGTTCGCCTTGCGGGTGTTCCTGTCCGACGTGCCCTCTTTCCGAAAATACCCGGAGATGCACGTCATGGGCACCATCCGCGGCCCCACCGCGACGGACAACGCGTACGAGATCAGTCTTCAGCAACTCATCACCAAAATGCCCGCCGAAAGCGCCGTCCAAGAAACCATCGTTTTCCATGAAATCCGCGAAGTCGTCCTCATCCAGTCCGGGATGAACCCCGAAGCAGCCCATCAAAAGACCCTGTCCGAACAGGGCGAATCCGCCGTGGAGCGCGTCACGCTGGCCCTGCGCAAAGAGGCGGTGAAACTCGACCCGGCCGTCCAATCGCTGCGGGTCCGGGCGAACGAACTGCGCACCGAACAGCCGGCGCCCGTGAAGATCGATATCCCCGAACTGGCGCTGCCTCTGCCGGTGTCGCAGGAACGTTATCTGGAGGACATGCCGGTGCGGATGCGCCTCGGTCAGCCGGCCGGCCTCATCGACCTGGTGAACCTCTCTGAATTTTTCGCCGGCCCGGAGACGGCCCGGCTCATCGACGCCCGAGGCATCGCCGCCCAGTTGGATCTGCGCGGCCTGCCCTTCGCCGACGCGGAGGAGCGGCGGTCTCTCGTCGAAAAACTCATCGCCCTCCAGGAATCGGCGGAGAGTTCGGTGCTGGAAGGCGTGACGCGGACGGCGGAGTCCCTGCCGGAAGGGCGGCCGAAAGCCCGCGAAGCGGTTTCCGACCTCATCGTGGAGGCGGTGATCGCCGCCGGCCGGGAAGAAGGCCAGCTGGCCGCCCAGAAGAACGCCAACGTGGTGTCCGCGTATCGGGCCAGCCTGCAAACCCGTTTTGAAAAACTCCTCAACGACCTGTTGGCCATCGGGGCCACCACGGGACTGCGCGCCGAGGACGAGGTCGTCGCGGCTCTGGCGGCGGTCTACGAAAAGGCGTTCCTGCAGGGAGCCCAGCGCTTTGAGTATCTTGCCGACGAACAGGTCCTGGCCCCCAAAGAAGGGGAAACCGCCTCCAAGTTGGACGTGGGGATGTTCGACGTGGTGGGCTCCTTGAACGATCCCCAGAACGCCGACACCGTGGCGAAGATCGTGACGAAGGCGGGGCTCTACCGGTCCGATCTCGGCAAGTTCGCCGCCGCCATCATGACCGACGGCCTGACGGCGACCGCCGACGAGGTGCGCCGGGACGTCCTGGCGCGGCTCGCCCGGAGCGGGTTCAGCAAGGAGGAGTGCGACAAGATCAGCGCCAACCTGCTCATCGTGCCCACGTTGAACGCGGTGGTCGGCGGGAAGATCGATTTGGACATCATGTTCAACACCGTACAGGAACACTTCAAGGGCCGCATCGGCCAGATCAGCCTCTTTACCTCCAACCCGGCGCGGTTCCGTGAGCCCTGGCGGGCCCAGATCGCCTGGGTGCTCTACCTCGTCATGCCGCACGGCGTCCTGCAGGCCTCCAAGAGCATCGAAGAGGGGCTCCGGGCCGTCCGCGTCCTCAACACCCAGGCCTAAAACCCGACCGCCGTTCCGCCTCATTTTTGCGCCTTTCCCGGGCGTTGGCGTTGTTTGACAAGCGGCCGCGTTAAACATAAAATCAAACCCTCTTTTTACATCGACTATGCCCTCACACAACGTCACTCTCATCCCCGGCGACGGTACCGGTCCGGAAATCACGGCGGTGGTCCAGAAGGTTCTGGAAGCCGCCGGCGTCAAAATTGCCTGGGACGTGGTGGAAGCCGGGGCGGACGTGGTGGCCAAACACGGCACCCCGCTTCCGGACAACGTCCTCGCCTCCATCCGAAAGAACAAGGTGGCCCTCAAGGGGCCCCTGACCACCCCCATCGGCACGGGGTTCCGTTCCGTGAACGTGGCCCTGCGCAAGGAACTGGACCTGTACGCCTGCCTGCGTCCCTGCAAGCTGTACAAGGGCGTCCAATCCTCCTTTAAGAACGTGGACCTCGTGGTGGTGCGGGAAAACACCGAAGACCTCTACGCCGGCGTGGAATACGAGCCGGGTTCGCGAGAGGCGCAAGAGATCATTTCCTGGGCGAAGGGGAAGATCTTCCCGGACGCCGCCATCTCCATCAAACCCATCTCCCGCACCGGCACGGAACGCATCGTCCGGTTCGCCTTCGACTACGCCGTGAAACACGGCCGCAAGAAGGTCACGGCCATCACCAAGGCGAACATCATGAAGTTCACCGACGGCCTTTTCTTCGAGGTGGCCCGGGAAATCGCCAAGGAGTACGACGGCCGCGTGGACTACGAGGAGCGTCTCATCGACAACATGTGCATGCAGCTGGTGCAGAAACCGGAACTCTACGACGTGCTGGTACTGCCGAACCTCTACGGCGACATCCTCTCGGACCTATGCGCGGGGCTGGTCGGCGGGTTGGGCGTGGCGCCGGGCGCCAATTTCGGCAAGGACATCGCCCTCTTCGAGGCGGTGCACGGGTCCGCTCCCAAATACAAGGGACTCAACAAGGTGAACCCCACGGCCCTCCTCCTTTCCGCCGTTCTGATGCTGGACCATTTGGGGGAACCGGCCGCCGCCCGTCGGGTGGAAAAAGCGGTGGCCGCCGTCATCGCCGAAGGGAAAGACGTGACCTACGATTTGATGCCGCGCGGGGCGAAGCGCGGATGCCAGCGCAGCAACCGGCCCCAGCGGGCCACATCCAGGCCGTCCAGGTCGTCCACGAACACCACCGCATGGGGCACGCCGGTGATCAGGCGGGTCAGGGTCCAGGTA
>JAKLDV010000093.1 GCA_022703335.1 Elusimicrobiota bacterium
CCCTGGACTGCGACAAGGACTGCCTCCTGGTGAAAGTGAACCAGATCGGTGGAGCCGCCTGCCACACCGGCCGCCGGTCCTGCTTTTTTCACCACGTCGAACAGGACGGAAAACTCGAGATACGGGGAGAACTTCTGTTCGATCCGGCGAAAGTCTATAAGAACAAGAAATAGTGAAGCGTTGGCTCTTCCTGTTCGCCCTGGGGGCGCTCGGCGCATGGGTCGTGCGCGGAGGCATGGTGGAAGGCATCGTGGTGGCCACCGCCTCCATGGAGCCCACGTTGCCGGTGGGCACGCACCTTTTCGTCAACAAGGCGGCCTATCGCTTTCGTGCGCCGAGACGGGGGGAGATCGTGGTCTTTCCGTCCCCCGTGGGACAGAAAGACATGGTCAAACGGATCATCGCCGTGGAAGGCGACACGGTGGAGTTGCGGAAAAAAAAGGTCTATTTGAACGACAAGCCGCTGGATGAACCGTACGTCCGACACACCCGCCCGGACGAAATACTCCAGGGCGACAATGTCGCGCCGCGCGTCGTCCCCCGAAAACGCGTGTTCGTCCTGGGCGACAACCGCGACCAATCCGGCGACAGCCGCGACTGGGTGGACCCGAAGACCGGGGAACATGTCTATTTCATCCACGTGAACAAACTGAAAGGGAAATTGATGGGAGTCCAATGATTCATCCGAGTTTCGACGAATTCAAACGTTTGGCGAAAAAACACGACGGCGTTCCGGTGTTCCTGGAATGCCTGGCGGACGAGCTCACCCCCATGGCGCTGTTCCACTCCCTCTATGAGAAGAGCCCGCGCTGTTTCCTCCTGGAGAGCGTGGAGGGAGGGGAGCATCTCGGACGGTATTCTTTCGCCGCCTTCGAACCGTTTCAAGTTTTTAAGAGCCGGGCGCGCGAATGTGAGCTGGAAACCGGCGGTCGGTCCCGGAAGTGGGAATCGGAGAACCCTTTCAACGAATTGCGCGGACTCCTCCGGAGCCGACGGGCGGCGGAGGTGAAAGGCCTGCCGCGCTTCTTTGGAGGCGCCGTCGGCTATGCCAGTTACGACGTGGTGCGCCACTTCGAACGCCTCCCGGACAATCACCCCGACGACCTCCGCACGCCGGATATGTTTTTTTTCTTCACCCGGGACATGTTCGTCTTCGACCATCTGGCGCATTCCGTGAAGATTGTGCGGTGTCTCTTCCCCAAAAAAGGGGACGACCTGCGCGCGCTTTACCGCCGGGCCGAGCGAGCCCTGGCCAAAACGGCCCGGGACATCCGTCTGGCGCCGTTCCGGGCAAAACCGGTCTCGCCCCCGCCGCCCGCCGCGGCGAAAGAGGACCCCCGGGAACGGGCCGCCTTCCTGGCCGCCGTCCGAAAAGCGAAAGACTATATCGCCGCCGGGGACATCATCCAGACGGTCCTGTCGCGCCGGGTCTCCTTCCCCACGAAAGCCCACCCCGTCGAGATCTACCGGGCGTTGCGTTGCGTAAACCCGTCGCCCTACATGTATTTCCTTCGGGACAAGGATACCCACCTCATCGGCACCAGTCCCGAAATGTTGGTGCGCCTGGAGGACCGCACCGCCGAGACCCGGCCCATCGCCGGCACCCGCCCCCGAGGGAAAAACGCGCCGGACGACGACCGGCTCGCCGCGGAATTGGTCCGCGATGAGAAAGAACGGGCCGAACATTTGATGCTGGTGGACCTCGGCCGAAACGACCTGGGACGGGTCTGCCGGCCCGGCACCGTCCGCGTCCCCGATTTCATGACCGTCGAACGCTACAGCCACGTGATGCATTTGGTCTCCAGCGTGGTGGGACAACTGGACCCTCGCCGCGACGCCTTCGACCTGTTCCGGGCCTGCTTCCCGGCCGGAACGCTGTCGGGAGCGCCGAAGATCCGCGCCATGGAGATCATCGACGAACTCGAGAGCGCCCGGCGCGGCCCGTACGGCGGCGCCGTCGGTTACTTTTCCTATTCCGGCAACATGGACGTGGCCATCACCATCCGAACCATCCTCCTCGCACGGAAGGCCGCCCACGTTCAGGCGGGGGCGGGCATCGTGGCCGACTCCGTCCCGGAAAAGGAATATCGGGAGACGCAAAACAAAGCCGCCGCCATGCTCGCGGCCATCCGTTTGGCGGAAACGAGACGAACATGATCCTGGTCATCGACAACTACGATTCCTTCACCTACAACCTGGTGCAATACCTCGGCGAACTGCGCCAACGGGTGAAAGTCGTTCGGAACGACGCCATCTCCGCGGACGACGTCGGCCGGTTGAAACCGCGCCGGATCCTCATTTCGCCCGGCCCCTGCACCCCCAAGGAAGCCGGGATCTCGGTGGACGTCATCCGGAAATACGCCGGTAAAATACCGATCCTCGGCGTCTGCCTCGGACATCAGTCCCTCGGCTATGCCTTCGGCGGAAAGGTTGTTCGCGCCCAACGCCTGATGCACGGGAAGACCTCGAAGATCAAACACGATGGAAAAGGGGTTTTTCGGAACGTCCCCCGTCCGTTCACGGCCACCCGCTACCATTCCCTGGTGGTGGAGAGGAAGTCCCTTCCGCGGGACCTGGAGATATCGGCCACGGCGGGAGACGGCGAGATCATGGGGCTGCGCCATAAACATCTGCCCTGCGTCGAAGGCGTTCAGTTCCACCCGGAATCCATCCTCACCGAACACGGAAAGACAATCCTCGCGAATTTCGTTAAAATGAGGATCCGGAAATAATCCCATGATCCAGGAAACCGTCGTCCGGCTCGTCGAAAAAAACTCCCTCTCCTCCCCGGAAGCCCGGGAAGCGATGGAAGAGATTTTGTCCGGAACCGCCACCCCCTCGCAGATCGCCGGTTTCTTGACGGCTCTGCGGATGAAAGGGGAGACCCCCGAGGAAATCGCCGGCTGCGCCGAAGCCATGCGCGGCGCGGCCACGCGCATCCCCCTGGAAACGCCCGTAATCGTCGACACCTGCGGGACCGGAGGAGACAAGAAGGGCGCGTTCAACGTGTCGACCGCGGCGGCGTTCGTGGTGGCGGGCGCCGGGTTCACCGTGGCCAAGCACGGGAACCGGTCCATCTCGTCTCAATGCGGCAGCGCCGACGTCCTGGAAGAGCTGGGCGTGAAAATAGACCCGCCCGTGGCCGTGGTGGAACGCTGCCTGCGCGAGATCGGCATCGGCTTCATGTTCGCCCCGGCGTTCCATCCGGCCATGCGCCACGCCATGCCCACCCGCCGGGAATTGGGAGTGCGCACCGTTTTCAACATCTTGGGGCCGCTCTGCAATCCGGCGGGGGCCAACGTCCAGGTGCTCGGGGTCTATTCCCCAGACCTCCTCGACGTTTTGGCCCAGGTTTTGGTCCGGCTGGGCATGAAACATTCCATGGTGGTCCACGGCGGCGGCTACGACGAGATCACCCTTTCCGGCGAAACCCTGGCGGCGGAGATCGTGGACGGCCGGGTCCAACGGATAAAACTGTCGGCCAAGGATTTCGGCGTCCCGGCGCATCCGGACACGGTCTTGCGCGGCGGCGACAAAAAATCGAACGCGGAGATCCTTCGGAAAATACTGAAAGGGATCCGGGGCCCCCAACGCGATGTCGTGGTCGCCAACGCCGGGACCGCCATCCTTTTGGCCTCGCGCGCCGCGGGCAAAAAGACCCCGCGGAACCGGGACGAGGCCTGCCGGGAAGCGGAACGAGTCCTGGATTCGGGAGCGGCATTGAAAAAACTGGACCGGCTCGCCGAACTGAGCCACGCCGCCTCTTGAAGACGAACAAGCCGACGCTGGACCGCATCGTCGCCTGCAAAAAAGCGGAGTTGGCGGCGACCAAGGCCCATTGTCCGTTCCCGGAACTTGAAAAACGGCTGAACCAGTCGCCGCCCCTGCGGGATTTCGCCGAATCGATCCGCTCCGCCGACGGGGTGGCTCTCGTCGCGGAACTGAAAAAGGCCAGCCCGTCCGCCGGGGTCATCCGGGCGCCGTACAACGTTGCCGAAGGGGCCAAGGCCTACGCCCGGGCGGGCGCGGCGGCCCTGTCGGTCCTCACGGAATCGGTCTTTTTCCAGGGGAACATCTCCCACATCGGCCTGGCCAAGGACGCGGCGGGTCTGCCGGTGCTCCGAAAAGATTTTTTGTTCGACCCGTACCAGATCATCGAGGCCCGGGCCCACGGCGCCGACGCGGTCTTGTTGATCGCCGCCATCTTGAAAGACCGCGAACTGCTGTCCCTCATCCGGCTGGCGAAGAGCCTGGGACTGGCCCCCCTGGTGGAAGTGCACGACGGCAACGAACTGGAACGGGCCTTGTCCGCCGAGGCGCCGATCGTCGGCGTCAACAGCCGGAATCTGAAGGACCTCACGGTGGATTTGAACACGTTTTCGAAGTTGCTTCCGAAAATACCGGACACCGTCCTGACCGTGGCCGAAAGCGGCATCCGGGGCCCCAAAGACGTGCAGATGCTGAAGAGTTTGGGGGCAGACGCGATGTTGGTGGGGGAATCCCTTTTGCGGCGGAAAAACATGGGGACCGCCGCCCGCGTCCTCATCAACGCCGGAAAGTAAAAGAAAAGGAGTCGCTATGGCCGTCAAAATCAAGATCTGCGGGATCACCAACGAAGAAGACGCCACGTGGGCCGCGAACCTGGGCGCCCATTACCTGGGATTCAATTTCTGGTCACAGAGCCCCCGCAAAGTCTCCGTCGAGATGGCGCTCCGCGTCGTCGAGAAGACGCCGCCTTTCGTGCTCCCGGTGGGGGTGTTCGTCGACCATCCCGCGGCGGACATCGTGAAGATCGTCAAAAAAACGCGCCTCCGCGGCGTACAGCTCCACGGCGAACAGACGCCGGAAGAATGCGGCGAACTCCGCAATTCATTGGATCCGTCCGTCTTCCTCTGCAAGGTCTTCCGAGTGGCGCAGGCGGCGGATATGGAGAACGCCGGTCTCTACACGGACAGCTGCCAGTATTTCCTGCTGGACGCGCGCGTGGAGGGCGAACCCGGCGGCACCGGTCAAACGTTCCCCTGGGACCTCGCCAAACAGGCCAAATCCCACGGCGTTCCCATTTTTCTGGCCGGCGGCCTGACGCCGGAAAACGTGCGCGAGGCCATCAAACAGGCCGAACCGTTCGGGGTGGACGTGGCCTCCGGCGTGGAGAAATCCCCCAAACGAAAAGATTTCGACAAACTGAAATCCTTCATCGAACAGGCGAAACGGGCATGAAGACTCATCGCGGCCTTCGCCGGAAGGAGTCTCTCTGATGCTGCCGGACCGTCGAGGATATTTCGGCCCCTACGGCGGCCGGTTCGTCCCCGAAACGCTCCTCGCTCCCCTCGTGGAAGTGGAGGAGGCGTTCCGCCGGGCCCAAAAAGACCCGTCGTTCCGCCGCGAATTGAACGATCTTCTCCACCGTTACGCCGGCCGTCCCACGCCCCTCTTTTTCGCCAAGAATCTCAGCCGCCGCCTCGGCGGCGCGAAGATCTTCCTGAAACGCGAAGACCTTTGCCACACCGGTTCTCATAAACTCAACAACACCTTGGGCCAATGCCTGTTGGCCCGCCGTTTGGGGAAAAAACGGGTCATCGCCGAAACCGGCGCCGGCCAACACGGCGTGGCCACCGCCACCGCGGGCGCCCTCATGGGACTTCAATGCGCGGTGTACATGGGATCCGAGGACATGGCGCGCCAGGCGTTGAACGTCTTCCGCATGCGGAGCCTCGGGACCCGCGTCGTGCCGGTCAATTCCGGTTCGCGTACGCTGAAGGACGCCATCAATGAGGCCTTCCGCGACTGGGTGGCCACCGTGAACACCACGTTCTACGCCATGGGTTCGGTGGTGGGGCCGCATCCCTATCCCTGGATGGTGCGCGAATTCCAGAGCGTCATCGGCCGGGAAACCGCGCGCCAGATCCGGGAATATCAGTCCGGCGACCCGGACGCCCTCGTCGCCTGCGTGGGAGGCGGTTCCAACTCCATGGGCCTTTTCGCTCCGTTCTACGAAAAACGCCGCGTGAAATTTTTCGGCGTGGAGGCGGGGGGGAAAGGCCTCATGACCGGCCGACACGCCGCCACCCTCTGCGCCGGAACTCCCGGAATCCTCCATGGGGCCTATACCTACGTCCTCCAGGACAAACACGGCCAGATACGCCCGACCCATTCGATCTCCGCCGGCCTGGATTATCCCGCCGTCGGGCCGGAACATTCGTTCTATCGGGATTCCGGCCGGGCCGAGTACGTCGCGGCCACCGACAGCGAAGCGGTGGAAGGGTTTCGCCTGCTGAACGAGACCGAAGGCATCACCGCCGCCCTGGAATCGGCCCACGCCATCGGGTACCTGCCGCGCCTTTTGAGGGGACACCGCTCCCTGAAAAGCGTCGTGGTGTGCCTCTCGGGCCGAGGCGACAAGGACATGGCGCAGCTGCAAGATCTTCTTCCTTCGGAAGGGGCGTCCCGATGAACCGCCTCGACCGGACCTTTTCCCGGCTGCGTCGGCAAAAACGCAAGGCGCTCATCGCCTATCTCACCGCCGGCTACCCGTCCCCGAAGGAGATGGACCGCACCGCCCGGCTCCTCGAACACGCCGGCGTGGACGTCCTCGAAGTGGGCATCCCTTTCTCCGATCCCGTCGCCGACGGACCGACCATCCAATATTCTTCCCAGAAATCCCTGGAAAAAGGGACCACCCTGCCCCGCGTTCTTCGCTGGACACGCCGGTTCCGGAAAACCTCTTCGTTGCCGGTCGTCTTCATGAGCTATCTGAACCCCATCCACCATTACGGTTATGCCCGCTTCGCGAAAGACGCGGCGAAAGCGGGGGGGGATGGACTGATCGTGCCCGACCTTGTCCCGGAGGAATCGCGGGCCCTCCGAAAACTGTTGGCGGTCCACGGGCTCCATCTGATCCATCTCGTGGCGCCGACCTCGCCGCCGGCGCGCCAACAGCGCATCGCCCGCCTCACACGGGGATTCCTTTACGCCGTTTCCCTCACGGGCGTCACCGGGGCCAGGAAAGAACTCCCTCCCCAAACGATGAGCTACCTCCGAAATTTGAAACGGATATCGCCGAGCCCCGTGGCCGTCGGTTTCGGCATCTCCACGCCGGCTCAGATCCGCCGCGTGGCCCCCTGCGCCGACGGCGTCATCGTCGGTTCCGCCCTCATCAATAAACTCCGCGAACGAAAACCCGTCGTCCCGCTGCTGCGCTCCCTCCGGGCGGCGCTGGACCGGAAATCGAAGAAAGGCTAAGGAGAAATTCCATGCCGGTTGACGAGTCAGCAGAAAAGAAACGGGTCCCGGAAGGGCTCTGGACGAAATGTCCCAAATGCGAACAGATCATCTTCAACAAGGAGCTGGGCGACAATCTGAAGGTCTGCCCCAAATGCGGACACGGCATGCGGATGTCCGCCAGGGAACGCATCCCGCTCTTCTTCGAGCCGGATTCATTCAAGGAGTTCGCGGCGGATCTTCAGCCGGTGGACATCCTCGGTTTCGTCGATACCGCCCCGTACAAAAAACGCCTCAAGGACAATCTCAAGAAAACCAAACTGAAAGAGGCGGCCGTGGCGGGGGAAGGGTTGATGGGTCCCTACCGCGTGGCCTGCGCCCTTTTGGATTTCGAGTTCATGGGCGGCAGCATGGGGAGCGTGGTCGGCGAGAAAGTCACGCTGGCCATCGAACACGCCCTGAAGGAGAACATCCCTCTGGTGGTGGTCTCCTCCTCCGGCGGAGCGCGGATGCAGGAAGGGATCGTCTCGCTCTTTCAAATGGCGAAAACGAGCGCCGCCCTGGCCCGCCTCCGTAAAGCGCGGCTGCCGTTCATCTCCGTGTTGGCCGACCCCACCACCGGCGGCGTCACCGCCTCCTTCGCCACCTTGGGAGACGTCATCATCGCCGAGCCCAAGGCCCTCATCGCCTTCGCCGGCCCGCGCGTCATCGAACAGACCATCCGCCAAACCCTGCCCCAGGGCTTCCAACACTCGGAGTTTCTCCTCAAACACGGCATGGTGGACATGGTGGTGGAACGAAAGGACTTGAAAAAAACGATCGTCTCCTTGCTGAAAGTGTTCATGTCCTCCCGTTCAAAAAACAAATCGTCGACGGCCAAAGCGGAATGATCCGCACCCGCCTCTCTTTCCCGCGCCTCGCTTCGGAGGCACGCTGCCGAAGCAACCGCCGCAGGACCACGCCGAGAATCCGCCTGGGCTTGGAACGCCTCCGGCCGGTCCTGACGCGCCTCTCCCACCCCGAGGACGATTTTGCCTCCCTCCTCATCGCCGGCACAAACGGGAAAGGCTCCGTCGCCGCCCTTCTGGAAAACGTCCTCCGCACCGCCGGTTACCGCACGGGACTTTATACGTCTCCGCATCTGGTGAGCCCCGCCGAACGCGTGCGCGTGAATGGGACCAACATCGCCGGCGCCGAATGGAAACGTCTTTTGCGGCAAGTGGCCGACGCCGCCGGCCGATCCCGACAAGAACTCACCGAATTCGAATCCCAGACGTTGGCGGCTTATCTCCATTTTCAAAACGAAAAAGTGGACATCGCGGTCGTCGAAGTCGGGCTCGGCGGACGCCTGGACGCCACCAACACGCTCCCCGCCCCGGAAGCCACCGTCATTACCTCCATCGGCCACGACCATCTCTCCTGGCTGGGCCCCACCCTGCGGGACGTCCTCCATGAGAAAATGGGCATCCTCCGGCACGGTGTCCCGCATTTCCAATCCCTGCCGCCGTCGCTCGACCCTCGTTCCTCCGTCGGCCCGGCCCTCTCCTCAACGCTCAACCGGGATATCCTCGTCAAAGGAAAACACGTGGACTGGGTGAACCGGATGCAGGTTTTCAGCGTCTCTCTCCCGCACGGGACGTATAAAAACTTGAAAATACATCTCCTGGGACGGCATCAGCTGAACAACGCCGCCTTGGCGGTGGCGGTCCTGGATTCCCTGAAGCGACGCGGCTGGAATATCTCCGATTCACATCTCCGGCGGGGGCTGCTCCGGGCCTCCTGGCCAGGCCGGTTTCAAGTCTTCAACGCCCGGCCGGGGGGTCGTCCTCGCACTCTTTTGGATGGCGCCCACAATCCGGAAGCGATGGACTCCCTCGCGGCCGCCTACCGGGCGTCTCCCTGGGGCAAAGAAAGCGCCACGCTCATTTTCGGTTGTCTCAAAGACAAAGATGCCAACGGACTCATTGAACGCCTCCGGCCCCTGGTCCGGCGGGTCTTTACGGTCCCTCTGCCGACCACGCGCAGCCGTTCGGCCCGCACTCCAGCCAGCGCCAATTCCAGCCGCCGCCAAGCCGGTTCTCCGCCGGGCAGGCCAAACCGCAACGCCGGCGGGTCGGTAAAGCGCCGG
>JAKLDV010000094.1 GCA_022703335.1 Elusimicrobiota bacterium
GCCATCACCAACCTGGGGGCGCACACGTTGCAGGGGGCGGTGACGGGCAACAGCCAGAACATCACGGGATTGGGGACGTTGGGAGCCACCAACATCACGGCGTTCACTCTGCAAGGGGACGTGACGGGCAACACCTACGACATCACAGGGCTGGGGACGTTGGGAGCCACCAACATCAACGCCCATACGTTGCAGGGCGCCATCTCGGCCAACAGCCAGAACATCACGGGGGTGGGGAACCTGGCCCAGAATGTCGGCGCCTACACGGCGTCGTTGTCGAGCACGACGGTGAACGGGTGGTTGCGATTGGGGACGGGCAACACAACGGTGGCGGGGACGCTGGACTTCGGGACAGGAGCAAACGACGACCTGACGTCGACGGACGTGACCGGCTTGACGAGCGGTGGAGCCACAACGTTGCACTCGCACACGGGGCTGGTTCCCGGCGCACACCACACCGCGCACGAAAGCGGGGCGGGGGATGCCATCACCAACCTGGGGGCGCACACGTTGCAGGGGGCGGTGACGGGCAACAGCCAGAACATCACGGGATTGGGGACATTGGGGGCGGCGAACATCAACGCCCATACCTTACAGGGCGCCATCACCGGCAACAACCAGAACATTACGGGGTTGGGGACGTTGGGAGCCACCAACATCACGGCGTTCACTCTGCAAGGGGACGTGACGGGCAACACCTACGATATCACGGGGCTGGGAACGTTGGGAGCCACCAACATCAACGCCCATACGTTGCAGGGCGCCATCACCGGGAACAGTCAGAACATTGTTGGCGTGGGCAATGTCTCTCTCGTGAAAATGATTAGTTCCAATTCCGTTGCAATCACCAGTGCTACGCCTGTGGCGGCCAACAACGTGGTTCTTGTGGCATCTGGGACCGCGGCGGCAGGGCAGCAACTGTTCCAGGTCAAAGGGAACGGGGACGTGGCGGTCGGAACGGCGACGGTTTCCGATTCCACTCTCCCGGACCTGACCGTGACCGGTTCCAGCTTCTTCGGCGCCGGCGGGAGTTATAAGGTGACGAATACGGGACAGACCACATTGAACGTCATCAATACTCCGAAGATCGTGGGGACTCAGCCAGCCAGCACGGGAACGGAATTGGATTTCCAAGTGACGAATAACGCCAATTCCAGTTTCCTGTGGTGGAACGGGACGACAAACCTCATGCGGCTGGATAACGGCGGTCAGTTGACCACGGATGCCGGCATGGTTCCCAACGGGAGCCCTGACTTGGCCGAGTTCATCCAGGCGGATAAGGACGTCGAAGCCTATGATCTCGTCTCGTTGGCGGAAAACAACGGAGTTCCCATGGGCGGGCAATGGGAAGATAAGGCCCGGGTGGAAAAAACGAAGACGCCCTATGACGCGCGAATCCTCGGAGTTATCTCGGACGGATCGAGCGCTCTCCTGGTCAACTCTCACATGAAGGGGTTGGACCGGAAGCATCCCGGCAAGCCGCTTGTCTTGGCGGGTCGTGTTCCCATCAAGGTCTGCTTGGAAAATGGACCAATAAAGAAGGGGGACTACCTGACCTCCTCCTCCAAGCCCGGGTATGCCATGAAGGCCACGGAACCCGGCGCCACGGTGGGCATCGCCTTGGAGGACTTCGACGGCGCCTCCGGGAAAACAGGCAAGGTCCTTTGTTTCGTGGACATCGGCGAAAGGAACCTCACCCAGGTCGTGCGGGAACTGAAGTCGCGCAGCGAGGCGCTGGAGCGGGAAAATCAGGCGCTTCGCACGCGTCTGGACGGCCTCAGCGACTTGGACGCCCTCAAGAGCCAGTTGATCAACCTGCAGATGCGGCTGGAACACATGGAACAACGCAACCGCAAAGGCGGGCCGCGTCTCACCAACATGAACGAATCGTCGGGAGGGAAACACTAGAAGATAAGGATCGGCTGGGAGGAACCTATGGCGACCCCACGTCAGCGCCTTTGGGATCCGCGGCGGCCCATCGGGCCGACAACTCCGCTGGCAAGGAGACCATGGAAAGGAGGGATGGAAAGTGACCGACAGTGAGAAGCGGCACCCACTGAATAAGTTACTACTTTCCTATAAAGGGCGGCTGTTCCCGACGCCGACCTTCTTGTGGTTCCTTGCCGGCCTGTTGGTGGTGGGAGTGGCCTTCGGCGTGTACGCCAATACCCTGAAGAACGGTTTCGTGTGGGACGACCATATCCTCATCGCCGACAACCCCTTCGTTCAGGATTGGAACAACGTGGGGGAAGTCCTTTCCTGGGACTATTTTTTCCGGACCTCGCCGATAAAGACGGAAAACGCTTCGCGCCCTGTCTGGATCCTCTCGGCCCTGCTCGATTGTAAATTGTGGGGGCTCACCCCGGCCGGCCATCACCTGACCAACGTCCTTCTCCATGCGCTGAACAGCCTGCTGGTCTTTGTCCTGGCGGCGATGTTTCTGATGGGAAAAACGGATCCGGAGTCCGGCGGAGGCAGGACTCGGGCTCCCGGATTCGGTCCCCGGCCCCTGGCGTTTTCCATTCTGGCCGCGCTCTTGTTCGCCGTGCATCCCATCCACACCGAACCCGTGGCGGCCGTGGGGTTTCGCGCCGACCTCCTGGCCACGCTGTTTTTCCTGGCCGCGTTTATTTTCTATAAGGCGTTTCAATCCGCTCTCGAAAAAACATTTGGGAATGGCGGCACCCATAAATCCCCGCTTATCGCGCCGCCGGCGCTGTTGAAAGCGTGGCCGTGGCTGGCGCTTTCCGTCGTCGCCTACGGCTTGGGCCTGCTGTCCAAGGAGATGGCTGTCACGTTGCCGTTCGTTTTGATCCTGCATGACTTTTTGTTGAAAACCGGCGCCCAGTGGCGGCCGCTGTTGAAGAAAGCTCCGGCGTATGCCGGGTACTTCCTTTTGTGGCCGCTCTATGCGGTGTTCCATTTCCGCCGGTTCGACTATTACTTCGGGGACATGGCCGTGAAATGGGTCGAACGGCTCACCAGCCTCCTCACGTTCGCCCTGCCGGTCCGCGCGGAAAGCGTGGTGAGCCCCACCCCGTCGATGTCGGCCCTGTGGGCCGGGGACCCGGTGACGAACCTGTTCACCATGTCGACGGTGTTCGTCTCCTACTTGAAACTCCTCGTTTGGCCGGCGGGACTGAGGGCGGAACACATGGTCACACCGCTTACGCAACCGACGGCGGCGGTCGTCCTCTCGTTGGCTCTCCTGGGCGGCCTGGCGGCTTTTGCCGTTGCCGTGCATAAGAAATCGCCGGCCGTCAGTTTCCTGATACTTGCTTTCTTCGTCGCGCTTCTGCCCGTCGCCAACCTTCGGCCGCTCTACAACGTGATGGCGGAACGGTATCTCTATCTGCCTTCTGTTTTCTTCTGCTTGCTGGCGGTCTACAGCGTCTCGATGGCGTTCCTCCGGCGTCCGGCTTTCCTCGAGGCGTTGCCCGTTTCGTTCCTTCGAGCGGCCCCTCCCGTCCTGACCCTTGCCCTCGCCCTCGTCGTCCTGGCGGTGTTTTCCTCGATAACGGTCGAGCGGAACGGCGTTTGGCGCGACGATGCCACGTTCTGGCGGACGGCCAGCCTTCAATCGCCCCAGGCGGCCCGGACGTGGTACAACCTGGGGGTTCTGGCTCAAAAGCGGAACGACCTCGAACACGCCGAACGGTATTACCGCAAGGCCCTGGCGCTGCGGCCGGACTACGTGGAGCCGCGCACCAACCTCCTGGCCATCGTCGACATCGAAAAACAAGGCCGGCCCGACGGTTACGAATCCATTCTGGCGAAACAGCCGCGCACCTACGTGCCCTACCTCAACGCCGCCAACGCTCTCATGAAGGAGAAAAAATACGCCGAGGCGGCGGCCTTGTACAAAAAGATACAGCACGGGTTTCCGGATACGTCGTATCCCTGGGTGGACGTTTTCCTCAACCTGGCCAAGGCCTATGCCCTGATGGGCGAGCCGGCGTTGTCCGAGGCCACGTTCGACCGCTGCGTGGGGGACAGGGGAAAATCGGCGCGGGCGCGGCGGGACCTGGGAAAATTCTACGACGACGCCGGACACTACGCTGAGGCGGAGAAACATTATCAAAAGGCGCTTGTTTTCCGGCCGGATTGGGCCGCTGCCGAGGTGGACCTGGGTGTGGTCTATCACCACCAGGGCCGGTTCCCCGAAGCCCTTCGGATGATTCAGGCCGGTCTGCGCCACGCGCCCGACCGCGCCGTCGCCCATTACAACCTCGGCATCGTTTACAGCGACATGAGCGAGTCGGCCTTGGCCGAGAAATCGTTCCGGGAAGCCATCCGGCTCAGCAAGGATTACACCGACGCCCATTACAACCTGGCGGTGGTCCATCAGCGGCAGGGGAAAATGACGGAGGCCATCGCGGGGTATGAAAAAGTGACGACGCTGGATCCGCGCCGCGTCGAAGCGTTGAGCAATCTGGGGGGGTGTTACGAACAACTCGGAGACCTTCAGAAAGCCGAAAAATATTGCCGCCGGGCCGTGCAGGTAGACCCGACCCGCTCCTGTCCGCTGGTGACTTTGGGGAACATTTATCAGAAACGCGGACTTTTCGCCGAGGCGACCGGTTTTTACCAGAACGCCATCCGCATCGATCCCATCGACGTGATGGCCTACAACAATTTGGGCGCGTGTTACCTGCGTTTGGGGGAGGCGAAAAAGGCCGAACAGGAGTTCGCGTCCGCCATCCGCCTCAACCCGGCGTTCGCGGACGCGTATTACAACCTCGGGCTCGCTTTGGAGCGGCAGGGACAGCGGGATCGGGCGGTGGCGGCTTGGAAGTCGGCGTTGGCGGCGGACCCGACCCACACGGGCGCCCGGCAAGCGCTCGAGCGGATTGCGGGATGAGGTTCTTCAAAATGGAAGGCGTGACCATGAAGGAAAATGAGAACTCCAAAACGACGTTGAAAAATCGTGCGGGCGGTCTGGCCGCCGGGTTCGGCCTGCTCATCGCCGGCCTCATGGTCTTCACCGGCCCCGAGGCGTCGGCGGGCAAGGCCTCTTCGAACAATTACCGGCTCACCCGCACCTCCATCAACCAGGGCGGTCAGTCGAAGGCCTCGGCCACCACCTATAAGATGAAAGGGAGCGTCGGCGAAACCTCTTACGGTGTGATGAGCGGCACCACCCGGAACGTGGCCGACGGTCTGATGAAGATCATGTTCTACCCGCGCACCATCAGTGACATCCGGCCTTCCCAGGGAGCCGACGAGGGCTCCATCAAGCTCGAATGGACCGCGCCGGGCGCCGACGGGGGAGTGGTCACCGCCTCGAAATACATCGTGAAATATTCCACCTATCCGGACGCCATCACCGACCAATCCTATTTTGAGACCACCGCCACCCTGTTCAAGGTTGCCGTGCCCAACGCGCCAAACACGCAGGAGACCATCACCCTCACCGGCCTGACGCCCGGCACCAGCTATTACGTGGCCATCGAGGCCCGGGACGCGGACGAAAACCAGGGCGACCTTTCCAAGTCCACCTACACCTGGGCACAGGTCACCGTCTTGTCGGTGGACATCAGTTCGGACACCTACGGGTTCGGCACCTTCACCGCCTCCACCTCCACGGTTTCGACGTCGACCATTCGAGTGGTCAACAACGGAACTGTTCTTTCCACCTGGAACCTGAAGGCCTCCACGATCACGACGGGAAGCCCCTGGCAGATCACCGACGGCAGTTTGTCGCCGGGCGACCTGTTCCGGCTCAGTGCGGCTTTCCATCTGGTGCAACCGAGCACCACCGCTTTCGGCACGGAAGACCGCATGACCGACACCGACGCCGCTTCGGATGCGTCCTCCAAATTCACCATCAACGGATCTTCCACCGGCTATTCGGTGCCGGCGGGGGAATACCGCAATTTCTGGTTGATGCTGGAAACCCCCTTGTCTTCAAGTACCTCGGATGAGCAGCAAATTCGCGTGACGGTGACGGCGACCCCGACTCCGTAAAAAGAGGATGGCCATGGCCCGGATACGGCAGTTCGTTTCCTTCTTCCTTTCCTTCGGCGCGGCGTTCTTTGCCGTGGCCGTGGGACAGGCCGGTCTCGGCCTCAGCACCACCTTTGTGGACGTGGTCATGGATGAGCTGAAGACGGGCCAGGGTTATGTTTCCGGTCAACGGGATTTCCGACCCTTTACCGTCACCAACCACAGTTCCAAACCGGTGAAAGTCGTGATTGAGCCGGAAATCTCGCCGCAGGGGGTGCTGGAGGGCTATGAGCCGATTCCGTCCATTGCTTGGCTGAAGGTGACGCCTCAACGCCTGTCCTTAAAGCCCGGAGAGACAAAGACCGCTCACCTTCGGCTGGACATTCCGAAAGGCGAACAATGGAAACAGCGGCATTTCCAGGTGAACCTGCGCACGCGGACCGACGAGGGGACGGTGGCCGTCGGCTTGGAGAGCCGCCTGCGTTTTTCAGTGGAAGCCGTCCGGCCGGAATCCGCGACGCCTCGAACAGCCGCCCTCTCGAAACTGGAACAGGTGAGGTTCGAGCCCCAAGAACTCTATTTCAACAAGGTGCCGGCGGGTAAAGAGATGCGCTTGACGGACGATCGCCGCTCTATTTTGAAAATCGCGAACAAGGGGAACACGCCCGTCCGGCTCAGCCTGCGGCCGGGGTATTTTCAGTCCGCCGGTTTGCCGGAGGGATATGTGTCCACCCCCAACCCGGATTTCCTGGAGGTGGCCCCCCGTTCGGTGGAGGTTCCGGCGGATTCCGCGGTGACGGTGAACCTGCAGGTGCGCATTCCGCCGGGAACGGTGCACTACGGCAAGAAATACGCTTTTTTGTTGCGCGCTTCCGTGGACGACGGCATCACGGAACCCGTTCTGGCACGAGTCTATGTTCGGGTGAGAGGTTGACATGAACACGAACACGTCGGTGTCCATCGTGCAACCGGGCCTTGCCGAGACCCTCCTGCGGGGGGCGGGGGAGGCGGCGTTGCTGACCCTTTCGGCGGCGGTGCCGCTCGCCGTGGGGTTCTCCCTCAACGATTCTTTCGATCTGCCGAAGATGACGATCGTCGCCTTCGGCGCGATTTTTGTCGCCGCCGTGGCGGCCGTGAGAGCTCTGAGCGCCGGGAAACTCATCTGGCGTTCCACCCCTTTGGATGTTCCACTCGTCGGCCTTTTGGCGGTTTCCCTCGTCGCGGCGTTGCTCTCCATCCACAGGCCGATCTCTTTTTTCGGCCAATACCGCGAGTACGCGTTCGGATGGCTTCCCCTGCTGGCGTTTTGCGCCGTGTACTGGCTGACGGTCCACTTCGCCACCGACGTTTTTGTCGGACGGGCGGAAGCGCTCTTGCGCGGGGTGGGACACCTCGTTGCGGGATACGCGATTCTTCAATACGCGGGCTGGGAGATTTTCCCGCAAATGCCCTCCATCAAAAACGGTCGCGCATGGGCCACCTTGGGGAACCCCGTCTATTTGGGGGCTTTTTTGGCCATGCTCCTGCCTCTCTATTGGAGCGCGTTGCACGGGCATTCGACGATAAGGAAACGTTTCTGGCCGGCCGCCGGATTGTTGCTGGCGTTGTCCGCTTTGGTCTTGACATTCTCCCGCAGCGCCTGGTTGGGAGCGGCGGGGGCGTTGGGGATCTATCTTTTCGGTCTGGTGCGTTCGCGGCATGAGGACCGGCGTGTCCTTTCTGTTCTTGCGGGGCTCGTTCTGGTGGTCATGTTCTGGGCCGCCTTCATCCCTACCGCCCGGGCCCGTTTCCTTTCGATCTTTTCCCTGAAAGACACCTCCAACCATGCCCGGATGGCGGGTTGGGCGGGCGGATGGGAGATGCTGCGGGCGAACCGATGGTTCGGCACCGGGCCGGACACCTACGTATTTTCTTTCCGCACCTACAAAAACATCGTCTATACCCGTGCCGCCGGGGGCGGGGTGACACAGGCGCACGCGCACAACGACCTCCTTCAATGGGCCGCCACCACGGGACTGATCGGGCTGGGCGGCTATCTGTGGGTGATCGTTGTGGCGGCCGTTGTCGTTTGGAAAGGCCTCTTGTTACCGGGCGCCGCCCCGCGGGACTGGGCCTTGGCCGGAAGCCTCGCCGCGCTGTTCATTCAAAACATTTTCAATTTTTCCTCGGTGACCACCTGCTTCCTGACGGCGTTCCTGGGGGGGATGTGGTTTTCTACCTTCGCGCGCCGACGCCCGCCGAACGAAAAACCGATCCCTCTCGGCCTTTGGCCGGCCCGGGGAGCCGTGACTTTGGTGTTGGCGTCGTCGGCTGTTTTGATGCTCTTTGTTCTTCAACCCGTGCGGGCGGACGCCATGATGCGCCGGGCGGAAACTCTGCGCGATGAGCAGAAATGGGAATCGGCCGTCCGATCGTATGAACAGGCAATAAGCATGAACCCGATGGTGGACGAATATCACGCCGGGCTCCTGGAGACCTATCGTCGGGCCGTCCAGGGGCAGACCTTTCCGGAGGGACGCCGGGTGTTGTTGGCCGCCGCTCTTCAGGGCGCGGAACGACGCGTACGCATGATCCCCTGCAACCCAGACGCCTACAACGCGCTGGGCGTGGTTCAGATGTGGCTGTCCCAGGCGGGCGGGGAAAACCGCGAAACGACCGCATTGGAAAGTTTTACGCAGGCGCTCCGGCTCGATCCCACCTATGTGGAGGCCTGGTCCAACTGTGCCCGGGTGATGCACCTCCGGGGCGATTTTAAGACGGAGGCGAAGATTTGGCGCTACGTGCTCGATATGGATCCGAAAAACGCCACGGCCCGAAGATTGCTCGCCGGGCTGGCGGGAGCTGAACAATGAACCTGCGGAAGGGTTGTCTCATCGCCGCGATCCTTGTTCTGGGGGCCGTCTCCTCGCGGCTCGCCTGGGCCGCCAATCCGGACACCATGGTGGTGACGGTCACCATGGGGGGGAGCCTGAGCATCACCATCGACTCCGAGGCGAACGGCGGAGACGGCAGCTACGAGTTCGGCATCGTGGGGGTGGGACTGACGACGGTGTCTACCCGGACGATCGTCCTACACAACGATTCCACTTCATTGACCGCTGACTGGCAGATCGACGTGACGACGTTCACCGCCGGCGGCAGTACGCCCTGGAACATTACTTCAAGCGCTCCCGGAGCCAATGAGTTCCGTTTGTGGGCGCTGTTAAATCCGACGCAGCCGCTGCCGGCGGCCAGGTCCAGGATCCAGGGTGACGGCAGCCCGGCGAGCAGGCGCACCCCTTGCTCCACGAGCAGTTCGGTCTCGGGGCGCGGAATCAGGACCGCCGGCGTGACCAC
>JAKLDV010000095.1 GCA_022703335.1 Elusimicrobiota bacterium
TGGGTATTCGGCCAGGTCAGCAGAAGCGGCATCATAATCATAAAAATCAACAAATCCCAAGACGCTGGTATTCGGCATTATCTCCATCTCAATCGTCGTCGCCCGCGCCGCGCTTCCCGCGAACGCCAGCGCCGCCAGGCCCGCGACGAAACCCGCGGTAGCGCCGAAGGAAAATTTGACGCCCAGGGCCGCGCCTCCCACCGCCAAAGCGCTGACCGCCCAGCCGTAGGTCTGCCGCATGAGCAACGGTTTTTTATCCTGTGCTATCGGTGTCGAGGGGGGCATATTTTATCCGTCGTCCATTATAAAACTTTCTTCGCGGCGGTCAAAGACCTTTTGCTTCAAAAGAATCCGTTGCGGCGCGGGCCCTCTCCTCCGGCCCGCCGGGGCCGATTTTCCCGGCCTCCTTGAAACTTGATAAAAAGCTTTAACTTTTTGCTTTTCCCGTCCGTTTTGTGCTAATTTCTCTTCATGACGAAACCCCTTCTGGAGCGTTTGGCGGAGAAAAGTCTCGAGGCCGCGAAACAGCTGACGGACGCGAAAAAAGACCGGGAACGTCTGCTGGCCGAACTGGAACTGACGCGGGAGGAAAGCCGCCGGGCCCGACGGATCCTGCGGGAATACGACGAGTTGCTGAAGGAACGAAAAAAAGTTCAACAAAAGCTTGAACAAATGCTTAAAAAGCTCGATGGTTTAATGGTTTAATTACCCATGCGCACATTGGCGGCGGAAAAGATTCGGGTGCGGATTTTCAACCGGGACTACGACATCGATCCCGGCGGGTTGACCCCCCTGGAGGCCAGCCAGCTGGCCGCGTATGTGGACCAGAAGATGCATGAGATCTCCACCCATCTCCACATCGTGGACACCCAGAAAGTGGCGGTGCTGGCCGCGCTGAACATCGCCTTCGAACTGTCCCAGGAAAAAGGCGCCGCCGAAAAGGCCCTTTCCGAAGACAACACCAAAAAAATCGAGGACATCCTCGCCTCCCTCGAAAAAGCCCTGAAGTAGTCCCGCCTCCGACACCCTATTTTTACTCCCCATTAGTTTGTAAAATTTTCCCATGGACCTCTTTGCCGCCGGAAAACCCGCCGAACAAACGAACCCCCGGAACGATCCGCTGGCGCTCCGCATGGCGCCGCGCGACTGGAACGAGTTCGTCGGGCAAAACCATTTGGTGGGGGAAGGCAGCCTCCTGCGCCGCGCCGTGGAGGCCGACCGGCTCGGTTCCGCCGTCTTCTTCGGGCCTCCGGGCACCGGCAAGACCGCCCTGGCCCGGCTCATCGCCTACAAGACCAAGGCCCATGTGGAGCACACCAACGCCGTCACCATCGGCGTGCCGGAGATCCGAAAAATCCTTCAAACCGCCCACGAACGCCGCCGGGCCCAAGGCCGCCGATCCCTGCTCATCCTCGACGAAATCCACCACTTCAACCGCAGTCAACAGGACGCCCTCCTTCCGGACGTGGAAAAAGGCGTCATCACGCTCGTCGGCCTGACGACGGAGAACCCGTTCTTCTACGTGAACGCCGCCCTCCTCTCCCGCTCCACCGTGTTCGAATTCTTCCCTTTGAAGAACGAAGACCTCCGGCAAATCCTGCGCTGGTCCCTGGAGAACAAGGAACGCGGCCTGGGAGACAGAAAAATCCTGCTCTCGCCGGAGGCGGAAACGCATTTCCTGGAGACGAGCGGGGGGGACGCCCGACGGGTGCTCAACGCCCTGGAATTGGCCGTGCTCAGCACCGCGCCGTCCCGGGACGGGGCCGTCGCCCTCACTCTCGCCGTGGCCGAGGCCTCCACCCAGAAACGGGCCGTCCGCTACGACAAATCCAGCGACGACCATTACGACACCATCTCGGCTTTCATCAAATCGCTGCGCGGTTCCGACCCCGACGCCGCCCTCTACTGGATGGGCAAGATGCTGGCCGCGGGGGAAGACCCGCGCTTCATCGCCCGCCGGCTGCTCATCGCCGCCTCCGAGGACGTGGGCAACGCCGACCCCCTGGCGCTCCTGGTGGCCAACGCCGCCTTCGACGCCGTGGAAAAACTGGGACTCCCGGAAGGCCGCATCCCGCTGGCGCAGGCCGTCACCTACGTGGCCTCCGCGCCCAAATCCAACGCCGCCTACCTCGCCGGAGACGCCGCCGCGGGGGAGGTCCGCCAGGGACCCCGCCGCGAAGTTCCGCCGCACCTGCGGGACGCCAACCTCGACGGCGCCGCCCGAGGACACGGCCGGGGTTATAAATACGCCCACGATTTCCCCGAGCATTTCGTCAAACAGGAGTACCTGCCGCTTTGGAAGAAGTTCTACTTCCCGACCGACCTGGGTTTTGAGAAGAAGATAAAAGAACGCCTTGAACGTCTCTGGCCGGAACGAAAAACGGAAAAAGACAAGCCCTGAGCGGTTCCCCGACATGCCCTCCGAAGAGATCCTGCGACACAAATCCTTCCTGCGAAGCTTCTTCCGCCACGCCGTCCGGTCCCTGTCGGCCGCGAAACGCCGACAGGAAAGCCGGGCCGTCATCCGACGGGCCGGGAAGCTGCCCGTTTTCCAAAGAGCCCGCACCGTGGCCGTGACCCTCTCCCGCCCCTGGGAGATCGATACCGGGCCCTTCCTCGCCCTGTGCCGGAAAAGGGGGAAACGCGTCGTCGTGCCGGTGGTCTTTCCCGCCGGCCGCCGTCTCCGCTTCGTTGACCTCGAGCCGCATCCCGTCTTGCGAAAAAACGTCCACGGCATTTTGGAACCGGCCGCTCCTTCCCGGACGGTCCCCCTAAAAAAGATCGATCTCATGGTGGTTCCGGGGGCGGCCTTCACCCCCCAAAAACATCGCCTGGGATCCGGCGGCGGTTATTACGACCGCGTCCTGGAAAATTTCCCCGCGTCCAAAACCGCCGGTTTCGCTTTTTCCGTCCAGCTGGCCCCGCGCCTTCCCGTCGAACCTCACGACCGACGGGTGGGGGTCCTCGTTACCCCGCGCCGTCTTTTCCGATAACGGCTTTTCGCCCGCCCTCTCTCTTCGCCCGTGGGAATATTTTGTATAATTTGTTTCTATTTCAATATGTAACTAGCGCCAACCGATTCATTCCGTCACGTTCGATAGAAAGACGAGGTTTCCGATGCGGATTTTGTTTGTGGGCGATATCATGGGCCGGGCGGGACGGGAAGCCATCCAACACTTCATCCCTCGTCTCCGCCAGGAACACCGATTGGACTGGGTGGTGGCCAACGCCGAAAACGCCGCCGGGGGAAGGGGCGTGACCCCGCCCATCGCACAGACCCTCTTCCAATCCGGCATCGACGTCATCACCATGGGGAACCACACCTGGGACCGTCCGGAGATCGAGTCCATCCTGGCCGACGACCGGGTGATCCGGCCTGCCAACTATCCGCCGATCCTCGCGGGCCACGGCGACGCGGTCTTTCAGGTCGGCGGGAAAACCCTGGGAATCGTGCAGGTGATGGGGCGCCATACCCTGGCGGAGATCGACTGCCCGTTCCGAACGATGGACGCGGTTTTGGGGAAGATGAAGGCGGACGTGGTCCTGGTGGACATGCACGCCGAGGCGACCAGCGAAAAAGAGGCCATGGGCTGGTATCTGGACGGGCGCGTGGCCGCGGTGCTGGGCACGCACACGCACGTGCAGACCGCCGACGAACGAATCCTCCCCGGCGGCACCGCCTACATCACGGACGCCGGCATGACCGGCCCGCGCGACAGCGTCATCGGCGGAAAGATCGAGATCGCGCTGAAACGCTTCCTCACGGGCATCCCCCTGCGCGTGGACGTGGCCGACGGCGACGCCCAGTTCAACGGCTGCGTTTTGGACCTGGACGAGAAGACGGGGAAAGCGCGCTCCATCGAACGTCTGTTCCTCCTGATGGAACGAGCCAAGGCCGAAAAGCCCGCCTGAACCGCCCATGCCGGACTCCCGACTGAAAAAATATTTGGATAAAAAACGGCGGACCGTCGACGCCGCGCTGCGCCGTTGTCTGCCGAAACACGCCGCCCTTCCGCCGGTGGTCCACGAGGCGATGCGTTACTCGGTCTTTGCGGGAGGCAAACGGCTTCGACCGATCCTGTGCCTGGCGGCCGCCGAACTCTGCGGCGGCACGGCCAAGCGGGTCATGCCCACGGCCTGCGCGCTGGAGCTCATCCACACCTATTCGCTGGTGCACGACGATCTCCCGGCCATGGACGACGACGATTTCCGGCGGGGGCTGCCCACCAGCCACAAAAAGTTCGGCGAAGGCAACGCCGTCCTCGCGGGCGACGCGCTGTTGACGTTCGGGTTCCAGCTGATGGCCGAAAACGCCCGGCGGGGGAGAGCCAGACCCGCCGCGGTGTTGGACGTCGTCCGGACGGTGGCGGAGGCCGCGGGATCCCGGGGGATGGTCGGCGGTCAGGCGGCGGACCTGGCCATGTCCGGCAACGGGAAGAACCGGAACGGCGAAAAAACGCCGGACGCCCTGCGCAAAAAACTGGATTACATTCACCGCAACAAGACGGCCGCGCTCATCCGGGCCAGCCTCCGGGCCGGCGCCCTCCTGGCGGGGGCCTCCCCGGTCCGGTTAAACGCGTTGGACGCCTACGGCCGATCCATCGGGCTGGCTTTCCAGATCGTCGACGATATCCTCGACATCGTGGGGGACAAAAAACTCCTCGGCAAACGCGGGTCGGACCGGGACAACGACAAGCTGACCTTTCCCGCGCTCTACGGGCTGGAGGCCTCGCGCCGAATGGCGCGGCGGGAGGTCCGGCGGGCCAAAAACGCGCTCTCCCTCTTCGGCCCCCGGGCGAGAATCTTGAACGACCTGGCCGATTACATCGTCGAACGTCAAAACTGAAATTCAGGAGAATCGCATGGCTGTCTTGGACATGATCGAGAAACCTCAGGACCTGCGGAACATCCGCCGGGAACTGCTCCCTGATTTGGCGAAAGAGATCCGCCAGAAGATCGTCGACGTGACCGCACAGACCGGGGGACACCTGGGGTCCAGCCTCGGCACCGTGGAACTCATCATCGCGCTGCACTACTGCTTCGATTCGCCCAAAGACAAGTTCGTGTGGGACACCGGGCACCAGGCCTATGCCCACAAACTGCTGACGGGCCGACGGGACCGGTTCCATACCCTGCGCCAATTCGGCGGGGTCTCGGGCTTCCCGCTGCGCGCCGAGTCGGAACACGACCATTTCGGCGTGGGACACGCCTCCACCTCCATCTCCGCCGCGTTGGGATACGCCTGCGCGCGGGACATCCTGAAACAAGACCACCGCGTGGTGGCCGTGGCCAACGACGGTTCCCTCACCGGCGGCATGGCCTTCGAGGCCCTGCAGAACGCCGGCATCCTCGGCACCAACCTGCTGGTGGTGCTGAACGACAACCAGATGTTCATCTCGCATCGGGTGGGAGCCTTCGGCGCCTTTCTGGCGAAACTCCTCACCCTGGGCAGCGTGAAGCGCATGGAGAAGAAGGTCGAACGGTTCCTCACGCGCATCAATTTCTGGGGGGCCTACCTCCTTCGCCTGGCCCGGCGGATCAAGGTGTTCCTGTTCCCGGGGGTGTTGTTCGAGGAAATGGGGTTCGGCTACATCGGCCCGGTGGACGGACACAACCTCAACCAGTTGATCGACGTCATCACCGCCGTGAAACAGCTCACCGGCCCGAGGGTTCTCCACGTGGTCACCAAAAAAGGCCGCGGCTACGAACCGGCCGAGCAGGACCCCGTCCGCTACCACGGCGTTTCCCGGTTCGACCCGGAAACGGGGGACATGGTCAAACTGGAAGCCGGACCGCCGTCCTACACCAAAATTTTCGGCCAGGCGCTGGTGAAACTGGCCAAGGACGATCCCAAAGTCGTCGCCATCACGGCGGCCATGCCGGACGGCACCGGGCTCGACCTCTTCCGCAAGGAGTTCCCCGACCGCTTCTTCGACGTGGGGTTGGGAGAACAGCACGCGGTCACGTTCGCGGCCGGGCTGGCCTGCGGCGGGCTGAAACCGGTGGTGGCGATCTATTCCACCTTCCTCCAGCGCAGTTTCGACCAGATGATGCACGACGTGGCGCTGCAGAAACTGCCGGTGGTGTTCTGCCTGGACCGCGCCGGCATCGTCGGCGACGACGGCCCCACCCATCACGGCACCTTTGACCTCAGCTTCACCCGCGTCCTGCCTCATTTCATCGTGATGTCTCCCAAGGACGAGAACGAACTCCAGCACATGCTCAAAACCGCCCTCAATCAGCCGGGCCCCGTGGCGTTGCGTTATCCGCGCGGCAACGGGGTGGGCGTGCCGCTCGACACCGAATTCCGCCTGCTCCCCCTGGCCAAGGGGGAACTCCTGCGGGAGGGGAAAGACGTCACCCTCGTGGCCATCGGCGAACCGGTGCAGTCCTGTCTTGAAACCGCGAAGATCCTGGAACGACAGGGGATTTCGGCCGCCGTGGTCAACGCCCGTTTCGCCAAACCTTTGGACAAGGCCTTTTATCTCGGACTGGCCCGGCGGGCTCCGCTCCTCGTCACGGTGGAGGAAAACACCGTTGTCGGCGGATTCGGCGGCGCCCTCCGGGAACTTCTGGAAGGCGAACGTGTGGAGATTCGCACCATCGCCCTGCCGGACGGGTTCGTCGAACACGGCTCTCAGCCGAAACTCCGCGAAAAGTACGGCCTCACCGCCGACAAAATCGCCGAGCGGGTGACGGAGCTTCTGAAGCAACGCACGGCCCCCTGAGCGCCGGAAACGCGTGACCACGCCCCGTGCGAAACGGGCCGAATGGCCCCGGCTGGACCATCTGTTGGTGGAGCGGGGGCTGGCCGAGAGCGGCGCCAAAGCGCAGGCGCTCATCCTGGCCGGCCGCGTCCGGGCGCCCGGATTGAAAACCGTCAAACCGGGAACCCGGGTCCCCTGGGACCAGCCGGTGGAATTGACCGAAACCCTGCGTTACGTTTCCCGCGGCGGGGAGAAGCTCGAGGGCGCTTTACGCGATTTGAAGATCGACGTTCATGGCCGCGCCTGTTTGGACGTGGGCGCCTCCACGGGCGGTTTCACGGATTGCCTGTTGCAGCACGGCGCGCAAAAAGTCCTGGCCGTGGACGTGGGACACGGCCAGCTCCACTGGAAACTGCGGAACGACCCCCGCGTGACCGGCCGCGAAGGCACGCACGCGCTGCGCCTGACGCCGGAAGACCTGACCGATTTTTCGCCGGACCTCGTGACGGTGGACGTGTCGTTCATCTCTCTGGAAAAAATTTTGCCGCACCTGTCGGTCCTTTTGCGGGAGGGCACGAAGTGCCTCGCGCTGGTGAAACCGCAGTTCGAGGCCGGGCCGAAATGCGCGCCCAAAGGCGTGGTGCGGGACGAGAAGGTCCGCACCGAAATCATCGAACGCCTCAAGGGGCTTCTGCCGGGATGGGGATTCTCCCTCAAAAGCGAAACGCCGGCGGCCCTGAAAGGGCCCAAAGGCAACCAGGAACATTTTTTATATTTCATTAAAGACTCTTAAGGACTCCGATGGCAGACACGACCTACGATCACAGTCAAATCGAACCCAAATGGCAGAAACGCTGGGCCGAGGCGGGGCTGTTCCGAGCCCAGGACGGCGAGTCGGGGAAACCCAAGATCTACATCCTCGACATGTTCCCGTACCCGTCGGCGGCGGGGCTGCACGTGGGGCATCCGGAAGGATACACCGCCACCGACATCATCGCCCGCATGAAACGCATGCAGGGCCACAACGTGCTCCATCCCATGGGATGGGACGCCTTCGGACTGCCCGCCGAGAACTACGCCATTCAGAACCGCGTCCATCCGCGCGACGTCACCAAAAACAACATCGACAATTTCCGTCGGCAGATCCAGGCGCTCGGGTTCTCCTACGACTGGGCCCGCGAGGTCGACACCACCGACCCGGCCTATTACAAATGGACCCAGTGGATTTTCTTGCAACTTTTCAATTCATACTACGATCCCGAAAAACAAAAACTCTTCCCCATTGCGCTCCTTCAGCAACAGGGGATGCCTCCGGAAGAGATAGGCAAGCGAAGGCTTGCCTATGAGGGCGTCAGCCCCATCAACTTCTGCCCCAAATGCAAGACCGGCCTGGCGAACGAGGAGGTGCACCAGGGCGGATGCGAACGGTGCGGCAGCCCCGTGGAACGCCGCGACATGCGCCAATGGATATTGAAGATCACCGCGTACGCCGACCGCCTCCTGGAAGACCTGAACGGACTGGACTGGCCGGAATCCACCCTGGCCATGCAACGCAACTGGATCGGCCGTTCCGAAGGCGCCCAAGCGGCGTTCGCCGCCGTTTCGCCCAAGAGCGTGGAGGGGGAAACCGTCACGGTTTTCACCACGCGCCCGGACACCCTCTTCGGCGCCACCTACATGGTGCTCGCGCCCGAACACCCGCTGGTGGACAAGTTCACCGCCCCGGAACAAAAAACCGCGGTGGACGAATATCGCCGGAAAGCCCGCGCCAAATCCGACCTGGAACGCACCGACCTGGCCAAGGAGAAAACGGGCGTTTTCACGGGCGGGTACGTCAAAAATCCCGTCAACGCCGAGCGCATCCCCGTCTGGGTGGCCGATTACGTGCTCATCAGCTACGGCACCGGCGCCATCATGGCCGTGCCGGCCCACGACGACCGCGACTATGAATTTGCAAAAAAGTTCAACCTGCCCATCCGCCAGGTCGTCTCCGCCCCGGGGGCGGACATCTCGACACAAGCCTTCATCGGTGACGGCGCCGCCATCAACAGCGGCGAGTTCACCGGTCTGCCGACGGCGGAGTTCAAGAAAAAGATCATCGACTGGCTCGAAAAACGCGGGCTCGGCCGGAAAGCCGTCCATTACCGGCTGCGCGACTGGGTGTTCTCTCGACAACGTTACTGGGGCGAACCCATCCCCGTGGTGCATTGCCGGGGCAAATGCAACGGCGTGGTGCCGGTCCCGGAAGACCAGCTCCCCGTCCTCCTGCCCGACGTCCGGAACTTCGAGCCCACCGGCACGGGCGACTCCCCGCTGGCCGCCATGGACCGGTGGGTCGAGACCGCCTGCCCGGCGTGCGGCGGGCCGGCCCGGCGAGAGACCAACACCATGCCCCAATGGGCCGGTTCCTGCTGGTATTTCCTCCGCTTCGTGGATGCCAACAACGATCAGGAGCCGTGGTCAAAAGAAGCCGAACAATACTGGATGCCCGTGGACCTCTATGTCGGCGGCGCGGAACA
>JAKLDV010000096.1 GCA_022703335.1 Elusimicrobiota bacterium
ATGGCGGGACATGTTTCGGACGCAATCCCGCGGCTTGCGGGTTGACCGCGGGGGCGGAAGCCGGCGATACTGCGGTCATGCGCAACCTCCTGTCGCGGTTTCTGCTCGCGGCGGCGTTGCTGCCGGCGGGCGCGGTTTCCGCGGGGACCGTTCGTGTTCGCCTGCCGGTTCGGCGCCCCCGTCATCCCGGGCGTGGTCCTGAAGGAAAAACCAGGCGTCTACCGCGCCGTCGTCGGCGACCCGTTGTGGCCTTCCGGCCGGGGCCCCGAGGCGGTCAAGGAACTACTTGAAAAGTTGGCCCTTGTTCTTGAAAAATATATCTCCCGCTACGGCGAACAGTGGTATCGCTTTGAGCCGGTCTGGGCGGATTAAAAACGATTTTGCAACATCACCGCACCGTGGGTCCCGGGGTGTAGCGCAGCTGGTAGCGCGCTTGGTTCGGGACCAAGAGGTCCAGGGTTCAAATCCCTGCACCCCGAGATCCCCGGTGCGGAAAAGCTCTTTACTCATCGCCGTCTTGGGCGGAACGCTGATGCTCTTCCCGCCGCCGGGCCGGGCCGACGAGGCCTACAACCTCGACGCCCAAAGCCTGCCGGGATACACGGGCCACATCTCGGCCCCGTCGGCAAAGACCTTGTCCCAACATCAGTCCTCCATCGGACTGCACCGTTTCCTCCTCGGCCTGGCCTACGGATGGCCCAGGGACACGGAGTTCGGCGTCATGTTCGAACTGCGCGAAGTCACGCCGGTCACCCCGTTCACACGGGACACCTATCGCGCCCGGGCGCCCTACTTCAGTTTCCACGCCAAACACCGGTTCCTGCGGGAGGAACGTCACCACGTGGACGCCGCCGTCGGCGTGTGGCGCCATACCTACTACGCCGTTTTTTCGCCGGGCACCTGGTTCGGCCGTTATCGCCTGGAGGGAGGCCCGTCCCTCCGACGCCGGACCGACGATACGCATCAGATCGGCTCGTTCGTCGCGTTCAGCCGGACCACCACGTTCCAGCGGCTGTTCGTCGATTACGATTCACAGACGGAACTCGCGGGCCTCGGCTGGCGCTATCTGCTCTCCGACGCCATCCGGCTCGACCTCCTGCTGACCGGCCTGGGACGGCATGAGGATTTTTTTGACCGTTTTATCTTCGGCCTCTCCATCGCACGTTAAGCCCATGTCCTCGGTGCGGCGGCGGTATCGGATTTTCGGGCGGGTCCAGGGCGTCGGGTTCCGTTATTTCTGTCTTGAAACCGCCCGGACCCTGGCTCTTCGCGGCTGGGTCAGGAACTGCCCCGACGGCTCCGTGGAGACGGAAGCGGAGGGCCCGGCGGCCGACCTGGCGTCGTTCGCCGAGCGGCTGCAAACGGCGCATTCGTGGGCCCGCGTGGAGCGGATGGAAACGGTGGAGATGTCTCCCCGGAACGACACCACCGAAGATTTCGAGATCACCGGCTGACGAACACCGGCCGACCCTTTTCAGAAGGAGAATCTGCACACTCGCCATGCCCGACAGCCTCGATTCCGTAGCCCTCTATTTCCGCGGCATCAAACGCCTGCCGGAAACCGATAAGGAAGCGATGATGGTTCTTTGGAAACGCTGCAAAAAGGGCGACAAGGCTGCCGCCAAACGGCTGGTCGAGGCCAACCTCCGCCTCGTCATCCCCATCGCCAAAAAATATTACCGCACCGGCGTGGATTTTCTCGATCTCATCGAGGAGGGGAACCTCGGCCTCATGCACGCGGTGGAAAAGTTCGACCCCCGCCGCGGATTCCGCTTCTCCACCTACGCCGCCTATTGGATCGAACAGGCGGTGCGCCGCGCCCTCGACGAACAATCCAAGACCATCCGCATCCCGCCGCACGCCCTGGAATCCCTGCGCAAATGGATGCGGGAGTGGGACCGCCTCCACAGCGCCCTCGGCCGCGACCCCACCCTCCAGGAAATGGCCGACCGGCTCAACCTCACCGCCCGGCAACTCAAGAGCGTCCTGGACGCCCACGAGGCCTCCCACAGCGTCGGCAGCCTCGACACGCCGCTCGACGATGAGGAGAACCTTTTCATCCGAGACATCGTCTCCAACAAACAGGAGCAACTCCCCGACCAGATCCTCTCCATGCTCCGCACCAACGACGAGCTCATCAAGGCGCTCGAACACATCGGCGACCGCGAACGACGGATACTCGACATGCGTTTCGGCCTCAGCGGCAAGGAACGCATGACCCTGGAGGAGGCGGGTCGCAAACTGCGCCTCTCCCGGGAACGCGTCCGCCAGCTGGAAGAGCGCGGCCTCATGCGGCTCAAACGCGTCGCCCAGCGCATGGGCCTCCTCTGACTCCTCTTCCTAAAATTCCGAAAGGGCCCGCCCCCATGCCGAAAAAAACAGACCTCAAGGATTTCATCCGCGACATCCCCGATTTTCCCAAGAAGGGGATCCTCTTCAAAGACGTCACCCCGCTGCTCGCCGACGCCGGCGCTTTTCAGGAAACCGTCGACCGGATGGCGGCGGCCCTGAAAGGACTCCCCGTAAAAAAAGTGGTGGCCATCGAGTCCCGCGGCTTCATCTTCGGCGCCGCCGTCGCCCAAAAATCGGGCCTCGGGTTCGTCCCCGTCCGCAAAAAGGGGAAACTGCCCGCCAAAACGCTCTCCGTCACCTACGACCTGGAATACGGCACCGACACCCTGGAAATGCACGCCGACGCCCTCGCCCCCGGCGAAAAAGTCGCGGTGGTGGACGACGTCCTCGCCACCGGCGGCACCGCCCGGGCCGCGGCCGAACTGGTGGAACGCGCCGGCGCCAAACCGGAAATCCTCCTCTTCCTCATCGAACTCAAATTCCTCGACGGTCGGAAAAAACTCGACGGCCGCCCCATGAAAGCGATCCTCGACTACTGATCCCCTCCATGCGGGATATCCGCTCCATCGGCGAGTCCCCACGGTCTTTTGTGTCACCCCCGACCCTGCCGCCCAACGCCCCGCTCCCCCGTTCCTCCCCGGCCCCGGAACCTCTGGGTCACGCCGGGCGACTCATCGCCCTGCTCTGCGTCAGCGCCTTCCTGATCCTCTCTTTCTGGAACTTCGGCGCCCCCGGCCTCGACGACGACGAGGCGGTGATCGGGGTCACCACCGGCTGGATCGACCTTTCCCCGATCCTCCATTCCTTCTCGTTCTCCCATCTTCCCCTGATGGGCTATTCCAACCACGCGGCCATGATGTGCTACTGGATATTCCCGTTCTTCAAGCTCCTCAACACCCCCTTCCTCGCCCTCCGCCTTTCCTCCCTCCTGTTCGGACTGGCCGCCCTGCTCCTCACCTTCCAGCTCTCGCGCCGGCTCTTCGGCCGGTCCGTGGCCCTGCTGACGCTCGGCCTCCTCGCCGTGCATCCCAATTTTCTGATCGGGTCCCGCCTGGGCGCCCACCACGGCATACTGCTCTGCCTTTTTTCCACCTCCTCTCTTCTCTTTTTCCACCGCTGGTGGACGGACCGCCGCGGGTCCGACTTCGGCCTGGGATTTCTCTGCCTCGGACTGGGCCTGTCCACCTTCACCTATTTCCTCTTCTGGATCGGGGCGATCGCCGCCACCGCCCTCCTTTTCGCAAAAAAACTGTTCCCGCCGTTCCGGGCGCGATGGAAGACCCTCTGTGCCGCCGGAATCGTCTCCTTTTCCGTCGGCGCCTGGCCCCTTCTGGCCGCGTTCCACCGTCAAGGCATGGCTGAAAAAGTGCTGGAATACATTTCCTCAAGCGAACAATCGCAGTCCCGCCTCACGACGTTCGCCGTCTTTTCTCCCCGGAAGAGCTTTCGGGTCCTGGGGGACCTCTTGACCGGCGCGGACTTGCGGACGGCTTATTGGAACGACGTCTCTTTCTGGGATTTTCACGCCAGGGCCGCCTCTTACCTCCTCGCTCTCGCTCTCGCCTTCTTCTGGATTTCCCGGCGTTCCCTCTTCGATAAAAAACACGCGAGGCCGCCCGCCTCGGCCCTGGGGCTCCTCTCCGTCATTTTTTTCGACGCCCTCCTTAATTCTTATCAACCCTCCGGGAAATACGGCGACCATTTCCTCCATCTCCTCCCCATCGTCCTCCTGTTCACCGCCGCCGGCCTGGGCGATTTGTTCAACGCCGCCCTCCGCCCCGGAACCCGCGCCCTCGGCCTGGCCCTCGCCGGCGGCGGACTGGCCCTCTCCGCCATGACCGTCAACGTCGAATATCTTTTCTACCTTCAGAAAACCGGAGGCGTGGATTTCGCCTCGGGAGCCGTCCACGACCTGGCGGATTGGGTCCAGGTAAAGGGTTACCGCTCCCTTGTGGAGAACGAACCGCCCCGGCTCACCATGAAGTTGTGGTTTTTAACGTCGAAGAAATTCGAGACCCAACAATTCACCGGCCACGCCCTCTTCGGCCAAGCGCCCCGCAATTACCCCAGTCCCGCCGAAAATTTCGACGCCCTCATCCTGGACTGGAAGAAATCCGGACGCTCGGGACACGCCCTCTCTCCATCCGCCTTGAAAAACCTCAGCTCCTGGCGCGACGCCCGCGGACGGAAACTGAAGCTGGCCGCCGTCTTCCGGGAAAAACACGGCCGGCCGGCCTACCTCGTCTACGAACCCCGGCCCCCGAAACAACCATGACCGGCCTTCCTCCGGGCGGCCGCCCTCGGCCGGCGTTCCGCAAACTCGCGCTGCAAAGGATTTTTTTGGCGCTCCTGGGGCTCACCCTGAGTTTCGCCCTCCTGGAGATAGGACTCCGACTGGGCGGATGGGGAACCCTCTATTTTCAAAATCATCCCGCCCGGACCGACATCGACGATAAAAAAACATATCGCATCCTCTGCCTGGGGGAATCCACCACGGTGGTCCCCAGCGGGGCCTCCTATCCTCTGCAACTTGAAAAAATATTGAACGACCGAGACACCGGCCTCCGGTTCATCGTCGTTAACCGTGGGTTCGCCGGGGCGACCACCTCCCAACTGTTGGACCGCCTGGAATACGACCTGAACAAATATCGGCCAGACATGTGCATCACCATGATGGGGATCAACGACGAGGAAACCCGGCCGGAGACGGAGAGGGGACATCCGGTCGGAGATTTCATCGGCTCGTCCCGAACCTATAAATTCGTCCGGTTCGTCGGCGCCTCCCTCTTCGCCCGGATCCGACGGTCGGACTGGGACCGAAAGATCGAGATGCCTCCGATAGAACCTTCTCCCGAAAAAACCGCCGACCGGGACGCCCTCGTCGAAACGGCTTACGACCATCTCCGAAAAGAAGAATTCGGCCGGGCGGAAAAGGCCTTCCTCCAGGCCCTCCAACAGGCCCCGGACGACCCCGCCGCCCTGGAGGGGCTGGGAGAGACCTACCGCCTCCAGGAAAAATTCCCCGAAGCCGAAAACGTTTTTCGAAAAATGCTCCGACAAAACCCGAACGACGAACGCGCCCTTTTGGCGCTGGCTAAAAATTACGCCGCCCAGGAAAAACCGGCCGACGCACAGGAGGCGTTCCGAGAGGTCCTCCGCCGGAATCCCGGCCAAAAGGGCGCGCGCCTCGGACTCGCCCGCGCGTTCCGCGACCAGGGCAGGCTTTCCGAGGCGGAAAAAAACATCCGAGAAGTCCTTCGCCGCGACCCGGCGGACACGAACGCCCGCGTCGAACTGGCCAAGAATTACCAAGCGCAGGGACGGAATGCCGAGGCGGAGAAACTGTTTCGAGAAATCATCGGCCGAAACCGCGACCGAAAAAACTTCTTTCCCGCCTTGCTCGATTTTTTCAAAACGGAGACGACCTTCCTCGAAACCCTAATACTGCAGCCGAACAACGCCGCCGTGCATCTCGGACTGGCCCGGCACTACTGCGGACAAGGCAAATTCGAGGCCGCCGAAAAAGTCTGCCGGGATTTCCTCCGAAGGGACCCCCTTTCCGTCCTTCCCAAACGATTCCTTGCCGTCATTTATTTGCAGACCGGCCGGCTCGACATGGCCGCTGAACTCTGGGAAGAGATCAACCGGCGCCTCGACTACCCGGACGTCACGAAAGAAAATTACCGAAAACTGCGCGCCACGCTTGCCGCGCGGGACATCCGATACGTTTGCGTTCAATACCCCATGCGCCCCATCGCGCCCCTCAAGAAAATATTCGAGTCGACGGCGGGGATCACGTTCGTCGACAACGAGTCGGTCTTCAAGCAGGCGGTCCAACGGGAAGGGTCCAGCCCCATTTTCAGCGATCAGTTCGCCGGGGATTTCGGCCATGCCACGCCCCGCGGCAATCGGCTCCTGGCCGAAAACGTGGCGGACGCCGTTCTTCGCGCCCTCCGTCCCGATCAATAGATCCCAACGGGGCGATCCTCCGGCCGCCCTCCGGTTCAAACCAAATCTGCTACAATTCTCACCTTGCTCTTCCGCCACCTCGGCCGGGTAAGCGGGAAGAGGCGTCAACGGCTGTCACGTCCCCGTCACAACCTCGATGGTCGAGCGACAGGGAGCTCGTGATATGGATATTTCGCCCCCGTAGCTCAATTGGATAGAGCGGCTCCGTCCTAAGGAGAAGGTTGGTGGTTCAATTCCGCCCGGGGGCGCCAAATTTCGATGAAAGGATTTCAGACAAGATGACCAACCCCGTCACTCCGCACAGAGACGCCATCACCCAACGCATCGAACGCGGCGCTCGGTGGATCTTCTCCCACTGGCAACAGGTACTGCTGGCCCTGGCCGCGCTGGCCGTGGCGGCCGCGCTGACCATCTTCGTGATCTACAACCTGCGCAAACTGCGCACCCTCGCCTGGGAACAGCTCTCCTCCGCCCAAGCCTTGGCCGCCCGCGGCCAACGCGCCGAGGCGCTGCAAACCATCGACCAACTCCTCGCCTCCACCCGTACCGGCCCCCTCGTGACCCAGGCCCATCTCTTCAAAGGAGACATCCTCCTCCTGGAGGGGAAAGCCGCCGACGCCCTTCAAGCCTACCGGGAAGCCGACCGCCAGGCCACCACGCCCGCCCTGCGAGCCCTGGCGGCCGCCGGGCTCGGACTGGCGTACGAGCAGAATTCCCAATGGACCGAGGCGGAAGACGCATATCGCCGGTTCATCAAGGATTTCCCGGAACATTTCCTCACCGCCCGAACCTACGAGTCCCTCGGCCGGATACAGACCCTTCAAAAAAAATGGGGAGACGCCCAAGGCACCTTTGAACGCCTGGTCACCCTTTACCCCACCACGCTCTGGGCCCGAAACGCCCAGGATTATCTCAATTACATAAAAGCCAACCTGCCGGCACCGCCACAAAATAAATAATTTTTTGTTGACAATCCCACTTTCACCTGTTAATATTCTTTGCAGATGAGAGAATCACGCCGAGTTTATGATGGAAAATGTTCCATCAGAACTCGGTTTTTTTACAGCAACACGGGCGGACGTCTAAGCCTATTCTGAAATTCCTCCCTCAGGGGGGGGATTTCCCGCAGAAAGAGGCATTTTTCTTTCTGTCGCCTAGACGGGGGGGTAGCCGCAGAGGTCCGCTCCCAAAAATCAAAAGGGGGAATAACCCGAAATGAAGAAATACTTGGCACTCTTAACCGTGTTGGCCTTCACCACCCTGCAGTCCGGTTGGGCCGGCGCGCTGGGACTCAAGAGCATCTCCTCGCCCGATGGATCCATCGAAATCAGCGGGCAGCAAGCCAGCAACGAAACCGACTTCGCACCGGCCGATGACCATCGCGGTTCCGTGGTGACGCGCGTCCGCTTGGGCGTCAACATGGACGTGACCGACGATGTCCGCGGACGCATCGAAGCGGTGCGCGCCTGCGATCCGGCCGGAGCCAACGTGCTCTACGGCAACGGAAAGCCGGAGACCGTCGCCAACGAAGAAGCCAACATCGGCATCCAGAACGCCTACTTGGACATCGACGGCTTGCTCGGCCTGGACAGCTTCCGCGTCGGCCGTCAATACGTCGGACGTCCGGGGGACCTCATCGTTTATTTCGGGCCCCTCAACGACGACATCCTCAACGTGACGGCGCTCGACTCGTTGAGCATCACCAAAAAATGGTGGAAACTGGACATCACCGGCGTCACCGGAAAAATCGTGGACAACACCGGCGTGCCCGGCGTCACCGACACCAACGCGGACGTGGCCGGAGACCAGAACGTGTCCTGGATCACCTTGAACTCGGACACCCTCATCCCCGACATGAAAGTGCCGCTGGAATTCGGGGTCTACCAGTACACCAACACCGGCGCCACCGCGGCCACCAACGACAACATGACCCTCGCGGTCTATGATCTGCGCGCGGGATACACCCTCATGGACGGCGCCGTCAACCTCGGCGCGGAATACGCCATGAACGGCGGCCAGAGGAACGGCGCGGGCCCCGGCGGCAGCAACGTCGACAACAAGGGAACCGCCCTCCTCTTCAACGCCATGTATGACGATAAGGAAGTGGGCTGGGGAGCGCACTTGAAATACGCGGACGCCTCCGGCGACGATCCCACGGAAACCAACTCCACCTCCAAGGACAGCTCGTTCCGCGACATCGCTTCGGATTTCCGCTTCGGCGAGATCCTGAGCAACAGCAACCGCCTGGCGACCGCCTGCCCTCTCGGCTCCGGTCCCGGACTCGACACCGGCAACTTCGGTTGCGGTCTGAACGTCATCAACATCGGCGGTTACTATAAGCTGCCCGTGGGCAACAACAAGCTCACCGCCCTGGCGGACTACTACATGGTCTCGGTGAACGAAGTCGCCAACAGCATCGACGACGGCGTGGGCACCGAAATCGACCTGACCCTCCAATACGCCCATTCCAAGGACGTCACGGGAGCGATCGGGTACGCCACCTTCTCTCCGGACAAGGGCTTCATCAACCAGTACGCGGCCAACGCAAACTTGTCGGACGATCCGGTGACCAAACTCTTCGCCAAACTGATGGTGAAGTGGGGCGGCCAATAATCGGCTGACCCGCTTTCGCTCAGAGCGAAAGAACGTTTCAACGACCCCCCTCTTCGGCCATCCGCCGGAGAGGGGGGTTCTCTTTTCCAATCTTGCCCGCCTCGTCCAACGATGCTAGAATACCACCGCCCATGAAAACACGTCTGAAGACCCTTCCCTGCGGCAGCGCGCTCCTGCTCCTCCTCGGACTCCTGCCGTCCGGCGGCCGGGCGGAGTTCGCCTCTCTCAACATGGGGCTGGATTACCGCCTCCGCGGCACCGCCATCGAGAACAACAACTATCA
>JAKLDV010000097.1 GCA_022703335.1 Elusimicrobiota bacterium
GTGGCCGCCATCACCAGGAACTCGCCGGCCACGTCGAGCTTGAGGTCCTTCATCATGTCCATGTAGGCCAGGTATTCCGAGGTGATCTGGGAGACGGGGATGTCGTAAATGTCGAGGTCGTCTTTTTGGATGAGATGCAGCAGGAGATCGAGCGGCCCCTCGAAGACTTCCAGATGGACTTCGTGCGTGCTCACCGGCCCCTCTCCATCAGGCCAGCCCCATGGCCCGCTTGACCTCGTCCAGGGTGCGGCGGGCGGCCTGGCGCGCCTTCGCGTTCCCCTCTTCCAGGACCTTCCACACGGCGCCCCGGTCGCCCTCCAGCGCGGCCCGTCTTTCACGGAAAGGACGCAGCGCGGGATCCATCAGGGAGAGAAGATGTTTTTTACAAGCCACACAGCCGATGCGGCCTTCCCGGCATTCCGCCTCCCGCGCGACGTATTCCGGGTTATAGATTTTATGCAGGGCGAAAACGACGCAGCCTTCCGGATGGCCGTGGTCGTTGGCCCGTATCTTCTTGGGGTCGGTGTACATCTGCGACACTTTTTTCTGCAGGATTTCCGGGGAGTCCGACAGTTCCACGGAGTTCCCGTAGGATTTCGACATCTTTCGGGCGTCCAGGCCCGGCACCTTCGGAGTCTCCCCCAAGAGAGCCTTGGGTTCGGAAAAAACCGGACCGTAGAGCCGGTTGAACCGCCGGGCGACTTCCTGGCACAGTTCCAAATGGGACAATTGGTCTTCCCCCACCGGCACGGCGTCGGCTTTGTAGACGAGGATATCCGCGGCCTGAAGGACCGGATAGCCGAGAAAACCGTGCGTGGTGATCTCGCGTTCGGCGAGTTCCCGCAACTGTTCCTTATACGTCGGGATGCGTTCCAGCCATCCCAAGGGGGTGATCATGGACAGAAGCAGGGAAAGCTCGGCGTGTTCCGCCACGTCCGACTGACGGAAGAGCACGCTCTTGGCGGGGTCGAGTCCGGCGGCCAGCCAATCGAGCACCATCTCCTCGGTGTTCGATCTCAGATCGGCGGTGCGGTCGTAGCCGGTGGTCAGGGCGTGCAGGTCGGCGACCATGAAATAGCACTGATAGGCGGAATTGTTCTGCAATTCCAGCCAGCGGGAAAGCGCCCCCCAATAGTTGCCGAGGTGCAATTTACCCGAAGGCCGAATCCCCGACAAGATGATCTTTTTTGTCATGTCCCCTTTTTCGCTTTCGCCCGCGCGCCGAAACGGCGCGACGCCGGCGTCGATTTATGACGGAAAAATCCTATTGATTCCGAGAGAAATTGTCAATGACGTGCCGCACCTCGTCCGCCCGGTTTCTGACGCGGCCTTCCCAGCGCGCCCGACGGAGAGATTCGAATATTTTCTGATAGACCGGGCCCGGCCGGAAACCGAGCTCCCGCAGGTCTTCCCCGCCCAACAGGGGGACGGAACGTTCCCAGCGCCGCAGGGCGGCGGGCCGGCGGAGCGACGCCCGGAGGAACGCCTTGACGGCGGCCGCCGTTTTCGGCGACGATACCAGGGAGGCGAATTTCTCCCCGGCGATCGCTTCGCGCAAATGCACGGCATGGGTCACCGACTCCACGGTGTTCCTGGGGAATTCAAGGGCCATCAGATCGCGGCGGGCCTCCTCGGCGCCGCGGAAGCGGCAGAGGACCATCAAGCGGAACAGGACCCGCTCGGCGGGGGCCAGGCCGCTCGACGACGCCGCCGACAGCCATTTCGCGTAAAAGGGAGACCAGCGCCAGTCCTTGTTCCAATATCCCCAGAGGCCGGATTTCCAAAGCATTTTCAGGGCGGGGCGGGGCTCGTGTTCGCCCAGGAGGCGCTCCAGTTCCGTCCGTCGCCGGGCGCGGCTCAGAAGGGCCGGGCCGTCCTGTTTTATCGCCTCCAAGAACAACCGGAGGGTGGCGCCGTCCAGCGTCCAACCGTTGCGACCGGCATAACGGGCCGCGCGAAAGAGCCGGGTGGGGTCGTCCATGAAACTTTTCGCGTGCAAGACCCGCACCAGGCCCCGGCGCAGGTCTTTCCGCCCGTCGAAGGGGTCCTCCAAGCGGCCCCACCGGCCGGGGGAAAGGTGGACGGCCATGGCGTTCACCGTGAAATCGCGCCGGGCGAAATCCTCCGCCAGGCTGGACGGTTCCACCACCGGAAGGGCCGCCGGATGGGGATAGGTCTCGGACCGGGCGGTGGCCACGTCCAGCGCGGTGCCGTCGGCAAAGAGGAGGGTGTAGGTCAGGAAACTCGGGTGCTGGACGACCTCGGCCTTAAAAAGGCGGGCCGACTCCTGCACCAACCCGCCCGCCGGCCCCTGAACCACCGCGTCCCAGTCCAAGGGAGGCACGGCGAGCATCAGATCCCGCACGCATCCCCCCACCAGGCAAAGCGTGAGGCCGCGTTCTTCCGCCAACCGGCCCAGAGCGCGGAAGCGGCCGGCCCAGAGCGCGGGAAGGCGGTTCAAGATGTTCTTCTTATCGGCCATGTTCCATCTCCGCGAGGGACATGTCCAGCGTCTGCGGGAACACGCAGTGCCGGCAGGCCCACGGTTTGGTGTCGCAAAAATCCTGAAAAATCTGAAGGAGTCCCTGCTGTTCGAACTCCCCGTTCAGCCGGAACCGCCGGACGCGTTCCGCGCCGAAGAGCCGATGCGCCATCAGACGGGCGGCGCCGTTGGGTTCGCTCAGACGCAGGCGGTGATATCGGGCGTGGAGTTCCTTCTCCAGTTTAGCATCTCCGCGGCGCCGTGCCACGCGCAAAGCCAGCGGCAGATAGACGTTGACCCACATGGCCTGCGCCCGGTCTTCGCCGATGAGGGCGGCGGGGTGACGGAACTTTTTCCCTCCCCACACGGCGCGGCGGCCGAAATAGCCCTCGCCGGCGACGAAAAAAGCGTCCGGCCCCGCGCGGCCAAAATCCAAGAGAGCGACGTCCTCCTGCGGCGTTTCCCGAAGGCGCGCGAAGAACCGGTCCAACAGCGCCGCCGTCCCGGAGACGCGCCGGCAGGGGAAGTTGTGCGGCCGGACGCCGCGGAAAACCCACGCCCCGGAATCGTTCGACTCCCTGTCCGGCGAAACGAGCTCCCGAGGCAACGCCGGTTCGACGCGTTCGCGGAGCGAGAGCATTCCACGGAGCAGGTCCGCCGTCTCAGGGTCCGACGCGGGCGCGGTCTCCGGCAGCAGGCCGGAAAAAGAAAACAGGAGGGCCTCCAAAAGCGCTCGGCGGGAAGGCCCGGCGGAGGACACCGCGTCTTTGAGGGTCTTCCACCGCAACCGTCCGGCCAGGGCGAGCATGCCGCGCTTGTTCCTGTGATACCCCGCGCTTTCCAAGAGCCGCCGATAAAACACATCGGCGAGAGAACTCGTCCCATCGACAGGACCGAGAGAACCCGCCTTTAAAAGGACGCGGCCGTCGCCGGCGCAGGAAAGGAGATGCCGCAACAGGTCGTATTTCGCCAGATGGACTTTCCGGCCGCAATCGCCCAGGCCGCAATGGCTGTTGAACGGATACCCGGCCGCATCGAATTTCTGCACGACCTCCAGCCAGGGGTGCGGGAGCCGGTCGCCCAGAACGACGGTCGGCACGGCCATCCCCCGGCGGGTGACCGCCGGCGCCGGGACGCGCGACGTTTGAAGCACCACATGCAGGACCACGTTGTCGTAATGCGGGTCCTCGTGGTGGCCGTGCGATTTCCAACCCTTGTCGAGCAGATGGATTTCGACGTCCCCGCGGACCAGGCGGTCTTCCAGGCGGATCTCCGCTCCCCGGAAATCCGGCCCCTCGTCCAAGTTCCATTCGCCCGGGGTCACCAGTCCGACGCGCCGGCCGTCGACGGTGCGCAGCCCGCGCCGCTCAAAGCGACCCTCGTACCAAACCGTGCGGAGCGTCTTCTCGTTCAAAGAGACCGCGTCCGCGAGAAGTCCGTCCCCGGCCGAAGAGGATGTCTTTTTCGTCTTAAGCAGCCGGTCCCGCAGAACGAGATAGGCCTCCGAAAAACCGGCGTCGCCGGCCGGGTCGATGGGCGCGGGCGGGGCGAGTCCGTCTTTCGGTCGCGTTCGGCGAGGCGGCATCTTACGCCGCCACTTTTTTTCGGACGAACGTCCGGAGCCCCTCCGGCAGATTCCCGCCTTCACGATCCAAAAATTCGGCCGCCTGCTCGATGATCCTCTTTCGCGGCGCCTCGGACAACTCCACCATCGGGGAACGGATGTCGTGGGGCCGGGAATCCACCTCCCGGGAATCGACGGTGCCGACGCGACGTTGGCGGCCGTCCCATTCGACCCAACATTCCGTCCGCTCCTCCCCCCCCGCGAAAAAACTCAGCTGGAACGACCGGACATCGTTCTGCCCATTGAGCCACACATAGAGGTCTCCTTCAGCCGAATGGAACCAACTCTTTCTGAGCCCGCCGGGCGGCGCTTGGACAACGGAGTCGGAACGGACTTCATCGAGCATCGAGGTTATCCGCCTTTCTTTTGGGAATGGCCGGACAACAGGCCGGCCGGGTCGAAAGCGCGCCGGGCCAGGCGTTCCGCCGCGGCCGCGTAGGACGCCAGCCGGTCGTTGGCGGCCAGAAGCACGCGCAGCCCTTCCCGGAGGCGATCTTCGGGAGAGTCCGTGGCGTCGCCCGATAACGGCAGACGCGAGGGAAGAGCGTTTTCCCGCGCCACCGAGGAACCGAGACAGCCGATCTGGAGAGAAAGCGACGGGGCGAGAGATTCGAACACCGCCTCCTCGTCGGCCGCGGCCTGTTCCCGGCGAAGCAGTTCCACCAGCCGGTCCAATCCGAAAACCGAGAGCGCGCCGTAGGGGAGCCGTTCTTTCTCGTTGACGGCGCCCAACACGGATTTATAGTCCTCCTCGGTTTTTTTCCGCCATCTCTCTTCCTCGGAGGCATAGGCGGCGGGATAGACGAAAACCATCAACTCCACGGAAGGATCATGATAAAGGACGAACCGCTCCGCGTAGATAAACCGGCGGCAGCGCGGGCATTTGACCACATTCAGTTGGCCGGCCAGGATCTCGTCACGCAGGGCCGGGTCCGTCTGGGTGTTGACGGAACTCCAGAGACGGGCGTCGAATTCCTCGCCGCAGGGGCAGTTTATGTCTTGTTCGAGGCAGGTGGACATGGGGCGCTCATCCTTGGAGGATTTTCCGGAAAAACCGGCCCTTCAACGGGACTCCTTCGGCATTCTCCGCAAAACCTCGCGGAGCTCACTGTCGTTGGGATTCAGGCGCAACGCCAATTCCAGGGACTTCCGGGCCGCGGAGAAATGGCCGATATCGACGGCGATCAGCCCGAGGGCGCGGTGGAGTTCCGGGTGGAAGGGATTTATTTCCAGCCCCTCCTCCAGGACCGGCTGGGCCTCCTCGTAACGGCCCTGTTCGGAGAGAACACCGCCCAACACGGCGTACGGGGTTACGTATGCGGGATTTTTCTTGACGGCGTGCCGCAGCGCCTCCTCCGCCTCGGATTCGTTCCCCAAGGCCAGGAAAACCCGGGCCGTTTTCAACAACGCCACCCCGTTGTCCGGCTCGCGTTCAAGGGCTTTTTTATATTCCACCAGAGCCGCCGCCATTTGATCCTGCTGGCGGAGCCGGTCCCCCAGCCGGATGTGGCCGCGCACGTCCGGCCCCAGGAACTCCGTTTCATCCATGGGCCGTAACGAAATTTTCTGGTCCATGGCGCCGCGGGAGGTGACCCAAGACCGGTCCTTCAAAGAATCCCGCCACGCCTCTTCGAAATCCTCCTCGCTCATCCCCAGCATCCGCTCGAACGCCTCCTCCCTCGGATACTTCCGAAAAGCGGCGAGCAGTTCGAAAAGTTTTTCCGGGGAGAACTCCTCCAGCAGATAGGCCACGGCGTCGGACACCTCGGTGAACGCCAGCGACACCTGTTCCTGATTGTCCAGATAGACCATGGACGGCTCCATGCGTTGAAACCGGACGAGCGCGGACGGATCGTCGGGCTGTTTTTGGGCCGCCCGGGCCAGCTGCGTCTCCGCCGCCGGGGTGTGTTCGAACGGGCCGGCGCGCCGCCACGCCGTCTCGTAATAACGCGCGACGCCCTCGTGCAGCCACAGCGGACAGAGCGTGCCCGATATTTCGTTGATGAGAAAATGCACGTATTCATGGGACAACGCATCCAGCCAGCGATACCCCATCGGCGTCGCCTGCGGCGAAAGGACCATCAGGCGCCGGAACTTGCATATGCCGATGGCGCCGGAACGTTCCAGGGTCTCCGGCGACAGGGTGGACGCCCGGGAAAACCGCGTCTCCGTCGGATAGATCTCGACGACCACCCCCGACGACGGTTCCAGATGGAACACCTCCGCCATTTTGGAATGAGAGTTTTCCAGGGCGCGCTGGACGTATTCCGCCAAAAAGGCGTCGTTCGGCGACGTCCGTATGCGGAAATGTTCCGAACCCGTTTCCACGAAATCGTCCGAGGCGGCAAGCAGGCCGTCGAGGTATTTCCCCCGGGAGAGGCACCACTCGTCCTGTCCGGAAATTTCCCGCAGACGGTCCCGGGCCGGACCGTAGTTCCCCCGGTAGAGCTCCAGGAGGGAGGCGACGCGGCGGGCAGTGTCGAGTTTTTTAGGGCCCTCCAGGCGTGCATGGAACTTCTCCACCGCGGCCGTTTCCCCCGCCTCCAAAAAGGATTCCGCCAGGTTCCAGGGCGTGTCGCTTCGTTCCAACGCGCTCAACGGGTTGGCCAACGGGGCCACTCCGAACGACGCACCGTTTTTGGGGGAGGACAGGAGGGTCGCCGGCAAGAAACAGGCGGCGAAAAAAAGTCCCGCGCCTCGGCGCCGGGAGTTCCCGGTGACAAAGCGATCATTTTGCCCAATGTTCATAATAGTCCTGAACGATGTCTTCATAGATCTCCGGGTATTTTTCCCGCATAGATTTTAACAATTCTTCGCGAAATTCGCGGGGCGGACGATAATCCTCCGCCCGTGGAATACGGACCGGCTCCAGACGCGCCCCGGCAGCGCCGCTTCCCGACAGCACCCGGATGGACCCGGCCGGGGAGCGGCCGGCCCCCGACTCCATCCCGGCGGCGTTCTGCGCGGCCGACTGCATCTCCTGTTCCGTCTCCCGGAGATAGCGAAGCGCCGTTTCCTCCGCGTCCGCGGCCTTTCGCAAAGACTCCTCCTCCAGCCGGTCCGCCGCCTCGGTCATGGCCTGGGCCGCCAGGAAAAGGCGGCGGTCCAACCGAGGGCTCAGCGTGGCGGTCTTCCGGGCCAACTCCCGCAGATCTTGCCGCAGAACCGACGTATCGTCCTTCAACATCCTTTGCGCCGACGAAAGTTCCTGGGCGGATTTCCTCTCATCGGACGACAAGAATTCCGACTCCCGCGGCGGGGTCCGAAGTTTCCGGATCTGGCGGTCCAGGTCGCCGCCCAGTTCCCCCGCCGTCTTCTCCAGTCCTTCCAGCAATTCATAGACACGCCGCGTTTCCTGCGGCAATTCGGCGGGACGGAGAGTCCGGGCCGTCCCGTTGGCGGACGGTTTTCCTCCGTCCTCCAGCGTCAAGCGGAGCTTTTCCTCGCGAAGGGCCCCTTCCACTTCTTGAAGTTTGGAATGGAGTTCCTCCAGCCCGGCGGGCGTGTTCTGGAGATCCCTCCGGCCCAACTCCTCCCGGGCCGATCGCAAGAGGGCCTCGGCGCGCTGAAACCGGGCCATGTTCTGCAACCGGAAGACGGGCTCCACCGACGAGGAGAAGCGTTCCTGGAACTCCCGAAAGCGCGGGTCCCAACGGTCGAGATCGACCGACACCTCCCCCATGAGCGTCTTTTGTCTTTCCAGCAATCCCGCCAGCGCCGACCGCGAGAGGGCGTCGGTGCCGGACTTTATTTTTTCTTGGCGTTCGATCAATCCCTGAAGTTCCTTCTGTCTTTTGCCGATGTCCCCCATCAGTTCGTCGCCATACCAGGAAGAACTCCCGGGAGATTGACGCGCCGAGTCCTCGAGGTTCTTCTGGATCTCTTTCAGCCGGTCGAGGAGTTGCTTTGCGGCCGCCAGGGCCCCGGCGGAGGAGCCCGCCGAGAGCGCCCGGCGCAGTTCCTCCGCGGCCGACTGGACTTCGTCGAAACGGAGGTTCTTCACTCCCGGCTGGTTGACGAAATCCTCCGGCAGTTCTTTCGGCATCTTTTGGATTTGTTCGGAGATCTCCCGGGTCAACCGGGCGATCTCCGCCATCGTCTCGGCCCAGCGTTTCATTTCCTCGTCGGAAAACGCGCCGGCCGGCCGCGAGGAGAGCTCGTCGAGCAGGTTTTCCGCGGCGCGCGTCATGTCGTCCTGCCGCGCCAGCACGTCCCTCATCCGCCGGGCCTGTTGCGCGTCCTCCGCCAAAAGGGAAAGCCGTTCGAGCTCGGACACGATCTCGTCCATCGCCGGAGCGGCCGATTCTTTTTGCCGGGAACGGACGGCCTCTTCCGCCCGGGCCATGGCGTCCCGCTCCAACTCCGTCAAATTCCGGGCAACCCCCTCGTATTCGATGGCGGCCGCCTCGTCCATCAGCGGATCGGTCCTTATCTTTTGGACCAGCGCATCGAACCGTTTCGCCTGAGCGGCCGTCCGATGACGCAACGCCGCCTGGCTCCTGTCCAGTCCCTCCCAATCCACCGGGGCGGCGTTCAGGTTTTCGCGCAGAAGCGTTTCTTCCGCCAAAAGGCCCAGGAGTTCCTTCTGGGCCTCCGCCAACTCACGTTCCATCCGTTCGTGTTCCTCCTCATAGGAAGCCACGCGGAGAAGGAACGCGGCGCTTTGGGACTCGGACGGGCCGGAAACGGCGTTGTTGTCCTTCGCGGAAAGGTGATAACGCACCGTGTCTCCCGCGCGCAGGCCGAGTTCCCTCAACGACCAAACATGGTCAAAGTCCCCGTTCGCGGCTTTTTCCGCCCGCCCCGCGGAACCCCACTCCCATTCGGTTTTCATGACCGGGCCGTCGTTTATCTTGTAATTCAAAAAGA
>JAKLDV010000098.1:0-5616 GCA_022703335.1 Elusimicrobiota bacterium
GGGATGGGTTCGCCCTTCCACGCGCGACGTGGGCGGGAACTCGGGCGAGGGGCGGCCGCTCCCGGAACTGGTCGAATCGGAACTGCAACAACGCGGATTCCATAACGTGCACGTGATTAACGGCGGCGTGCCCTCCCACGTGAGCGGTCAAGAACTGGCAACCATCGTCTACCGGGTCGTGGACTTAAAACCTGACCTGATCGTTATGTACGACGGGGGAAACGACATCCTGTCGCCGTATGACGACGATCCGCGACCCGGATATCCCTTCAACTTCATGGTTTCCGAAAGAAATCCGCTCCTCCAGAACGGCGCCCGATACCCCCTGTTCTCCCTCATGGCGTTCAAAAGCGAGCTATTACGGACGCTCCTGCACCCCTATTTTGTCGAAAAATTCACGCGGCGGTCCGATTTCAGGAAACAAAGCGGTTACGAGACCGAATCGTGGCGGGAAGAAATCGCGAAGAACTATGTACGCAATCTGGTAAAAGCCCAGACCATTTCCAGGGCGTTCGGCGCCGAATTCATCGCCTTTTTCCAGCCGCTGGCTTTCTTCGCCCGACCAGACTGCGAAACTCCCCTTGGCCGCCATGCGCTCAAGGTGCGTGAGCATATCTCCCGCGAGATGCGAAGAGCGCGCGAAATCCATTCCCTGAACGTCGTCGACTTGAGTGAACTGTTCAAAAATGAGACCGACGAGATTTTCGGAGATCCCATCCACATCAAGGACGCATCGAATAAAGCCGTGGCCCGAACAATCGCAGCCCACCTTTCCCCGCTGATAAAAAAAATCCGCCGTTAACCCTGCAGCGGACAAACCGCCCCCAGCGCCACCTCGCAGTCGTCGCCCCAATAGCCGTCGAAAGCGGCGGCTATTCCCGGCCAACGGCGGGAGAAACCACCGCCTCCGCCAAGCGCTTCGCGAACCAGCCACGGAACTCAGCCGAAGTGTTCGTCTCAAAGAAATCTTTGTTTTCCGTCAGGAATTTCCCCTTTTCAAGCCAATGACGGATACCGAGACTGTCTTTTTCAAGAGTGCAGATCATCAGGTGTCCCAGATAAACGTTGATATTTTCCCCGTGAATCCGCTCCGCCGCCGCCAGATATCGCCTGGCGATTTCCATCCGTTCAGACCGCCCCTCCTGCTCAGTCGCTTCCCCGCAGAACCACAACACCCTCGAGATATATGTGTCGAAAAAATCCTCCGGGCCGAACTCGAAAAAAGACGCGATATCCGCTGGAGTCGGGGTCCTCCAAACCCGCGCCGTTTGAAAGGCCCGCCCTATCTCTTCCGAAAAACCGGTGGCCAGCAAAAGATAGCCGAGGATCGCGGGGTGATGCGCGTCCATGAAAAGATCGTATCCTGGAATGCCATGGGGAGCACGCTCCTCGAAACGACGAGCGGCGTCCACAAGGAGAACTCCGTTCTTCTTGGCCAATCCGACGATGATCCGGTTTTGCCGGCGCGTCGGCCGACGACCGTTGCCGCAATCGACCGCTTTCCAATAGAATTCCTTTGCCGTCTCATACTCGCCCAATCGCTCATGGCAGCGCGCCGTATGAAAATATTTAAACGCCAAGACGCCGCCCTTTGTCGCAGAGCGCGCCTCCTCATAAAGCCCCAACGCCCTTCTGAATTCCTCCCGCCTCTCGGCCTCATACGCCTCTCCAAAATACTCCAAAACCCCGGCGTTGTCCTGCGTTGGTTCATAGCGCAGATTGCCGACGAGGGTCGACACGATCACGGTTAAGCCATGCTTTTTTCCCAGCCCAATAATTTTCTGTAAACGGGTCTCGTATTTCCCGTCCGTGAAGCCGGCCCCGAGAAATTCGCTGTCCCGCCTCATCAAGTATTCCAAACGCGACAACACGATGGATCTTTGCCATAATCGCCACGCGAAAAAAACGCGGGACTCGTCGGGGCCCGCCGGCTCGTTAATGCCCGCATAAATCAACAACACCCCTCGCCCCTTGGGAGGGCGAAGGAACAATTCCCGAAAAAGTTTCCAGTATTGGTCCTCCAGACACGCCCCCTGTTCGGCGAGATTGATTATCCGGATGGGCTCCCCCCTTATTTTGTCTTCGAACATGCGCGCGGTTATCTTCGGAAAGGATATTTTCGGCGCGAAAGGTTCTCCGACCACCGTTGACTCACCCACAGCGTACAAGAGAAATCCCCCATCCCCCTTTGCAAGACGCGAAAAAATGCCCCCCCAAACAGAACCCGCCAGAGGCACTCCCGCTTCCGCCACCAAGAGCGCCACCACCGCGCCGCCCCCCAAGAGCAGGAGTCTCGCAGCGAAATTCATTAAAAATCTTCGTTTTCTCTGTCGGAAAATCATATTATCCGTAATGGTGTAATTTTTCACATGGTATCAAAATGCATTTGGCTGAGGGAGAATTTCACATGCCATCACCCCCGATCTCGTCCCGGACGTTGAATCTACGAACCCCTCTCCTCCTGAGTGCCCTCATCGCGTTTTACGCGATACAGCACATCGTGTGGTTGCGCCATTTCGGAGCGCGCGCGCCCGGAGAAGATCTGGGACAAATCGAGTTGATGATTCCCCATTATTCGGCGCTTTTGGATGGTCGCTGGGGGGACTTTATGGCGCTCCTGCGGGAAAATTACAGCTATTCGCCGCTGTATTACCTCGGTTCCATCGTCAGCGTTTTTCTCTTTGGGAAAAGCATCGTCAGCCTCCTCTTGCCCAACCTATTGTATTTTTCACTGGCTGTTGTTTTCATCCAATTTCTCGGCGAACGTTTTCAAAACAAGACTCTGGGCCTTTGGTCGGCGGCTCTTTTTTCATTGACCCCCGCTGTCTATCTTTATTCCCGATCGTATTGCCTGGAATTCGGAACGATGGGACTGCTCCCCCTAACCCTCTGGCTTCTCCTGAAAAGCGAAGGATTTTCCCGGCCCCTGCCATGTATCGGTTTCGGAATGGCCGCAGCAGCGGCCAGCCTGATGAAAGACACCCACATAGCCCTTGCCTTCATCGCAGGACCGCTGCTCTACGTCCTTTATCTGGCGTGGAAAAAAATCTTCGTCGGCAATAAACGCGTTCTCTTCAATATATTTCTGGCCGCCGCCGTTTTTGTCGGCCTACTTGCACCGCGCTACTGGAACCTAGACGCACTCCGCTGGAGAGACCCAATGGAAGAAATCGCCGGATGGGTCGACGTCTCCGTCATGACGTGGGGATTCATCCATCGGCAGCTGTCCTGGCCGCTTTTTCTCCTCTTTATAGTGGGTGGGCTCGCCCTGCTAAAAAATCGAAACAGGGAGCCGCTCTTCGTCATCCTCCCGTGGATACTGGTTCCCTGGACGATACTGACATTCATGCCCCACTGGAAACTGACCCGGCACGCGATCCCCTATCTGCCCGCGGTCGCCCTGGCCATGGGATATGGCCTCCTGTCGATAGGGAACCGAATGGTCCGAGATATCCTCGGAACAGCCATTCTCCTTGTGGCGGCCGTGCAGTTCTATCAATTCTCCTCCCCCATCCCTCCGAAAAACCGCCTTGTTTCCAAGAATTTTGTGATCGACAACAAAGTCGTTTCGATGAGCGAACACCGCTGGAAGAGAAATCCGATCGCCGTTCTGGAAATGGTCGACCGCCTGAAACCGGCTGGTGGAAAACTGCTCATCGCCTCCCGAAGTCACGCTTTATGGGGACTGTCGACCTGGCTTTATGCCCCGCGCCACTGGACGATTTCTTTCATAAAAACGGGCAAACCTCCCTGGGACATGCGCCCGAATGAAAGGTGGCTCTCAAATTTTAAAACCTGCGATTTTCTCGTCACCTCGGAGTCGTGGGATTTAGCCCATCACGATCTTGTGGCGAAATGGGTGCAAGATCTCCAGTCCACCAATTACCCCTGGGAGACCTCCCTCCAACGCGAAGAAACGGAATTCTGGCGCCAATACAGGGACGTTCGGAAAACCCTCCGTTTTCAAGAAATCGCCGTGTTCCTCGACGAGGAACTGCCCGATTTCAGTGTTCGTCTTTACGCAAGGCAATAAACACCCCCTTCCCGTCCCCCTCCTTTTTACCCATAAAAGAGGCGGGGCTTGAACGATATCGTTCAAGCCCCGCCTCTTTTAAGCTGTTTCCCTCGGAGCTCCTTCGGGGCTAGCGCCCCTCCGGATGACCGAGCCCGTCGGGCCCGGTCACTTCGAGGTGTAGGATTTCCCGGTTTTTTCCTCGACGACGGCTTGGGCGGCCGCCAGACGCGCCACCGGCACGCGGTAGGGGCTGGCGGAAACGTAGTTCAGACCCACGCGGTGACAGAACTTTACGCTGGCCGGGTCACCGCCGTGCTCGCCGCAGATACCGCATTTCAGGTCCTTGCGGACTTTGCGGCCTTCTTTCACGGCCAGGTCCATGAGGCGGCCCACGCCGGTCTGGTCGAGGGTCTGGAACGGGTCGTCCTTGAATATTTTCTTGTCCAGATAAACCCGGGTGAACTTGCCGGCATCATCTCGCGAAAAGCCGAGGGTCATCTGGGTCAGGTCGTTGGTGCCGAAGGAGAAGAACTCCGCATCGCCGGCGATCTCTCCGGCGGTGAGGGCGGCGCGCGGCACCTCGATCATGGTGCCGAGCAGGTATTTCACCTTCACCCCTGAAGATTTCATCTCTTCGTCCGCCACGCGGCGCACCAGGGCTGTTTGATCCTGCAGTTCCTTGATGTTTCCGACGAGCGGGATCATGATCTCCGGCACGACGGTGATCCCTTCTTTTTTCAGCTCGCAGGCCGCCATGATGATGGCGCGGGCCTGCATCTCGGTGATCTCCGGATAGGTGATCCCCAACCGGCAGCCGCGATGACCGAGCATGGGGTTGAACTCATGCAGTTCCTGGGTTTTGGCCATGATCTTTTCCGCCGGAATACCGATCTTGCGGGAAAGTTCCTCGGCGTCTTCGCGGGTCTTGGGCAGGAATTCGTGCAAGGGCGGGTCCAACGTGCGGATGGTGACGCCGTACCCTTTCATCTCCTTGAGCAGCCCCTTGAAGTCGTCCTTTTGGAACGGCAGGAGCTTGTCGAGGGCCTTGCGACGGTCCTGTTCGGTGTCGGCCAGGATCATCTCCTGCATGAACGGCAGGCGTTCCGGCGCGAAGAACATGTGCTCGGTGCGGCAGAGGCCGATGCCTTCGGCGCCGAGGGCGCGGGCCATCTTGGCGTCGCGCGGCACGTCGGCGTTGGAGCGCACGCCCAGCTTACGCACGCCGTCCGCCCACTTCATGATGGTCTGAAACACGTCGTAGAGAGGGGCGTCTTTGGCGTCCATCTCGCCGCGCATCACACGGATCACTTCCGACGGGAGCGTGGGCACCTGGCCGACGATCACCTCGCCGGTGAAACCGTCGATGGAGATGTAGTCCCCCTCTTTTAACGAATGGCCGTTGACGGAGAGGGTGCCGGCGTGTTCGTTGATTTTCAGTTCGCCGCAACCCACCACGCACGGTTTGCCCATGCCGCGGGCGACGACCGCGGCATGACTGGTGCGGCCGCCGATGGCGGTAAGGATTCCCGAACCGTTCATCTGCATCGTCAACACCCCTTGCATGACGCGGATCCCGCCGCGGGCGTCCGCGGCTTCGGGAT
>JAKLDV010000098.1:5626-8900 GCA_022703335.1 Elusimicrobiota bacterium
TCGATGTCGTCCGGGTTGGTTTCCGGGCGCACCAGGACCACGGGTCCGTGGGAGGCCATCTCCACGGCCTTCTCCGCGGTGAACGCCATGCGGCCGCAGGCGGCGCCGGGACCGGCGTCGATGCCTTTGGCCAGGAAACGGCCGCCTTTGACGGCGACGGCCTTTTCTTTTCCGTCGAACACGGGGGCCAGGAGCTGGGAAAGCTGATCCGGCTCCACGCGCAGAAGGGCTTCCTCCTTCGTGATCAATTTTTCCGTCACCATCTCCACCGCCAAGCGAACCGCCGCGATGCCGGTGCGTTTGCCGGTGCGGGTCTGGAGCATGAACAGCCGGCCTTTTTCGATGGTGAACTCGAAATCCTGCATGTCCCGGTAATGTTTTTCCAGTTTGGTGGTGATGTCGCGGAGTTGTTTGTAGACCTCCGGCATGTCCTTCCCCAACTCCGAGATGGGCTTGGGCGTACGAATGCCGGCCACCACGTCTTCGCCTTGGGCGTTGGTCAGGTATTCACCGAAGAACTGATGTTCGCCCGAGGAAGGGTTGCGGGTGAACCCCACGCCGGTGCCGGAATCGTTGCCCATGTTGCCGAACACCATGGCCTGAACGTTCACGGCGGTGCCGAGATCGTCGGGGATCTTGTTCAGCCGGCGGTAGGAAATGGCGCGGGTGTTGTTCCAGCTTTTGAACACGGCGTCACGGGCCTGTTCCAGCTGTTTCCACGGATCCTGCGGGAAGTCCTGCCCGGTTTTCTCTTTCACGAGGGCTTTGTACCGCCTCACCACTTCCTTCAAGTCGTCGGTCTTCAGGTCGGTGTCCAACTTCACGCCTTTTTCGTGCTTGACCGATTCGAGGACCTTTTCAAAATCTCCTTTTTCGATCTCCATCACGACGTTCCCGAACATCTGAATGAACCGGCGGTAGGCGTCCCAGGCGAAACGGGGATTGGCCGTCTTCGCGGCCAACCCTTCGACGGCGATGTCGTTGAGTCCGAGGTTCAGGATGGTGTCCATCATGCCGGGCATGGAGAATTTGGCGCCGGAACGCACGGAGACCAGCAAGGGGTCCTTGGCGTCGCCGAAGCGCTTGTTGAGGGATTTCTGCAGTTTCTCCATGGCCTCCTTGAACTGCGGGGCCAGCTCCTTGGGGAGTTTTCGGTTGTTGGCGTAATAGTGGCGGCAGACCTCGGTGGTGATGGTGCAGCCCGGCGGCACGGGGACCCCGGCGCTGGACATGCCCGCCAAGCCGGCCCCTTTGCCGCCCAAAAGATCCTTTTGATCGCCTTTGCCTTCCGCCTTGCCGTTGCCAAAGAAATACACGTATTTTTTGCCCATTTGTCCTTCGTTCTCCTTATTAGGTAGAAAGTTCGCCGGGGCGGACTTCACCGTCCCCGTGTTCTTTGAAACCGTGATCGCTGACTATTGCACGACCCTGCGGGTATTGGAAATTCCCGACTATGTGATGAGGTGACTTTTTAAGGAAGGCGCCCCGCGGCGACAGCATGGGGGCGCCTCTTGGGGTAGAAGTCTAGCACACCGCCAGAAGCCCGTCAACCGAATGAAACCGAAACTACTCCTCGGGAGGAGGCCGCTGCTTGGCGACGTCCGGCGGCGGGGTATTCTTGACGAAGAAGACCACGCGCCGGTTTTTGGACCTATTTTCCGGCGAGTCGTTGGTCCCCACCGGCCGGTATTCGCCGTATCCCACGGCGGAGATGTGACGCGGGTTCACGCCGTGGTTCTGGACCAGTTCCCTCACCACATTGGTGGCTCGCGCCGTGGAAAGTTCCCAGTTGGAGGCGTACTGTTTGGTGGTGGGGACGTTGTCGGTGTGTCCTTCGACAAGAATGTCGTGTTTCTGGCTCAGGTTCTGCAACGTGGGGGCGATCTTGGCGACGATCTCCTTGATGTCCGGGGAAAGTTCGGCGCTGCCGCTCTCAAAAAAAACTTTTTTCCCCTGCTCCTGGAGGGTGATATACATCCCCTCCTTGGTGACCTTCACCTCGCCCTGGACCTTCCCCTCCTGGATCATTTTCTCGATCTCTTTTTTGGCGCTGACAACCTGCTTGTTGAGGGCGGCGGAAACGGCGTAGAGGATGACGAAAAAACACACCAATTCCGTCATCAGGTCGGCGTAATTGACCAGCCAGGGCGGAGCGGGGTGCCCGATCTGGGACACCCGCGGGTCGTCTTCGTCTATGAGGTTTCGGGGCTTAAGCGGCATGGGAAACAGTGCCCGGCCGGATCACGTTTCCTTGATCAATTGGCGTTTGGAGGGCTCGAGGTAGGCCTTGAGGTTGGCCTCCACCAGGCTGGGCGTGGCGCCGCTCTGCAGGAGCAGAACACCGCGGACGATGATCTCCTTCACGAAGAGTTCTTCCTCGGATCGACGATGGAGCTTGCCGGCCATGGGCAAAAAGAGCAGGTAGCCCGCGCCCAGGCCGAAGAAGGCCGCCGCCAGGGCCAAGGCCATCCGGCGCGGCACCTCTTCCACGTCGGAAATGGAGTTGAGCATCAGAATCATCCCCATGACCGTGCCGATGATGCCGAACGCCGGGGCGTAGGTGCCCAACGCGTTGAAGATCTCCCGGCCCACCTTGTGCCGCTCGCGGATGAACCCGATCTCGGTCTCCAACATGTTGCGGATGAACTCCTGGTCGGAACCGTCGATGACGAGTTGCAACGCACGTTTCAAGAAATCGTCGTTGAGGTTTTTGATGTCGCTCTCGAGCGCGAGGAACCCCTCCTTCTTCGCCTTCTGGCTGAGGTTGACGAACGTGGTGACCAACTGCGAGGTGTCCTCGCCCGTGGTGGAGAGGACTTTTTTGAGAACCTTCGCCAAACCCAGCACCTGTTTCAAATCGTAATTGACCAGCAGAGCGCAGAAAGTGCCCCCCATGACCACCAGGAACGCCTCCACGTTGATGAACGGTTTCAGCCCGGCCACCCCCTCGCTCCAGGTGATGGCTCGAAGCGCCATGCCGATGAAAAGGATGATGCCGAGTATCGTCGCTATGTCCATAGGTTATGCCCTCCTGGGCACGGTTCTCGCGTTTTCGGGAACGGCCGGCGCGGACGGCCTATTCCCGTCGGAATCCTTCGATGGGGTTGACGACTTTGCGTTCCGCGCTGATTTTCTTGCGGTAATCGACGATCTTTTCCGTCACCTCGTCGACGCTTTCCCGCACCACAAAACGGTTCCCCGTGACGAGGCAGATGCCGGTGTCCGGCGTGGCCTCCACGGTCTCGATCAACTCCGCATTGACGGTTATTTCCGT
>JAKLDV010000099.1 GCA_022703335.1 Elusimicrobiota bacterium
GGGTCCTTCGGGAATCCGATATCCCGGCCACCGATCAGCACCTGTATAACGTGGACGACTGGGCGACGCTCCTGGACGGTCTGTTCAAGACCTACCGTTTCACCGCCGACGACAAAACCATGGACCGTCTGCGTGAAATCCTCCCGCACGTGTATGCGGAATTGAAAAATCTCAACGAGCCCGACGATCTGCCCAACGTTCTGTCCACCTATATCGAGCCGGTCACCGGGCGGTTGTTCCCGTATCATCGGGAATTGATGTTCGATCCGGAGATCGGCTACCGGGCCGACCGGAACCTGATGAAGAAGGTCTCGCTGGCGGTGTTCTATGCCCTGGAACTTCAGGACAGGATGGATCGGGCCGAGGCCAAGGGCCAGCCGCTGACGCAGCAAGAGAAGGACGCCTGGTTGAAGTCCCGGATGGATTCCGACCTGCGCCTCTTCGCCGTGGCCGCCCGGGAACACCGGGGCGAACCGGTGGACCGGGCCGACCAGGAGGCCTACCTCCGGCTCCTGCGCAGCCGCACCGCCACATGGAACCGTTTCATGTTCCGCCATTTGACCTCCAGCGAAAAGGCGGCGTATCGCAAGGCCGCCCGCGAGGTGGTGGAGCGGTTCTTCCCCGGCCTCTCCTCGCTGGCGGACATCAACGCCGGCCTGCAGAGCGGCGTGATGGTCGACGGTCGTCCGCAGGAAATCAGCGAACTGGGCGACCTGAAACAGGAAAGCCTCTACCGGTCGCTCATGGCGTTTGCCGTGGCCCGCAACATGACGCCCCGCCAGATGGTGGAATATATGGGGATGGTGCAGCGCACGTTCCTGCCGGAGGTGGAACGTTATCTCAAAGACGCCGGCATGTCGGAACTAGCCCAACTGCCCGATTCCGATCGCCTCCGCTTCCTGAACAAGTGGATCCATGAACTCCAGGCCAAACAGGCTCGGGCCGACGTGTCTCCGGCGGACAAGGCCGAACTGGACCAGACCATCCGCAAGTTGCGGAACATCATCGAGATCGAACTGCAGAACGAGAGAAGCAATATGGTTTTCGCCACCACGCTTTTTTGGGCGGACCAGTTCATGCGGGACAGGGGCTACCGCGATCCGCGCGCGGCGTTGACCGACGAGGACCGGGCCCGGCTGGGTGCCAATTTCAAGGATTTCATCGACAAGCTCGTCCAACTGCGCGAATCTCCCGTCGCTGAAAAATACGTCCGTATGCAGCTGCAGATCCCCCAGAACGTCGCCATCAATTGGTTGAGCACGGACGCCCAGGGCATGTTGAGCGCCATCACCTTGGACTGGATGAAGGAAAAGTGGACGATGGCGGAGGTGACGGCGCACCTGAACAACGTCATCTACGCCGCCGAGAACCTCACGGATGAATTTGAGAAATACGCCGCGGCCGTCGGCCTGCCCCAGTCGTTCGATACCCATGTTTCCGATCCGCTGGAACGCGTCCGGGTGTGGGGCGAACTGGCCGCTCGCACGCGCATGCTCGAAAAAGTCCTCACCCTGGAGATCGAGAACGGGGCCCTGCGCCGCAACGGCCGGAAAGTGGGCTCCCTCGCCGACATCACCGGGGAGGACCTGTCCTATGTGATGGACAAACTGAACCGCGTCTACGACGCCGCTCAGAAGAACGGGATCTCTCTGGAAGACGGCGAAGGACAATATTTCTATGAACTGCTCCACGGTCTGCGGCAGGACATGGACTTCGTTTCCCTGGACCTGGGCATCAACGGGGAGATCGAACGCTTCTTCGCGGATTACGCCGCGGCCAAACGCGCGTCGCGCAACGCGGGGGCGGCGCTCCTGAGGGAATACGCGACCCAGGCCAACCTGCCCGAATGGATGTCGCCGGCCGAACGCAAACTCTTCTTCTATTACATCACCGGTCATGCGGACGGCTTGCCGAACCGCGAAGGGCTGATGCACCGCAAGGTGATGGACGGCGACGCGGTCTTCAAGGCCGCCAAATACATGCGGCTCCGCGGGTTCACCGAACAGGACTTGGTGGCCGAGGAGAAAGCCAAGATGTACCTCCAGGCCATCTATATGCTCCTGCATACCCAGGACGGCGTTCCGCGGGAACTCTCCAAGAGCGACCTTTCCTCCTATCTGAACATGGTGACCCGCGGCCTGAACTCCCTCGAGGAGATCGGACTGCTGTTCAAATACGACAGCATCAGCGAGGGGATGGAGGAACAGAACGCCGCGGCGTTGGGCGGCCAGATGCCGAGGTTGAGCAAGGCGCAGCGATTCGGTTTGGGCTCCCGCATGCTCCAGTTGGGCCAGGGGGCCAACGAGATCCGGGCGTGGTTCCGCGACATGTTCAAGATCCAGCGGGCGGCCCGCGAAGGGCTCGGCGATTTTCTGGCCCCGCAGGCCCTCAGTGCCCTCATCGAACCTTTCCGTCGGAACAAACCGGAACTGAACGATTATCTCGAGGGGTATACCCGCGACCGTTTCAACTCCACCGCCCGCGAAGACGTCTTCCTTATGGACCTGGGCGAGGAGGCCGGCCTCCTCCGCCGCGTCCTTCTGACCCACCTCACCACGGAGGGGGAACTGCCCTCCAAAGAACGGACCAATCAGATCATGGAATGGTGGAGGGACCTGGAAGGACGTCTGCGGAAGGAGCGGAATCTGGACGCCGGCGCCGTCGTCGCCTATCAGCAGGAGTTCGCCGAGTTGATGGCGCAGGCGAAGCAGACCTTCATGGACTTGCTGGCCCCGGCCATGTACGAGCGGAACCCGCAGGGGAACCTGCATGACGACTTGCAGAAAGAAGTGGCGCGCATGGAGGAGTTCCTGGCTCCGCGCCTCATCGATTACCTCGTCCGTTACGAGGCGCGCCAGAAAGCCGTCAAGCTCCTGTTGGACGAGTCGGCCCGGGAGAGGTCGGTCCTTGAACCGATCCAGGACCGGCTGAAAGCGGAACGCGCGGCGCGCGTGGAACGCTACCGGGCGGAACTTCAGAACGAGGCCGCCAAAAAGACCGCTTTGCTGGAATTGGACCGGTTGGCGCGGACGAGCTACGGGATGAACCTGGACGAGGGAGAAAAGGCCTATTACCTCAAAAAAATGAAGGAACTCGGCTATACGCCGGAGGAGGTGCTGTTCCGGTTCATCCACCTCAAGGATCTCGTGGCCCAGACCATGTACGGCCGGACGGAACTGACGGAACAGGAAAAAGGCGTGGTGGCCGCGTTCGCGGACGACATTTTCGACCGGTTCGGTTTCATGAGCGCCGGTGACCGCCAGGCGATGGAGAAGGGGTTGGGCCTGACCCGGGACGAGGCGGTGGCAAGGGACGTGGCCAAGATCCGCCGACAGCTTGATTATGCCGTGAAGATCCGAGGCCTTTACCGCGAGATGGGGCTGCCCATTTCCGAATCCAAGTCCCGCTCCCTGGCGGCCGACGCCATCGCCGGCGCGGTGGAGTTGCCGGACATCCGTCAATGGCTGGAGTTCGCGAACCTGGTCCGGGATATCGGCGAGGCCCACGGCCTGCCGCGGGACCGGGACACGCTGGACGACCTGCTCTTCTCTTCCGATATTTTCAAGCTGGGCCTGGCCGACCTGCCGACCAAGGAGATCGTGCGGACGCCCATCGACGAGAAACAACTGGAGGCGCAGATCGTCGCCGAAATGGCCCGGATGGGCATCGAGCTGACGCCGTATCAGCTGCCGGCCCTGGTTCAGCGGATGAAGGAACGCCGCATCAGCCCCGTGGCGTTGCGGATGTACGGCGAAAAGATGCAGCGCGTGGAGCGGATGATGGAGGAGGCCCGCCGCGCCGACGCGGAGAAATCCGTCGTCGACGATATGACCAAGGCCCCGCGCGGTTATTACGACTTGAACCTGGGGATGCGGAAGAAATGGGTTCTGGCGCTCTTGGATCACCTCAACCCCAACACCAAGACGCACATCGGCATCGTCGACATCTTGGGCCCCGGGTACGACGCCAAGATCCTTGAAAAACGCATGGGCCGGCCCATCTTCGCCATGTACAGCCAGATGGTCCGCGACGAATTGATGAGGCGCCTCCCGGAATCCCTCTGGCAGAGGAACTGGTCCGAGTTCGAAAAATGGCGCTACAACGCGTGGAAACAGAAGGGGTGGGGGAACATCCAGAACATCATGGCGCTGGGCGCCATCGCCGGCACCGTGAAATTCGCCTTCCTCCTTTTCCAAAAATTCTTCGGCCATCGGAAGATGAGCAAGGAACAGCGCAAAGAGCTGACCCTCTCCTGGTCGGAGGTGCTCTTCTTCACGATGCGGACGGTCATCACCGCCACGTTGCTGACGGGCGGCGTGGTGCTGTCGCTGAACTTCTCGTATTTCAACGCCGCCCGCCTGACCCTGTTCGTTGTGGTGACGTGGTACATGACCACCATCGTGGCGGATAAATACATCCTTCTCCCCATCATCTGGATCGGGGCCCACGTGTTCGAGCCCTTCAAAAAACTGCAGACCAAGATCACCGGCAAGGAGTCGTCCTTCATCCACTTGCACCGCCGGAAGGACATCATGGAAGCCGGCCGGATCCCGGATTCCACGCCGCTCAAGCTTATCCTGAGCGACTTCGTGTCTTTCGACAAGGAAGAGCCGTCGATGATAAAGAAGAATTCGCGGATCGAATACGATTTCATCCTTCAACGTCAGACCATCCCGCTCCTGATCGAGGATTACCTCCGCGCCAAAAAGGCCGGCGGCCAGCAGAACCTTTACTACAACATGGTCCTCCAGAGCCGCGGTTCCGGGCCCCGGGGCGACGCCACCGATAAGGAGCATGAGATCATCAAGCATTTCTTGAAGGAGCGCCTCGAAGAACTGCTCACCGCCAAAGAGTTGAGCGTGATCCTGCGGCGCGACGTGAGCGAGGAGGAGGCGGCGGAGCTGGCCGCGGCCGTCAAGCGGCGCACCTACATCTTCCTGCGGCGCACCCCCGTCAAGAAGCCCTTCATGCAATACGTGGTCCACCGCTGGTTCATGGAGACGGACGAGGAATACCAGAACGTGACCGATCCCCTGGAACAGGAATTGAACGTGGACCCCGTCAATAATCCCGACGGCACCGTGGACAAATCGAAGCGGGTGCCCATGCCCCTCGAAGACGTCCTCTTCGGCGACCCCTCCGACCCGCGCGACCTGAGGAACTTGCGTCAGCGGAACATCGCTGCACCGCGAGCGGGAGGGGGAGTTCGACCTCACGCTCACCTACGACATGGGGAACGAGGTGGACTACGACGGACTTTTGCGCATGGCCGCCACCGCCGCGGATGAACGCAACGAAGCCTACATGTACCGGTGCAAGATGGTGTTCAACGACGTCTACTCCTCCCTGCATACGTTCATCATGAAGTATTTCCCGTTGGACATGCTCAATTTCATGATGGAGGCCCAGCAATATCTCTTTAAGTCCGTGCGCGCTCCCGGCAAATACATGTACCGCGACCGGGACTATTATCGAAAACTTCTCAAAACGCAGGCGTATGAGAAGATCTGGCCTTTCTACACTCGGCTGAAATCGACCAACGATGTTCTGCCGAAGAGTGAAGACGAGGTCCATACCATTCTGGCGGGAAAAATGGCCTACGTGGGCGACGTGGACATGTCGGAAGACCCGCAGTATTTTTATCTCCAGGAGGCCGCCCGAGACGAGACCAAATGGTCGAAGATCTTCGACTGGCCCCAGTTGTTCGTGTTCCGGCTGGCTCCGTCCGTCCGGGACCACCCGTGGATGACGGCGTTCAAGGTGGGTTGGTATCCGGCTTTTGCCATCGCGGGGCTCTTGGGCGCCTCCATGACCTATTTCGTCTGGATTCCGATTCTGGTCGGTCTTGCCTCGGCCCTGACCGTCGGGCTGTTCCTGTTCAAACCGGCCAGTCGGAAACTTCGCGCCATGGAGGCGTCGGGGAAGATGTGGATCCCGCGCATGTCTCCCGGTCACATGTATGAGTCCAACATGGTCCTGCGCGGGCAGATCACCGAGCCCATTTGGTTCCTGCAACTGGCCGTGACCTTCATCGCCATGCTCAGGCCCGGCAACATCGAGGTGCACTTCCCGTTCCTGGGCGAGATCCTCTTTACGTTCCTGATGATCCTTCTGACCATGCCGAAACTTTTCCCGAGCATCGCCGCTTTGTTGTTCGGGAAAAAGCTGCCCGGCTACGACGAGAAGGACCCCGAGGCCAATAAACCCAGGAAAATCGACTGGTTGTTGCGCATTCCCCGGGCCATCGGGTACGTACTGTTGGGGAACCTGGAATTCAGTGCATCCCAGTCCTACACCACGAAAGTGGTGCGGAACCCCTTCATCAAAATCATGCAGATCAAGGACACCGCGAAGATCGTCTATTACCACATCTTCCGGCCGAACGATCCGCCGCCGCCGGCGCCGTGGATCCCGGCCAGCCTGGGCGACAAGAGCCCCAACTACCTTAAATACCTCTGGTTTTTCCGATGGCCGTTCGCCGTCGGTCTGGCGGTGGTGATGATCACCATCCTCCCGCTGTTGACCAGTTACGGGACCATCCGGCTGATCGGCATGGGCGGCGCGCTGGTGTTGGCGGCGGCTTTCCACATCCCGCGGGCGTTCGATCCCAAACTGAAAAGCAGTCCACTGCTGAACAGGGTCGGCACGGCCGTGTCCAGCGCGTTGATCGCCGTCTTGTTGGCCTATGTCGGTCTCCATGCTCAATATCTCAACACCGTGCTGCCGTTCGACTCCATGCTCCGCGCCGCGACCATTTTCGTTTCCTCCTTCCTTTTCGCGCCGGCCCGCACCTGGCTGGAGGGGAAGGAATGGCGGGACATGTTCGGTGAGAAATGGGGCCGCCGCGCCGTGCGGTGGGGGGCGTATACGCTGGGGTTCGTCGTCCTGGCCTCCAGCATTTTGGGCATCTTCTTCCCGACGGATTGCGCCACCTGGGTCTCCGCCGTGTTCGCCGGGCCCATCCCCATGGGCGACGGGTCGGCCAGTCTGTACGCCTGGTGGCTGCCCATGCAGGAGAACCTGCGGCTCCCCTGGTTCTTCGTGGTCTTCTTCACCTCCATCCTGGTCAGCAGCGTCGTCATCGGCGTGGTGGCCACCGTCGCGGGCGTCATCAGTGGCATCGCGGTGGGGCTGCGGAACGTGTTATCCTATGTGTTGAGCGGCGATATCCGCCACGAACTGGCCAAACTCTCCAAGGGGAACCTGAACGTGCTTGACGACATTTTTGCCTACGCGTTCATGTCGCCCGCCAACCGGAAAAAGAAACGCGACTTTTTGCAGGAGGAAGCAAAGAAAAAGCAGGCCGCCGGCGAGTTGCGTCAGACGATAGATCGACACTTGAGTTCGAAAGGACAGCCGGAAAAAGCCGAGCCCCCCGCATCGCCCGCCGAGACTTCGGCGCCGTTGGTCGGAAAAAAGGCGGACGAACAGACCGGAACGAAAGTCGAAACGCCGGAGGAAGAACCCAAGAAGACAACGACGGAGGCACCCTCGGCGGGAAAACCGTCGCCGGCGGTCGGTAAAAAATCGGGCGAACCGGTCGGCGCGAAGGTCGAGGAACCGGAAAAGGAAGAGCCCAAGAAGGAGACAACGGCGGTTGTTTCCGCAGCGGATAAGCCGGTCGCGGCACAGGCGCTTCCCCTTGTGACGCCGCATCCCGATGCCGACAAGAAACCGGCCGGGAGCCTCGCCAAGAAGATTTACCTGGCCCTCGGCGCCCTTGTGTTGGCGGCCGCCATGATGGTTTCCGCCTGGCTGGGCCGCCCGACGGGCGAAAACCGGAATCCCATGCCTCTGCCGCCGCAACAGACCATCGAGACGACCGCGCCGGCCCCGCGAGCCCCGGTCCTTCCCCCGGCGGCGAAACCGTCCGTTTCCGCCGAGCAACAGGCGCGGCCGCCGGCGGCCCCCGTTGTTCCCACCGCGGTCGCCGTTCCACAGGACACCGCGGCGTCCCTGCGGGCCGAACGGGACAATTTCCTGTCCCGGGCCAAGGACCAGGTCCTCCTCGAAAAAATGGAGGAAAGCGCCCTGTCGGATTACGAGGATTTCATTCAAGCCGCGGCCCGGGAGAACGGTCTGGATCCGGATGTGATCCGGGCCATCATCCTGCAGGAATCGCGCGGCAAGGCCGGCCTCGTTTCGAAGAGAGGCGCGCATGGCCTGATGCAGTTGCTGTCCAGGTTCTTCGGCGGACAAGATCTGAAGGAACCGAAGAGGAATATCGAGAAAGGCTCCGCCTTCTATCGGAGCTTGTTGGCCACCTATAACAACGGCCGCCGCACGCCGCTGGCCGCCGAGGAGCTGGCGTGGGCCGCTTACAACGCCGGCCCCACCACCGTCAACCTCCTCTTGGAGGCCACGGGCGATCCGCGGTCCGCCACGTTGCAGGACATCTTCGACGACCTCCCGTTGGAAACGCAGAGGCATCAGGTCGGGATCCTGCATTTCCTGGTTCAGCTGAAAGGCGGGGCGGCGGATATCCCGTCCGAGCTGGACGCCAAGGTGATGAAACCGGGTCAGGCGAAGAAATCGGCTCCCAAGGCCTCGCCCAACCGCTTCGTTCGGGCGAAAGGCTTGTTCGCGACGGGCTTGGTCTCGCTGACCGCCGGCGCGGCGTCGATGTCTTTGATGGCCGGGGCGGCGGTGTGGCTCGGCGCCGGTGTGTGGGCGCCCTTCGCTCTCCTGGTCCCGCTCTCCCTGGCGCTCAGCGCGTTGGCGCGTTCCCATCGGACGCGGACCGCGGCGCTGATGTTGTCGGGCGTTTACCCGGTCTTGGTGGGAGGC